>JANXRM010000179.1 GCA_025353015.1 Hyphomicrobiales bacterium
GACCGGCGAACGATGTGCTCGGCGACAGCCAAACTGAAGAGCGGGTCTCAAAATAGCTTCATGCCCGGGGGCAACGGCAGTCCACCGGTCACGTCCTGCATTTTCACCTGCATCTCGGCCTCGACCTTGGACTTGGCGTCGGTGAAAGCTGCCATCACGAGATCCTCGATCATTTCGTGTTCACCGGGCTTGACCAGACCCGGATCAATCCGCACGGAGCGCATCTCGCCTTTGCCGTTCAGCACCACTTTGACCATGCCGGCACCTGATTGGCCTTCGACCTCGAGGGCGGCAAGCTCCTCCTGCATTTTCTGCATCCGGCCCTGGATCTGCTGGGCCTGCTGCATCATCTTCATCAGATCTTTCATGGCGGATCCTGTTTTCTGTGGCCATCTACCGAGAGCTCGGTCATTTCGATTTCCATTCAGCCGGTAGCCTGGCCGTCTTCTGGTTCGTCGAGGCGTGCACGCACAGCCTTGACACTCGCGATTTTGGCTTCGGGAAAATGCTCAAACACCGCGGCGACTGCCGGATGCGTCTTCAAGGCTTCAAGTTCCGCCGCCTCCCGATCGCGGCGCTGTTCGCCCAACGGACGTTCACCGCGGGCCTTGCTGACGGCGATCATCCAGCGCCGGCCGGTCCATTTGTTCAGCTTTTCGCGCAGCTCATTTGCCATTTCCGGTGGCGCGTTCGGCAGCAGATGGATCTCGATCCCACCGGCAGGGTCGAATTTGACGAGACTGGTGTTTTCTTCGAGATGCACTTTCAGCCGCGCGTCCCGCTTCTGGCCGACGAGATCGACAACGTCGAGAAACGTACGCGGATCAGCGAAGCCCGGCATGCGGACCGTCTCGGCTTCGGGATTTTCGGTACCGTCGCCTTCATCCAGGATTTCGGCTGCGTCGGCGCCGGGATCAAAGGCGCCATAGTCCTCTGGCCGCGGCGGCGGCGGCTCAGCGGGAGCCTGAACGCGGGACGCAGGCCGCGCGGTGGTCGCTGAATTTGTTGGCGCTATATTCATCGGCGCGTTGGGCGTGCGCGATACGGGCGCCGGCTCGCCTGATGTGCCGGCCGCACGCCGGGATACGGTGCCACCGCCAAGCCGCGCGATCAATTCCTCCGGCGACGGCAGGTCGGCGGCATGCGCCACGCGGACCAGCACCATCTCGGCGGCCGCCAATGTATTTGGTGCGCGGCCGGCTTCCTCGATGCCCTTCAGCAGCATTTGCCAGGCGCGCGACAGAACCGCGATCGACACCTGTGCCGACAAGCCTGTGCCGCGCTGCTTTTCTTGCGCTGAAAGCTCCAGGCCCGCCGCATCCGGACCGGCAATGCGGATGCGCGTCGTCAGATGCACGGCTTCGGCGAGATCGCCCAAGGCCTGGATCGGGTCGGCGCCGTCGTGATGTAGCGCGGTGAACGCATCGAGCGCCGCCCCGGCGCGCCCAGCAAAGAGATGATCGAGCAGATCGAACAAGCGCCCGCGATCGGCGAGGCCTAGCATGGCGCGCACATCTGTGGCCGTCACCACACCCTTTCCGGCACTCGATGTCGCGATTGCCTGATCCAGCACGGAGAGGCCGTCACGGACGGAGCCCTCGGCGGCGCGCGCGATCAAAGCCAGGGCTTCGTCCTCGGCCTTGGCGCCCTCGTTGGCGACGATCGTCTTGAAATGCGCGACCAGGAGGGGCACGTCGACGCGGCGCAAATCGAACCGCTGGCAGCGCGACAAAACCGTCACCGGCACCTTGCGGATCTCGGTCGTGGCGAAGATAAATTTGACGTGCGGCGGCGGCTCTTCCAACGTCTTCAACAGGGCGTTAAACGCGCCCTTCGAGAGCATGTGCACCTCGTCGATGATGAACACGCGGTAGCGGCCGAGAAAGGGCTTCTGCCGCGATAGCTCGATCAGCTCGCGCACGTTGTCGACGCCGGTATTGGAGGCGGCGTCGATTTCCAGAACGTCAGGGTGATGGCCGTCGATGATGGCCTGGCAGTTGCGCCCGAACGCGTCCTTCTTGAGATCGATCGTCGGACGGTCGTCGCCCACGTCGCCCTTCGGAACATAGTTCAAGGCACGGGCGAGAATGCGGGCGGTTGTGGTTTTGCCGACACCGCGAACACCGGTCAGCATATAGCCCTGGGCAATCCGGTCGGCGGCGAAGGCGTTGCGCAGCGTCCGCACCATGGCGTCCTGGCCGATCAGGTCGTCGAAAGTCTGCGGCCGGTATTTGCGGGCCAGCACGACATAGGCTTTCGTCGCCGGCGCCGAACTGGCGGCGCCGAAGTCGAGCGGGCTGTCGTCAGGACCCCGCGCGTGCGCGCCAGCGTCACTTGATGGGCTTGATTTTTTCGCCATGACTCCGACGCTGGGTGACAACAGGCGCAGGCCGTAGGTCAAGTCGAGGTACGCGACCCGACACCGCAAGCGCAGGTGCCCGCCCCGTCGTGTCTCGCAAGTGCGTCCATGCGGAGCACGGCTCCGCAATGAAGCTCTACCCGACCTAGCAGATCATGCGCCAAAGGGCCGGTTGGCCGCGGTGCAAGCGACGCTGCAAGTAAAAATCATAAAGGAGGCTGACGATGACCCGGAACCGGATCGTTAGGGCTGCTTCCTTCCGGACCTGACCCGGTTGGCGAGGGTTCCGTCCGCCGCCAACCTCCCGGGCGGAATATGGTCATGGCAGGCGGCCCTGGCAAGCGAGAACAGCAAGGACGGATAAGTGTTCAGCCCATTGCCGCGCCGGGCTGGGACGGGTAGCTTGTCAGCAGCAGCGCTGCCGCATCCGGTCCCGAGGAGTCCGTCATGATCGATCTTTATACTTGGTCTACGCCGAATGGGCGCAAGGTCTCGATCTTGCTTGAGGAATTAGGGCTGCCCTATACGGTCCACACGGTCGACATCTCGAAGGACGAGCAGTTCAAACCGGACTTCCTCAAGATTTCGCCGAACAACCGCATCCCCGCGATCGTGGACCGCGACAATGGGCTGGCGCTTTTCGAGTCCGGCGCCATCATGATGTATCTCGCCGACAAGACCGGCAAGCTCTGGTCCAAGGATCCGAAAGCTCGCTGGGAAACCACGCAATGGCTGATGTGGCAGATGGGCGGAGTCGGGCCGATGCTTGGCCAGGTGCATCATTTCGTGAAGTATAACAAAGGGAAAGCGCCCTACGCCGAGGAGCGCTACCTGAAGGAGGCGCACCGGCTCTACGGCGTGCTCGACCGGCAGCTGGCCAAATCCGAGTTCGTTGCCGGTGCCTATTCGATCGCCGATATCTCGATCTGGCCGTGGATATCGCGGTTCGAGTGGCAGACGATCGATTTGACGCAATATCCGAATGTGCTGCGGTGGTACAAGGCCATTGCCGGCCGGCCGGCCGTGCAAAAGGGCTACGATGTGCCGGTCAAACAGCCCGGTATTCCGATGCCCTGAGGCGAATTTCCATCGATCTGACGCGTGTGCTCGCGTCGTATCTATGCCAACACATCTGCCATAACGCACCAGAGCCGCGCCGACGCCATAGCAGCGTCAGTGGCGCAACGGATAAATGAGGTTAAGACATGAAGGACACTCCGATCTTTTCCGGCGTGATTGCGCCAGTCGTGACGCCCTTCGGGGAGGATGGCTCGCCCGATCTTGACCGGTTCGTCGAGCACTGCGAGTGGCTTTTGGCTGACGGTTGCACGGGCCTTGCCCCCTTCGGTACGACGAGCGAAGGCAACTCGATCGGCGTCGACGAGCGCATGGAGCTGCTGGAAGAGCTGGTCGACGCGGAAATCGACCCGAAGAAACTGATGCCGGGAACGGGCTCGTGCGCGGTGTCCGATGCGATCATCCTTGCCGAGCATGCCGTCGAACTCGGCTGCGGCGGCGTGCTGATGCTGCCGCCATTCTATTATAAGAACCCGAGCGAAGAAGGCTTGTTCCGCTTCTTCGCCGAGGTGATCGAGGAAGTCGCCGACGACGCATTGAAGGTGTACCTCTACCACATTCCACCCATCGCTCAGGTCGGCTTTTCCCTGCCGCTAATCGAGCGCCTGCGCAAGGAGTTCCCAAACACCGTCGTCGGGCTGAAGGACAGCTCGGGCGACTGGGCAAACACCAAGGCAATCCTTGACGCCTTCCCGGGGTTCGAGGTGTTCCCCGGCTCGGAAGTGTTTCTGCTCGATGGCCTCAGGAACGGCGCGGCCGGCTGCATTTCAGCTACCGCCAACGTTTCGGCCAAAGCGATCCGGAACGTCTACGACCATTGGCAGGGTCCGGATGCGGACCGCCTGCAGGGTGAAATCACGGCGCTGCGCAAGGCGATCCAAGCCTACCCATTGATCCCGGTGATCAAGGCGCTGATCGCGCACTATCGCGAAGATCCGACCTGGGCCGACCTGCGCCCGCCCTTTACCGAATTGCCCGCCGACGAGGTGGCCAAGGCGGTGAAGCTGCTCGCCGATACGCATGGTTTCAAGCTGGACTTCCAGGCCGCGGCATAAGGCGGCCAAACTCAGCGCAAAAAAACGGCCCATTCCGGAAGCGGGATGGGCCGTTCAAGTTTTTGCGGAGGAGAGAGCGAGGAGAGAGCGAAGAGTGAGTGATCGTGAGCAGTAGCGTCGGGTCGAGAAACCAATTGGCCGGATAAGGCGCCGGCCCGCCACCATCCGTTACCGGACAGCAGAGACTTGGGTGCGCTGCGTGGGGGCCACTTCAGGACTAGAGGCCCGGGCTAAGGAGGCGATCAGGATGCCGCACGCGAGAACGAAGCACATAAGTGCGCCCGTCTTTGCGATCTGGCTGCTCAAGCCCGTCAACTTTGATGCTGCTTGAAGATCCATGATTTCGTGTCTGCCTCGGTCAACAGCGACTTAACTTGAGACTTTTATAACCGATAAGATCTTGTTAGTCGAACGAAGCCCTAAAGCATGATTAACTCTCAAAACATTAATTTAACGTCTTGTTAAAGGCTGACATCCTGTGGCGGCGTCAGGCCCTGCGTCAGCTGCGGCCTGCGACGGCCTTCCCATCCATGTATGCCCTAGCATTTAGCCATATTCTGTGGGCACAGTTGGCATCCGATCGCCTGACGACGATACCAAGCAACCGCCCCAGCCGAGAGCACCGAGGACCATGCCGAAGCATCCCCGCAGCAAGATTAAGATGGTTGCAGCGCCCCTGCTCGCGGCCCTTTTTGCGTTACCTGGGACCGCCAGCGCCCAGCCATGCGGCAGCGACGGGGCAGGCTTCGATCGCTGGGTCGGTCAGTTCCGCTCCCAAGTGACGAGCCAGAGCGGCGTATCGGCGGCCACCGCCGCCTCGGCCTTGTCCGGGCTCAGCTACGACACCACCGTCATGCGGCTCGACCGGGGACAGAGGTCGTTCAAGCTGTCGTTCGAGGAGTTTTATGCCCGCCGCGTCTCGACTGCGCTGCTTTCGAAGGGCCGGCAGAGGATGCAGGCGAACGCCGACCTGCTGGCGCGCATCGAGCAGAAGTTTGGCGTGCCGAAAGAGGTCATCATGGCCATCTGGGGCCTCGAGACCAATTACGGCGCCGATGGCGGCGGCAAGTTCTCGATCCTGCAGTCCATCGCTACACTCGCCTACGACTGCCGCCGCTCGGACTTCTTCCGCAAGGAGCTGGTGGCCGCGCTCAAGATCATCGACCGTGGCGACATCGCTGCTTCGCAGATGCGCGGCGGCTGGGCCGGCGAAATAGGTCCGATGCAGTTCCTGCCGGCGTCCTACGACAAATACGCGATCGATTTCGACGGCGACGGACGCCGCGATCTCTTCCACAGCGTTCCGGACATGCTGGCCTCGACGGCGAACTTCCTGAAGGGCCATGGTTGGCAGTCCGGCCAGCCGTGGGGCGAGGGGGCGCCCAACTTTGCGGTCATCCGCGAATGGAACAAGGCGGAAGTCTACGTCAAAACGATCTCGGTCATGGCGACGAAGCTCGGCGAACGCGCGCCCGAACCGCGGACGGCCAAACGCCGCCTGTAGAACGGCAAGGACCGGCGGCACCGGTGAGCAGGACAAGCAATGGGCGGGGCGATGAAACATGCATTGATCGTCGGCGGATCGCAGGGCCTGGGGCTCGGCCTCGTCCGCGAGCACTTGGGCCGCGGTTGGCGCGTGACCGCGACCGTACGCTCCCCCTCGCCTGAGCTGGAATTCCTACGCCAACAGGCGAACGGCTGCCTGACGATCGAGCAGCTCGACATCGTCAAGCTGGACCAGGTTTCGGCGCTTGCCCGCAAGCTCAGCGATCAGAATTTCGATCTGCTGTTCCTGAACGCGGGCATCATGGCGGGTCGCGGCCTTCCACTCTCGGACGTTCCCGAGCCTGACATTTCGGGGATATTCCTCACCAACGCGATAAGCCCCATTCGCGTGGCGGATGCTTTTGCCGTCACCGTCGCGCCCGATGGCATGATCGCGTTCATGTCCTCGATCCTCGGCAGCATCGGCACCAATGACGATGGCCGCGCCGAACTCTACCGCGCCAGCAAGGCGGCGCTGAACTCCCTCGTTCGCAGCTTTCGCGCCCGGCACAAGCGCCGAGACCTTACCGTGCTGGCCCTGCATCCGGGCGTGGTGCGCACATCGATGGGTGGTGCGGCCGCGCCGCTCGATATCGAGACAAGCGTGCGCGGATTAGCTGATGTCATGGAGGCACGCTGGGGTCGGGGCAGCCAAGCCTTCGTCGATTATCAAAACGAGATCATCCCGTGGTGAACGGCGCCGTGGCAAGCGGTGCCCGGTGCAGCAATATCTTGGCAACCGGCGGCGCAACGCTGCGGCCGCCGCCCGAAACACCGGTGCCCAATATCACTACGCCTTGATGCCGAGGAGCTTGGCCGCGTTGCCGCCCAGAATGGCAGCCTTGTCGGCGTCGCTGATACCAGCCGTTTGCAGGATGAGATCGGCCGGCGTCTTGGTCCAGGGATAGGGATAGTCGCTGCCGACCATCAGTTGCTTGGCGCCGACCTCGGCCACCAGATGGCGCACGCCTTCCGTGTTGAACACCATCGTGTCGTAATACATTTGCTTGAGATAGTCGGTCGGCTTCTTCTTGATGGGCCCATGCGGCCCCCCGGGACAGAGATCGGGCCGCGCCGCCGCACACCCGAAATCCGACCGGCCCGAATAGGACGGCAGGAAGCCGCCGCCATGGGCCGAGCAGATCTTCAAACCCGGATAGCGGTCGAGCGTGCCTTCGAAAATCAGGTGTGAGATGGCGATGGTGGTTTCGAGCGGGTTGCCGATGACGTTGGACAGATAGCCGTTGCCGCCGAACCGGCCCTTCAGCTGCTCGGGCGCGCCGTCGCCCTGCGGATGGATAAACACCACGACGCCAAGTTGCTCAGCCTTGGCCCAGAACGGGTTGAACTTCGGATCGCTGATCTCGGCGCCGGCCACGTTGCCGCCGATGGCGGCCCCGCGTAGGCCGTACTTCTTCACGCCCTCCTCGAGTTGCTGCGCCGCAAGGTCTGGGAACTGCAGCGCCACTGTGGCAAACGCCACGAAACGGTCGGGATGCTTGCCGCAGGCCTCGGCCAACTTCTCGTTCTGGACCTTGATGACCTTTTCCGCGCGGTCGCGGTCGAGCTTGTACCAGTTGGCGTTGATGCTCAGCGCCTGCACATCGATGCCTTGGTCGTCCATCGTCTTGAGGCGCGTGGCCAGCGACGTTGCTTCCGCCATGTCGAGGTCGGGACGCAATCCCAGGCCTTCAAGCTTCTGGTTCATCAAGGCGAGGGCTTCAGGCACCGCACAATGGGCGTGAATGTCGATCGTCTTGATGCGCCGGCCATTGACGGAAACCTGGCGCCGCTTGGGTTGCTGGGCCCCTGGCTGCTTGGTTTGCTGGGCGTTGGCGGGCGCGGCATCCAACAAATGGCAACCAACGAACGCGAGCCCGCCTGCGGCGGTTCCGAGAAAATCTCTGCGTGATGTCATCGCGGCAATCCCCCATGCTTGAGCAGCCGAGAGTGTCCGCCATCGCGCCGGAGCGGACAAGGGCGCCGGTTTGCAGTGCGGGAGCAACCAGCAGCTAGCCCGGCTCGCCATCGTAGGCGCGCTGCAATCCCGCTATTTCAAGCTTGGACATCTGCAGCATGGCTTGCATCGCCCGCTTGGCCTTGACCGGATCGGGACCACCCAGAAACTGCCCCAGCACTTTCGGCACGATCTGCCAGGAGAGGCCGTATTTGTCCTTCAGCCAACCGCACTTGCCCGGCTTGCCGCCATCGGCCGTCAGCCGCTCCCAGAAGTGGTCCACCTCAGCCTGATCGTCGCAACTGACCGACAACGAGATGGCCTCGTTGAACTTATAATGCGGTCCGCCGTTGAGCGCCTGATAGGTCCGGCCCGCCAGCGTGAACGTGACCAGCATCACGGAGCCAGACTTACCACCGGGGGTGTCGGACTTCGTCCGATGTTGCTCAGCCAACGACGAGTCCGGGAACAGGGATGTGTAGAACTCGGCAGCCTCCAGGGCCTGGCCATCAAACCATAAGCACGGCGTGATGCTTTGCATGGGAACTCCTCAGGTTGGTTGTTTGCGTGCGTTCAAGCGTTGACCAAATAGGCCGCCAGTTGGTCCATTGTTGCCGTCCAGCCATGCCGCATGCCATCGTGCCCCACATCGAATGCGGCTTGCTCCGCCGCCGTGGCGTTCCAAGGTGTCCAGGTCACTGTAAACGTGGTTTTGCCGCCAGCCTCGGCAAATTCGTATGTCGAGAGCGTTTCGAGTGGCCACGACGGCGCCCGCGGGTGCCGTGTCAGGCAGCCTTGCGCATCAGAAAACGCATTGATGAAAACCAGGCGCGAAGGGTGCGTGATCTCGCGATAGACGAACTTGCCCCACATCTCCTTCCCGTCCGGCATGCGCATGCCATAGTGGTAGCTGCCGCCGGGCCGCAGATCCATGTTCGCCGCAATCACCGAAACGCCTTTCGGTCCCCACCATTTCTGGATGCGCGCGGGCTCGGTGAAGCAGGCCCAGACGAGGTCGCGCGGCGCATCGAACGCGCGCGAAATCGTGAACGGTTTCGATGGAGCTTTCTGGATGACTGCCGCCTTTTCGCAGTTGATCATCCAACTGGTGCCGAAGCGGTCTTCCAGCATACCGAACTTGTGGGCGAAAAATGTCTCCGCCAACGGCATCGACACGGTGCCGCCCCGGGTGAGTTCTGCAAACACGCGCTCGACCTCGGCGGGATCGGTTAGGCTGATATTGACGCGATATCCACCCGGTAGTTGCGACCGTCCCGGCGGGTAATCAGAGCCCATAAGGCACCCACCATCGACTAGCAGCCGCGCGTGCATGATCTGGTCCGTGGCGCCGGACACTCGTTGCGAAGGCGTGACTGGCTGCGTGGACGTGACTGGCTGCGTGGACGGGGCATCGCCGTAGCGAAGCATCATGACAATTTTACCGTCCAAGATCTTCTCATAGAACGTGAATGCGGCTTCGCATTGGCCATCGAAATAGAGATAGGCATTGAGCGACATTTGGCTCTCCAGATGCTCGATTCGTGGACGGGTGCCGCTACCGGACATTGGCCCCGTGATTGGCGCGACGATTGGTGCCATGCGCCACGATCTCCTCATTCCCGCACCAATTGCATGTTAAGAGGTTTTCGATCAATGCATGGCCGGGCCAAATGGGGTGGGCCAAATAGGGGCCGATCCAATGGGCGGCCCACCTATCAGCCCAACAACGGAATTGGAGCCGGCCGGCCGTTTACACTAGATTGAGGTTCACAGTTCAGTCCGCCGGTCTGCTGTTTCGGGTTCCGGTGTCTGGCGCAGAAGCCGTGAACGGGCCATGGGACGGGCCGTTAGGAGCACGAATGAAACGCGATACGACAGCACTCGTGATTCTGGCGGCGACCGCAGTGGCCGCTTTCAGCGTGGCCCCCGTCAGGGAATTCGCCGCAGACGTTTTCAAAGCCCCGCTTGCGGGATCCTCTGCGGCCGGCGCCAACGCTGCAACAAAAGCCGATGCGCCCCCAACCACACCGGCGAAAACCGGCCGTCCGGCACAACCGCCCGCGCCCGTGACGGCCGTGGCGGTGGCATTGGCTGACATGCCCGTCATCCTGACCGCGCCAGGCACCGTGGAGCCCAGGGCAACCGTTACCGTGAAGCCCCGGGTCGACGGCCAGATCGCGCAAGTTCTCTTCAAGGAGGGCGATCTCGTCCGCGAAGGGCAGATCCTATTCCGACTCGACGAACGGCTGATCAAAGCTCAGATCGCCCAGGCCGAGGCCGTGATCAAGAAAGACCAGGCCAACCTGGCCGAAGCACAAGCCAACTACGACCGCCGTTCCATCCTCGTGCAAAAGAAAATCGTCGCCGAGTCGGCGATGGATACCGCGCGGGCCAATGCGGAAGCCTTGAAGGCCTCGATCGCTGCGGGCCGGGCGGCATTGGAGGCGCAAAAAACGCAGCTCGACTATCTGGTCATTCCGGCGCCCCTTACCGGACGCACGGGAAGCACCACATTCAAACCCGGCGCCAACGTCCGCGCTGCCGACACCCAAGCCCTGGTGGTCATCAATCAAACACAGCCCGTGCTGGTGACGTTCGCATTGCCGCAAACGGAAATCGTTGCGCTGCGCGACGCCCTGGCGAAAAAGGCGAAAGCCATCGTCAAGGTTCCAGGCCCCCGCCCGGAAACGCGTGAGGCAGTTCTCGATTTCCTCGACAACCAGGTCGACAAGCAGACGGGAACACTGACGGCCAAGGTGCTGGCGCCAAACCTCGACGAGTTGCTGTGGCCGGGGCTCGCGGTCGAAGTGGCGCTGACGGTCGATATCAGGCGCGACACGCTGGCCGTTCCGGTTAGCGCCGTTCTGCCTTCGCAACTCGGCATGATCGTATGGGTGATTGGCGCCGACCAGACAGTGCAGCCGCGTCCGGTGTCGCTGTTGCGCGTCGTCGACCAGACGGCCTTTCTGGCCGACGGGGTCAAGGCTGGCGACATGGTCGTAACGGATGGCCATGGGCGCATCGCCACCGGGTTCACTGTCAAGGTGCAGCCAACGCCTGGCGCGCCGAATCAATCCAATCCGAGCAAGGGTCCGCCGCGGCCAGCCGTGTCAGGCGAACAGGCGCCGGGTGGTGGCCGCAAGGGTTGACGGCGGCTGTGTAACGCGACGCTGCAATCGAGGGCGGTAAATTCGAGAACGGGCGCCATGAACATTTCCGAGCTTTGCATCCGCCGCCCGGTGATGACCATCCTGATGATGGCGTCGCTGGCGTTGGCCGGATTCTTCGGCTACCGGCTGCTGCCGATCGCTGCCATTCCACGGATCGACGTCCCGACGATCCAGGTGACAGCAACCTATCCAGGCGCCAGTCCCGATACGATGGCCGTCTCGGTGGCCGCGCCCCTCGAGCGGCAGTTCGCGACCATCGCTGGCGTGACCAACATCACGTCGGCGTCGACCGAGAGTTCGACCAACATTGTTCTGGAATTCGATCTCAATCGGAACATTGATGCTGCCGCCCTCGACGTCCAGTCGGCGATTTCGGTCGCCTCGTCGCGGCTACCGACCGATCTCCCGGTGCCGCCGAGTTTCCGCAAGGTCAACCCGGCCGACAGCCCGGTTATCTTTCTAGCGTTGACCTCGGCGACGGCGACGTCGCAAGAGATCAACGAATTCGCCGACAAAGTCATGAGCCCGCGCCTGTCAACACTTCCAGGCGTAGCGCAGGTGACGATCAACGGCGCCCAGAAGCGTGCGGTGCGCATCCGCTATGATCTGGACGCGCTCGCATCGCGCGGCATCGCCATCGACGAGCTACGGCAGGCGGTGACGACACTGGCCAGCATCAGTCCGATCGGCAGCATCCGCACCGAAAAGCAGATCTACATCCTGGAAACCAAAGGCGTGGAGCCGACGGCGGCCTATTTCCGGCCCGTGGTTGTTGCCTGGCGGAACGGCGCGCCTGTCAGGCTGCAGGATATCGCGCGGGTCGAGGATTCCGTCGAGAACGAGGAGGCGCGGGCCGAGTTCAACGGCGAGCGCTCGATCATCGTCTCGGTGCAGCGGCAGCCCGACGCCAACACGGTGGCCGTGACCGAGGGCGTCAAAGGGCTGTTGCCGCAGTTCCGAATTGAGCTGCCGCCGACCATCACGCTCGGTATTCTTTCGGATCGCTCAGAATCGATCAAAGACTCCGTCCATGATGTGCAATTGACACTCTTTGGTACGGCCATTCTGGTCGTGCTCGTCATTCTGGCATTCCTGCGCACGTGGCAGGCGACGATCATTCCGGCAATTGCGTTACCGCTTTCGATCGTCGGCACGTTCGCGGGCATGGCGCTGTTTAACTTCTCACTCGACAACGTCAGCCTCCTGGCACTGACGCTGGCGCTGGGTTTCGTCGTCGACGACGCGATCGTCGTGCTGGAAAACATCGTTCGCCACATCGAGGACGGGATGGAGCCTTTCGACGCTGCCATCAAAGGTTCCAAGGAAATCGGCTTCACTGTCATATCGATCACATTGTCGCTCGTGGCGGTGTTCATTCCAATCCTGTTCATGGGCGGCGTTGTCGGGCGCTTCTTCAACGAGTTCGCCGTCACGATCAGTATCGCCATCCTGTTGTCGGGGTTCATCTCGTTGACGCTGACGCCAATGTTGTGCGCGCGGATGCTCAAGGCCACAGACCACAACGCCAAGCCGAACCTGCTCGCCCGGATCTTTGAGCGCGGCTACAACGCCATGGCCTCAGGCTATCGCATCACGCTCGACTGGTCGCTGAAGGCGCCGGCGCTGATGCTGCTCATGACATTCGGCACCGTTGTCGCCACCGTCATGGCCTTCGGCGCCGTCAAGAAGGGCTTCATGCCGACCGAGGATACGAGCATCATCCTCATTCGCACGGAAGCGCAGCCCGACATCTCGTTTCAGGCCATGCTCGAGCGGCAACGCCGGTTGGCTGAGGTCGTTCGTAGCGATCCGGATGTGCTCTATGTCAATTCCAACGTCGCGGCCGGCGGTTTCAATCCGACGCTCAATCGCGGCACCATTTTCGTGCAATTGAAACCGCGCGCGGATCGGTCGGGCTTCGCTGACATTACGGCAATCCAAAACAGGTTGCGCGGCAAGCTTGCCGCCATCACAGGCATCCGCGCGTTCCCGCAGGCGCTGCAAAACCTGCGTATCGGCTCGCGGGCCGGCGCCTCCGCCTATCAGTATACGTTGACAAGCGTCAATCAGGCCGAACTCTACGAGGGCGCGGGCCGGCTGATCGAGCGGATCAAGCGTACCACCGGCTTCGCCGACGTGACGAGCGATCTGACGCTCGGGGCGCGCCAGGTTCAACTTTCGATCGACCGTGAAGCGCTCGCCCGTTTTGGCCTGTCGATGGAGATCGTCCGACAGACGCTTTACTCAGCCTTCGGCACGCGCAAGATCGCGACCGTGTTCACACCCTCCAACGACTACGCAGTCATCCTCGAGGCCGACAAGGCGAAGACGCTCGATCCGAGCGCACTGGACAAGATTTATCTCCGGTCGAACACCGGGCAGCTGGTGCCGCTGAACTCGGTCGCAAGCGTGACGCTGACGGCGGGACCGGCCTCGGTTGCTCGCCAAAGCCAGCTTCCAGCCGTAACGTTGACGTTCAATCTGGCGCCGGGATTCACACTCGGCGAAGCCGTTACCGCCATGGGAGCAGCCGAGACCGAACTCAATCTGCCCGTGACGGTCCGCGGGCAGTTTGCCGGTACCGCGCAGGTGTTCCAGGACAGTTTCCGCGATCAACCGCTGCTGATTGCCGCCGCAATCATTACCATCTACATCGTGCTCGGCATTCTCTACGAGAGCTTCATTCACCCGATCACGATCCTATCCGGCCTGCCGTCCGCCAGCCTTGGGGCGCTGCTCATTTTGTGGCTCTTTGATGTGGAGCTGTCGGTCATCGCCATGATCGGCATTATCCTGCTCATCGGCATCGTGAAGAAAAACGCGATCATGATGATCGACTTCGCCGTGGAGCAACGGACGCATGGGGCGACCGCGCGGGACGCCATCAGACAAGCGTGCCTCTTGCGCTTCAGGCCCATCATGATGACGACCATGGCGGCGTTGATCGGCACGCTGCCGATCGCCCTGGGTTGGGGGGCGGGTGCGGAACTAAGGCAACCGCTGGGTCTCGCGGTCGTGGGCGGGCTTGCCGTTTCGCAGTTGCTGACGCTCTATATTACACCAGCGATCTACTTGGCATTCGAAGGCTTGGCCGACTTGCGCCGCCGACGGCGCGAGAAAAAGTTGGCGATGAAAACCGTGCCTGGCGTAACGGCACCCGTGCCCGGCGAGTGACTGCGCAAACGTTGGATAGCAAGGGAGTGACGCATGGAGGTTTTCGGATACATACTTCTGGGTCTGCTGCTTGGCGTCGCGGTGCTGCTGCTGGTTGCCTCGCAGCGTCCCAACCAGTTCAGGACCGAGCGCTCGTTGACGATCGCCGCATCACCGGAAACCTTGTTTCCGCTGATCAACGATCTCCGGGAAATGAATACCTGGAACCCGTTCGCGCTGAGAGAAACAGGCGGCACAGCCATCTACAGTGGTGCCGCCAGCGGCCCCGGCCAGAAATTTGAATTCGCTGGGTCGAAGTCGGGCGCCGGTTCCATCGAGATCGTTTCCGCGTCGCCGCCGTCGAAAGTGGACATGCGGCTCAGGATGGTAAAGCCAATCAACGCCGACAACTCGGTCGAATTCACGCTCGCACCCGACGGCACCGGAACCACCGTCAGCTGGGCCATGAGCGGCACGCAACCGCTACTGGCAAAGGCGATGACGCTGTTCGTCGATTGCGACAAGATGGTCGGCCGGGAGTTCGAGACTGGCTTGGCAAACTTGAAGAAGAAAGCCGAGCGCTGAGCGTCCAGCGCCGCTTCGACCGGGCTCAAGCCGTGCCGTACTTCGTCTCGACCTGAACGCCGGTCGCGTTCAGCAATGCCGTCGGCAGCAAACCGCCGGCGCAGACGATGACCGCGTCGTTCTTCAGGATATGCGGGCGGCCATGACAATCTAGCTGTACGTCACTGGTGCCGATCGCGCGGACGGTCGATTGCCGGATCACGGACACGCGTCCCTTGGCTTCCGCTTCCTCGATGCGCCGGCGATTGAGCGGTTTCACCCGGTTGAACGAGGCGCCGCGGTAGCTGAGCGTGACGCGAATGTCAGGGTAGCGGGCTAATTCGGCCGCGGCTTCGAGTGCACTGTCGCCACCGCCGACCACGAGAACAGACCGGCCACGATATTGCGCGGCGTCGGCGAGGCTGTAGACGACTTTCGGTTGCTCTTCGCCGGGCACGCCGAGCTTGCGCGGAGCACCGCGGCGTCCGGTTGCCAAGAGCACGGTTCTGGCAGAATAGCGGGCGCGACCGGTTTCGACGTCGAAACCCCAAGGCATTTGCGTCACCCGTTCGACGCGCTCGCCGAAGCGGATCTCGACGCCTGTCCTGGCCATGACGGATTGCCAGAGCCCGAGAAGCTTTTCCTTGCGCACGCGACGCGCCTTGATCTTGCCATAGAGTGGCAACGTGGCGGGCCGTGTCATCACCAGTTTGCCGCGCGGATAATGGGCGACCGTGCCGCCGAGCGTGTTGCTTTCAAGGGTGACGAAGCCCAGGCCCTTTTCCTTGGCAGCTAGGCTTGCCGCAAATCCCGCCGGGCCACCGCCGACGATGACCACGTCCAACAGGTTCGGCTGGCGGAGGCCATCCATCTTGGCAATGCTGTCGACGGCCTGGCAGCCCTGTTCGATCGCATTGGCGATCAATCCCATGCCACCCAACTCACCGGCGATAAAAAGACCCGGCACATTCGACTGAAAGTCCGGTCCGATCGTTGGAATGTCGACGCCGCGTCGTGCCGTGCCGAAGACGAGTTCGATGGCGCCGGCAGGGCATGCCGTCTTGCAGGCGCCGTGACCGATGCAGGACGCCGGATCCAACAACTCGGCCTTGCCGCCGATGAGACCGATAATCTTGCCTTCGGGGCAGGCGTGGGTGCAGGCGCCGCAGCCGATACATTTTGCGGGATCGATGATCGGATGCAGCGACGGCGGTTCGGTGGAGCCGGCCTCAATTGCGGCCTCACGTTTGGCCGTGCTCCGGTTTTCCTTGACGCGCCGGCCGATGCCAAAGGCGCCCCAGACCCCGAACAGGGCCAAAGCATAGGACTCATAACCGCCAAATGTCGGGATCTGTTCAAACATGGGCGGCACTACTCTCAAATGATCTGGGCCGCAGCATGCCGCGAGCAAGGAGTTTTTGCGGCGCATCTAGCCCCTTCGGCGAGGGAACAGGCGTCGCACCGTGCGCCAGTGTCGAACATAATCTTGAGCAATTTCTTAACTATGACCTGGATACTGAGACGGACCTTTCAGCGGGATTCGCACCTTGACCAGCAGCGCCGATATTTCACGTGGGGCCAGTTTGGCAACCGCTGCAACCATCGTGCCTCCTGGGTCCAGCCAGTCGCAGGGCACCGCGAAGCTGCCATCAGGCGGCGTGCGCGACCGGCAAGTCATCTTTTATGTCCTGCTGTCACTTGCAGCCTTGATACCTGGTCTCGCGGGCTGGCTTTATGGGGTCGTCGGCGAAGGCACTGTTGTCGGTACCTGGCATGGCTCCCTACTGAAAGAATTGCAGGACATCAAATTCGGCAGCGGCATCCGCTTCTGGCTGGGCGTTGCAGGCGCCGCCATGATGGGTGTGATGCTGCTTTATCCCTTGCGCAAGTTGCTGGTGCAGCGGGTCCGCTCCGGCAGCGTCGGCGGCTGGTTTCATATCCACATCATTCTCGGGCTGCTTGGCCCAATTCTGATCCTCTACCATTGCAATTTCGGCTTCGGCGGCTTCAACGCCAACGTCGCGTTGGTGACGATGCTGGTCGTGGTGATCAGTGGCATCGTCGGCCAGTTCGTCTATCAGCGCGTGAGTGCAGGTTTCTATGGCGACAAGCAGCAGGCGCGCGGCCATCTCGACGCCATCATCGGCCACTTGCGCACGACGCAAGGCGTGGATGACCGGAAGGAGGCGCTGATCGGGCGTCTCGAAGCCTTTGAGGCGCAATTGCTGACGCCGCGGCGCGGTGTCATTGCCAGCATGCTGGGTAGCCTGCGCGTGGAGGTCCGCCGCCGGCAGTTCTTCCGCGATGCCGGCGCGCTTCTCGCTGAACTCAGGCGCACCAACGGCTGGACCGCGGAGCAGCATCAGCACATGCGCCTGCTGATATCGGGCCATCTCGGCGCTTACGTTTCGACGGCGCGGCGCGCGGCCGGACGCTCGATCCGCGAGCAGCTGTGGGCGCGCTGGCGCCTGTTCCATCTGCCGCTGTTCCTGATCATGACCGTTGCCGCTGTCCTGCATGTCGTCGCCGTCTGGGACATGGATGGCCCGGGCACCGACCGCGCGTCAGTGGACATGCCGCTCGAGGCTACAGCGACCCCGGACACACCAGCGGTAGCGCCAGTAACCGCCCCGGCAAAGCCCCGCTCGAGCACAATCATTCAGTCGCAGGTTCGCAAGACCGTGCGCATCGAAAGTGCGGGCACTGCTGCGACCAATGGCACCGAGCAGTCGATCAGCCCACTGGAGAAGGTGCCAGAAAAGGCCCGCACGAAGTCGGGAGGGAGCGTGCCGCCACACAAGCAACTCGACGAATTGGCGGCGATCATTAATTCTGGCGACCAGCGAGATGAGGCACCAGCGCCAAAGCTGATGGGAGAACCAAAGCCTGTCTTGATGGACAAGCCGAAACCCGCCACACGCGCGGTTGTCGCCGCCAAGAAGGCCGATGACGCCTATAAGCCGCCGGCGGTCGCCCAGGCCGAAACCGCACCGGCTGCAGCCGATGCGGCAACGCCGAAGACAAAGCCCGCGCCCGCGGCGGCCGCCGAACAGCGCATCGCCGAAGCGAAGCCTGCCGATCCGCTCTATGCCGAACTTGCCAAGCTGACCGAAAACCAGCCGATGGGCCTCGGCGTCGCCAAGGGCGGCACGCTGGCTGAACGCATTGCATCACTGAAAGCAACGCGCTTCGACCATAACAAGACAAAATTTCCGCTAACCGGCAAACACACCAAGGCCGCTTGCGAGGACTGCCACAAGAAGACGCTGGAAAACACGCCGACGGCCTGCATCGCCTGCCACAAGAAGGACGACGTGCATCGCGGCCGCCGCCCGGATTGCGCGCGCTGCCATACGACCAACAACTGGGGCCAGATCCGGCGGCGGTGAGCACGCGGGCTCGGCTCAGCGGCTCAAACGTCCGCGATCTTTTCCCACCACAGCTCACGCTGGGCGAGGCTGCCGCGGTATGGGGTCAGCGGCGGTCGCAGCACCATGTAGGCGCCTTCGAAGCGGACATCGCGGACCTGATCCGCGCCAAACCGCTCCAAGTTGGATGCGGCATCAACACGAGTAACCAATTGCTTGCCGTCAAAGGTGTAGTTGCCGCAGTAGGATGCGTATTCCCGTGTTTCGCCTGCCGGCAGCACCGGGCGGCCATCGCACAGCACGGCCATCATACGGCCATCACTGTTGAACGTGACGCGGCCCATGCCCTTTTCGCCGCCGTAGGGTGGGATCATTGCTTTGCCATCCGCCCCGGTCGCAGTGCCGCGCACGAGGCGCCAGGTTCCGATAATCGAGGTCATGGCCGGGTTCTGCCTTGAGGTGAGTTGTATCGAACTGCTGTTGTGGTTCGCAGCCTGTCAGCATCAGCCTGAAATGTCGACGTCATTGCGCAACGGTTTGCCCGACCGCCAGTGCGCCAGGTTCTCGAGGAAAATCCCGAAGATCGCCTCGTTCTGACCAAGGGAATGGCTTGCAGTGTGCGGGGAGACGATGACGTTGGGCATTTCCCACAGTGGCGATGCCGGGTCGAGTGGCTCACGCTCGAAGACATCGAGATAAGCGCCCGCGAGATGTCCCGACGCCAAGGCATCGATCAAATCGCGTTCGGCGACGACCTCGCCGCGCGCGACGTTGACGACGTGGCTGCCTGTAGGCATCGCGGCGAACCGTGCCGCATGGCCGAGCCCGCGGGTCAGCGGCGATGCTGGACAGCAGAGCACTAGCCAGTCGGCCAACGGCAACGCTGCATCCAGGTCGGCGAACGTGATCGTCCGGTCGAAACCGTCAACCGGTTCGGCCTTGCGGCGCACGCCAATCACGGTCAACCCGAGCATTTTCAAGTAACCGCCCAACGACCGCCCGATGGGGCCTAAGCCGACGATGACAGCGCATTGCCCGCCGAGATCGCGCGGCGCCCGGTCGCCCAAGCGCGGCTCCCAGGCATGCCGCCGCTGAGCATCGGCGAGCAAGAGAAAACGCCGATTGAGCCCGATAATGGCCCCGAGCGCGCTATGGGCCACAGTCACGGCGGTCGCGCCCGAGGCCGTCGTGACCTTGACGCCGCGGTTGCACATTTCGCGATAGATCGGTCGCTCGGCACCGGCTGGGTGGATCTGCAGCCACTTGAGGCCCCGCGATTTCCGCAGCACCGCTTCGAAGTTGCGCAGTTCGACCGTCGGATTGTCCTTGGACGAGTTTCCCGTCACCTCGCGCGTCATGAACGCGATGTCGGCGGCGCAGGGGCCGTCGCTGCCAACCGCAACCTCGGCCGTGAGGAAGGTCAAACATCCAGGAGGTACCGCTGCTGCGATGCGTGGCCCCCACGTTCGAAGCGCCGACGCCGAGAGCAGTAATGTGATCGGCGATGGTGCGGTCATGGCACAGGCCTGCAGGCGGCGGGCAGATGTCAGGCGATTGGCGTCGGGCGCCTGGCTCAGGTTCTTTTCAGCTTGGCCGCGAGTGTCTTGGCGGTTTCCGCTGTGACGAAACTGCGAACATCCCCCCCCATCTGCGCGATCTGGCGAACGAGCGTCGCAGTGATGTGGCGAACGTCGGGACTGGCGGGCAGAAAAACTGTCTGAATCGTAGGCGCCATGGCGCCGTTCATGCCCGACATCTGCATCTCATAGTCGAGATCCGTGCCATCCCGGAGGCCGCGGAAAATGAGCGCGGCGCCGGCGGTTCGGGCGGCGTCGATCGTCAAGCCGGCGAAGGTCACAACCTCGATGCGGCAACCGGCAGCCTTGGCGATCGACGCGGTGTCGGCTTCGATCATGGCGATCTTTTCCTCGACGGAAAAGAGGGGTGTCTTGCCGGGATGAACGCCGATGCCAATCACCAGCCGGTCGACGACCGCCGCCGACCGCGTGATGACATCGATGTGGCCATTGGTAATCGGATCGAACGAGCCAGAGTAAAAGCCGATGCGCGCCATGGGAGACTCCCGACCGCCGAGGTGGAAAACGACTGCTTGAACGCCTATCACGGCCGCCGCATGGTCGCCAGCACAAGCCCGCCCGCGAGCAACAATGACCCCGACACGACATTCAACACCTGCAGCCGGCGCACATCAAATGCGGACCGGGCCTTGGCGATGGCCAGCGTGTAGCACAAATCGACGGCAGCGAGCGTCAGGATGAACGCCACCCCGAGCACCGCCAGCTGCGGACCCGGCGGCGCCGAGGGAACGATGAATTGGGGAAACAGAGCGCCGAGAAACAAAATCACCTTGGGATTAGACAAAGAGACGACGAGACCTTGGGGATAGAGCCAGCGGTTTCCGACAAGCGCGCTCGTTTCAGGCTCAATAGACATGGACTTCAAAACAGGGGCGTCGTGGCCAACCACGGCGCGATCATTTTTAGAATCGCTCCTTGTTAATTCATCGATGCGTTCGAATTTTCTACTTTGATATTGGCGGATCTGGATAATACCGAGCAAAATCAAATAGAGCGCGCCGACCCAGCGGATAACATCAAACCATTCCGACATCAAAGCCATAACGGATGTCATCCCGGCCGTTGCTGCCAAGACCAGGATCGATAATCCCGTCAAACAACCAGCGAGCGTCGTCAGGCCATCGCGGAGGCCGCCACTCACCGTATTGGCGATAATGAGCGCCATATTCGGACCTGGGGTCACCGCCAGCAGGACACAGGCGGCGACAAACCCCAGCAGAACCGGCGCCGTCATTTTATTGTGGGCGTCGTGCTGCGCGGCCGCGATCGCGTGCGCTCGACGGTGGCCGTCTTCGGCTCGAGTGCTTCTGTTTTCGTTGCAACCGCTCCAGCGTCTTCATTGCGTGACGAAAGGAGAGACGATGTCATAGACGTGGCTGGCATCTCATGATCGTCTCTAAACGTGTCGCCGCGAGCGAGATCGGCTGGTGCATCACCCGAAAGATCTGCGTTCGGTCCGCGCCGCAGCGGCATCGGACGACGACCCGCTGGATGCTTGCGGCTGATACTCGATTCCAGATTGGCCAAATCGATAAATTGATCGGCCTGACGACGAAGCTCATCGGCGACCATGGCCGGCTGCGTTTCCAACGTGGAGACAATGCTGACGCGTTTGCCTTTCTGCTGCAGCGCCTCAACCAGCGAGCGGAAGTCGCCGTCGCCTGTGAAAATCACGGCATGGTCGATGCTATCTGCGAGCTGCATCGCGTGCACTGCAAGCTCGACATCCATGTCACCCTTGATACGCCGACGGCCGGCCTGATCGGTAAACTCCTTCGCGGGCTTAGTTATTAAAGTAAAACCATTATATTCGAGCCAATCGACCAACGGGCGAACGGCTGTAAAGTCCTGTTGTTCCAAAATAGTCGTATAATACATCGCACGGACGAGGCGCGTTTTCTTCATGAAAAAAGATCGAAGCTCCCGGTAATCCACTTCAAACCCAAGCGCACGCGCCGTCATGTGCAGGCTCGGACCATCTATGAATAGGATAACTCGCTCATCAGGATAAAAGTTCATTGTCGCGCCTCGGTTTTTTTATTCTGTTGGTTTTATCGATCACCCGAGCCGGGATTACCGGCCAGGCCGTTTGCAGTTCGTTTTGTTTTTGCGATTTCTATCTCGGGTTATTTAAAACCCTTCTGCGTAATTTTTCCGATAAACAGCCGAAGGCGACATATCGCGGCACGGCCCCGTTGGGTGGCGGGACACCCCAACCCATCGATGATGGGCTTTGATCCGATGGGCCCATGAGAAACTTGGAATTCAACGCCGCCCTCTGCCATCGAGCGAGCCCGATCGGTGGTGGCGAAATCCATAGGGTGGCGCCCACGGACGCGCGTTGCCGAAGAAATGGGAGAGGCGCTGAAACGGTAGCGGCTCCGCCGACGCGCGCGCAAGTAGCCAGCGGTGCGAAGTCGCAGGCCTCGCAACACATCAAACCGCAATGCGGTGCTTCCCAAATCGCTCATCTCGAACTCTGTCCCCAGCAATCCTATGCCTGTGCTCATATAGTTGCCCATGCTGTCAAGCGTCTGAACCGCTAACAGTCTTGTGCAAATCGCAACAATAATTAAGCTGCCGAGGATAACTCTATTGCCCCGCAAACGACCCAGCAGCAGCCATCTTAGGGTGGTTGAACATACACGCAACCAGATTTCGTAAACTGATAATCTGCCGTTAGCCCTGCCGTTGGTTCCGCAGATTTCCGGCCAAGAACCGGGCATTGGCAACGCGCGGAGACACTGGCGGAGACAGCGGCAGAGACACCGGGGTCCAACGACGGGCGGCTTCGCCCCCGAGCACGTCGATGCAGACTTCCGCCTGGACGAGCACCCCGCTAGGCTTCGCTAGACGTCGCGGCGTTCGGGACAAACCATGCAAGAGATAAATCGTCGCGCACGAGCACCGAACCGGCGCACCCGAAACGCGATCGGCCACATGCTACAGGCGCTGGCGGACGCGATCATTCCGGCGGTTTGCCTGGCCTGCTCGCGGCCGGTGTTGGGCCACGATTCACTCTGTGCGGCTTGCTGGCGCGGGATCGCCTTCATACGCCAACCGCTGTGCGACCGTTTGGGGATACCGATGCCGTTCGGGGGAGCCCCTAATGCTGCCGGCGCGCGGCTGATTTCAGCGGCTGCCGCCGCGAACCCGCCCGACTACAACCGGGCTCGGGCCGTTGCTGTCTTCAATTCCGACAGTGACGACACACCGGGTTCGCCCGGCTCCGTTCTGCGCAATCTCATCCATGGACTAAAGTATGCCGACCGCATGGAGGCCCGCGGACTTTTGGGACGTTGGCTCGCCGAGGCCGGGCAGGATCTCTTTGCCGGAACAGACCTCATCATTCCCGTGCCACTGACGCGCTGGCGGCTGATGCGGCGGCAATTCAACCAAGCGGCGCTGCTGGCGAACGAAGTCGCCCTGGCGACGGGCATTCCGACCGATCCTCTGCTGCTTGTGAAGACCAAAACCACGCCGACGCAGGTGGGCCTCACGCGCGAGCAACGACGCCTCAACGTGCGGGGAGCCTTTGCCGTGCCAAAACGCCGCCAGCCCGTCATCGAGGGCCGCAACCTCCTGCTGATCGACGATGTCATCACGACCGGCGCGACCGTCGAAGCGTGCGCGCGCGCCTTGACCTCAGCGGGCGCGCTCAGGGTCGATGTCCTCGCCGTCGGGCTGGTGACGAAGCCACTACAGGTTACGATCTAGCCGGGATGCGCCTCGCATTATCGTTGCGCCAACATTGTTTTTGTCCGACATTTCAAGCTGGCAGTCGCGAGGTTCCAGGTCCCGCAGCCTGGGGCCAGCGCGATCGTGCCCCAACAGACTTCGTTTTTCGGGAGAGAGCGCACATGACATCGAAAGTGACTTCGGGAGGGCGGCTGCTATTGGCTGCCAGTATCGCCGCGATCGCCGCTGTCGCGGGATCAGCGATCGCCCAGCAGCCCACCGCGCCACCAGCGGCACCAACCGCTGCACCCGCGCCCTCGCTGACGACCCCGCCAAAAGCTGGTGAAGCGCTGCCGCCCGGATCCCCTTTCATCGGCCGCCCCGATAACGCTGCCGCCGTGAAGCTGGTGCCGGTACCGCCGCCTCCGCTTCCGACGGCGCTCGACAAGCTGCCGATCGACAAGTTGAAAGTTCCCGCCGGCTTCAAGCTCGAAGTCTACGCCAGCGGCGTTCCCAACGCGCGTTCGCTGCGGATCGGCGACAAGGGCACCGTGTTTGTCGGCAGCCGATTGCAGGACAAAGTGCACGCCATCGTCGAGCGTAACGGCAAGCGCGAGGTCAAAGTCATTGCCTCCGGCCTGCATCGCCCAAATGGGCTGGCGTTCAAGGACGGCACGCTCTACATCGCCGAACTGTCGAAGATATCGAAAATCGAAAAAATCGAGGACAACCTCGATAGTCCGCCCAAGATGGTGAAGATCTACGA
>JANXRM010000187.1 GCA_025353015.1 Hyphomicrobiales bacterium
GCCGGTCGTGGCTGATCAGGATGACGGCGCCCGGATAATCGTTCAGCGCGTAGACGAGCGCCTCGCGGCTGTCGACGTCGAGATGGTTGGTCGGTTCGTCGAGAATGAGCAGATGCGGCGCGTGAAAGGTGGCGACCGCCATCAGCAGCCGCGCCTTTTCGCCACCTGACAGCTTGTCGGCCTTGGTGTCGGCCTTGTCGGCACCGAAGCCCCAGGTGCCGAGCTTGGTACGCTTTTGCGCTTCGGTCGCGTCCGGCATCAGCTTTGCCACCTGATCGTAGGGCGAGGCTGAGGGATTGAGGTCGTCCAACTGATGCTGGGCAAAATAGCCGACCGTCAGCTTGCCGAGGCCCCACACGGTTCCGCCGATAGGCGGCAGGCGCCCCGAAATGAGCTTGGCGAACGTGGACTTGCCGTTGCCGTTCTGGCCGAGCAGCGCGATGCGGTCGTCCTGGTCGATGCGCAGGTTGAGATTGCGCAGGATCGGTGCATCGGCGGTGTAACCCGCCACGGCATTTTCAAGCCGTACCAGCGGGCTCGCCAACATTTTCGCCGGCACCGGAAACGCGAACGGAATGACGCGATCCTCGACTTGCGCCGCGATCGGTTGCATGCGCGCCAGGGCTTTCACGCGGCTTTGCGCCTGCGCGGCCTTGCTGGCCTTGGCCTTGAAGCGCAACACGAACGCCTCGATGTGGCAGCGCGCGTCGTCCTGCTTTTTCTTCAGCTTCAATTCGAGCCGTTGCTTCTCGCGGCGCGCTTCCTCGAAGTCGTCGTAGCCGCCGGTGTAGAGCGTCAGCTTGCCGCGATCGAGATGCAGGATGTGGCCGGCGGCGCGGTTCAGGAGGTCGCGGTCGTGGCTGACGATGATGACGGTGTGCGGATAGGCCTTGAGGTAGCTCTCCAGCCACAACGTGCCTTCAAGATCAAGATAGTTGGTCGGCTCATCGAGCAGCAGAATTTCGGGTTCGAGGAACAAAATAGCGGCCAACGCCACGCGCATCCGCCAGCCGCCCGAGAACTCGCGGCACTGACGCTTCTGCGCGACATCGTCGAAGCCAAGTCCGGCGAGAATCTGGGCGGCGCGGGCTGGCGCCGAATGGGCGTCGATATCCACCAGCCGCTCCTGGATGAACCCGATGCGGTCGGGATCGGTGGCTGTTTCGGCCTCAGTGAGCAGGCTTGCGCGTTCGGTATCGGCGGCCAGCACCCAGTCGACGAGGGTGTCGTCGCCGCCAGGTGCTTCCTGCGCCACGTGGCCCAGGCGCGCACCTTGCGACAGGGTGATTGAACCGCCATCGGAGGCAATGTCGCCCGTGATTAATTTCAGCAGCGTCGTTTTCCCCGTGCCGTTGCGGCCGACGAGGCCGACCTTATGGCCGGTCGGGATCGCGGCGGTGGCGGCGTCAAGGATGAGCCGGCCCTCGATACGGTACGTGAGATCGTTGATGTGAAGCATGGCCGGGGAGATAGCGGGTTCGGCCTGACTTGTCACTTGTTCGGGTTGACAGAGGGATTTCTTGGGGACCGGATCAACCGCGGCCAACCTTAACCACGAACCGGCTTCAGGAAGGCGACGGCGCCGGACCCGAGAATACGCGGCACATGGTTGTAGATGTAGCGGCAGCCTTTGCCCGCGACTTCGGCCACGGTTTCAGCCGTCGCCGGCATGCCGGGGACTTTGCCGGCGGTGCGGATTTTCGCCAGCGTTTCGTCGATCGCCTTGGCCACGAGCGGCGCCTTGGGATTGCCTGGAAAACCCATCGATTGCGACAGATCAGACGGGCCGATGAAAAACACATCGATGCCTGCGACCTGGAGAATTGAATCGATGTTGCGCACCGCCTCCTCGTGCTCGATCTGAACGCAGACCAGGGATTGCGCGTTCGCTTGCGCGGCAAAGTCCGGCATCTTGGCGCCGAGCCCCCAGCGATCAGGCCGCGTGCCGGCGGCTAGCCCGCGCGCAGCACCGGGGCCGAATTTGACAGCCGCCACGGCCCGCGCGGCGTCAGCTGCCGTGTTGATGTGCGGGATCTGTACGCCTTTGACGCCGCGATCCATGACGGACTGGATGTCAGCCGCGTCGTTGCTGCGCGGGCGGGCAATCGCGGTGATGCCTGATGCGTCCGCGGCCATGGCCATCACCTCGACGTCGGCCAAGCCGATGGAGCCGTGCTCGCAGTCGATCAACACCCAATCAAAGCCGGCGTAAGCCAGCATCTCGACGATCTGCGGGCTTGGAAACATAATGGAGGCACCGAGTGCCACTCCGCCGCGGGCGATTTTATCTTTCATGGGGTTGTTCATGCCGGTTTCCCCTCAAGTGTGCGCGTTGCCCGGGACATTTGTCGCTCGCGATGCAGGAGATAGATACCGGCCGCACAGATGAGGCCGATGCCGGCGAACGACATTTTATCGGGGATATAGCCCCATATCAGATAGCCAAGCGTCAATGACAGAAGGATGAGCGCATAGCGGAACGGCGCGACGACGGCGATCTCACCCGTGCGCATGGCGACGATGCCGAGGTAATAGGCGAAATAGAGCGCCGCCGCTGCGCCGCTGAGCAGAAGAAAAACGCGTGGGCTTGGCCGGACCCAGACCTCGAACGGCAATAACGCGAAGCCAGCGAGCGTAATAATGGCGGAGGACGCGACGGCGATATAGAGCGAGGGTATCGACGCGTCGATGAAGCGGGTGGTGAGATCGCGCGTCGCTGTGAACAAAAGCGCCACGATTGCGATCCACGCCTCAGGAACGAAGTCGACACCGCCGGGCCGGACAATCAGCAAGACGCCAGCGAAACCAACAATTGACGCACTCCACCGTCGCCAGCCGACATGCGACCCGAGCAGCACGGCGGCGCCCGCGGTCACGACCAATGGCGTCACCTGCAGGATGGCGGCCGTCGTCGGCAGCGGCAGAAAGCGCAGCGCCATGACGATGAAAAGCGTCGCGAACGCGGATGCCACGAGCCGCACGAGCATGGCCGGCTGCAGTAGGAGCAGCGGCGAGCGCCAGGCATTTCCGTGCGTTGCGGCGGCCGCCAGAATCAACGTCGCCATGATGCCACGAACGACGATGATCTCGCCGGTCGGCAGGTCCTGTGTCGCCAGCTTGACGAGCGCGTCGTTGACGCCAAAGCCTGTTGCCGAAGCCAGGACCGCCAGAATGCCTTTGAGATTGTCGGTCATTGCGTCTCTTTCAGGCTGACATCCAGATTGGCGCGTTCGATGCGGAGACGCCGTTCGCGCATGAACGTGTAGATTCCGGCCAGAATGACCATGGCTGTGCCGAGCAATGCCGTTCGATCCGGGTGTTCGCCAAAAATCAGGATGCCGGCCAGGATCGCCCAGACAATCACCGAATAGCGGAAGGGCGCAACCACCGCGACTTCACCATGCCGCATGGCGTCGATGATGAAGGTGTAGCCGCCAAGCAGGAAGACGGCTGCACCTGCCAGATGAAGCAACGTAAAGGGCGACGGCCAGATCCAGGTTTCGAAAAGTGAAAATCCAAGCGCCACCGTCGCAACGGTCGCGGCCGAAATCGTCACCAGCAGCAACGTCGGGATTTCGGTCGGGATGCGGCGGGTGGAGAGATCGCGCAGCACCGAGAAGAAGACGCCCATGAACGCCAGCAGCGACCATGCATTGAAGGCCATGGTACCCGGGCGGATCACGATCATGACCCCGACGAAGCCAACTAATGTCGCCGTCCAGCGCCGCCAGCCGACAGGTTCGGCCAGAAACACCGCAGCTGCGGCGATCATCGCCAAAGGCACGAACTGCAGAATGGCCGTGGCATCGGCAATCGGCATGTGGAATAGCGCCGTCAGGTAAAAGAACGTCGAGCCGATCTCGCCGATGTTGCGCAGGCCGATTAACGGCCACATGTCACGGCGCGGCCAATGGCGCAGCGCACCCGTCGCCGATGCCAACGTCAATGCGAACGCAAAGGCGAAAAGGCCGCGCAGAAAAATTGCCTCGCCGCCGGGCAAATCGCGCGTCGACATTTTGATCAACGTGTCATTGAAAATGAACGAGAGCTGCGACAGCAGCATCGCGACAATCGCGCGTACATTGCTGCCGGGCGGACCGGCGGCTTGGCGTGTCGTTGCCGTCATGCCGTGACTTTCCCGCGGGCGAGACGGCGCAACTTTCGCTCTCGCGCGAAAGCATAGAGGCCCGCGGAAATGACGATGGCGATGCCGATCCAGGCATAGAAATCCGGCACCTGCCCCCAAGCGAAGTAACCGATGATAATGGCCCAAAGCAACGTGAAGTAGCGGAACGGGGCGACAGCCGAAAACTCGGCGTTGCGCGCGGCCACCACCAGGCAAATAAAACCGGCCGACAGCGCGACGCCCGATCCCAGCAGAAACCCTGCGTCATGCATCGATGGTTGCATGATCCCTCCCGTGCCAGCCGCAAGACCAAGGCCGACCACGCCCGCCATGAAGGCCGTTGCCGTGCCGATCAGCAGCGTCGGCACGGATTTTTCGATGCGGCTGGTCGCCAGATCCCGCGTCGCCATGCATAGCATGGCGGCAACGGCCAGCAGCGACCAGATGGTGAATCCGTCCGTGCCGGGCTTCAGAATCAACAGCACGCCGGCAAGACCGACTGCGCCGGCCATCCAGCGGCGCCAACCGACCGCCTCACCGAAGAACGTGGCAGCGAACAGCGTCGTTACTAGCGGAATGATCTGCAGAATGGCGGTGGCGTTGCCGATCGGCATCCGGGAAATGGCGGCGATGAAGAACAGCCCCGAGCTGATGTCGGCGAAGATCCGGAGAACCGCGGGCAACGAGAGCAGACGCGGATGCCAGGACAGTTGCCGTGAAATCGCTGCGGCCGCGCCAAGGATCAGGCACGCCACGACGCCGCGACCGGCGATAACCTCGCCAAGTGGCAAATGATGCAACGCCACGCGTGCCAAAGCGTCCGACGTGATCATGGCGGCACCGGCACCGAGCGTCGCTGCGATACCGAGCAGATTATGTTTCATGGTGTCCTATGCCGTCATCCGGACGAAGTTGGGGTGGATGCGGCAGCGACAGCCTGCCGCCGCAGCGTCTGCTCGCGATAGAACGTGTAGAGGCCCGCGCTGCAAACGATCAGGATTCCCAGCATCGTCAAGCCATCGGGAATATGACCGAACACCGCAATGCCGGAAATGATCGCGAAAATGATGATCGTATAGCGAAACGGCGAGACAGCCGAAATGTCGCCGGAGCGAACAGCGACGATGGTGCAAATCTGGCCGAAGAGCGAAAAGGCGCCCGCACCCAGAAGTGCAAGCAAGAGACCTGTCGGCGGCCAAGACCAGCCGCCGAACGCCGACGACAGCAGGCTTGAGAGCGTCACGGCACCCGCCGAAAACATCATGATCAAGGGCGGTGGCACCGTGGGATCGACACGGCGGGTCGCCAGGTCGCGGACGGTGGCACCAATGACTGAACCGACGCCCGCCACCGCCCACCAGTTGAATGTCGACGATCCTGGTCGGATGATCAGCAGGACGCCCAGAAAGCCGATGATCGTTGCCGTCCAGCGGCGCCAGCCGACACGCTCGCCAAGAAAGATCGCCGACGCCGCCGTGATGGACAGCGGAATGAGCTGGCCGACCGCGGAAAGGTCCGCGTAGGGTATCCGGGCCAGCGCGAGCTGAAAGCTCCAGGCACCGGCCATGTCGCCGCCGGCGCGAATGGCGACCGCCCGCGACAAGGCGCGATGGATGATCGCGAACGCGCCGAGGTATAACGATGCGGCGATGGCGCCGGATGTCACAAAGAGACCGCGAATGAACATCAATTCGCCTGTCGGCAGGCTATTGGCGGTGATCTTCATGATCGTATCGCCACACGCGAACAACGCGCAGGCCGCAATCATGCACAGGATTCCGCGGATGTTGGAGGGGTACGGTTTCGGCGCAAATTGTGGATCGCCCATAGTCCGCTGGTCTACTGTTCGCGCGGGTGCAATGCCGGCGACCGCACCACTATCGTTGTCCCCCACACCGCGCCCCCACGCTGCCCCCGCTCGTGACACATCCACCGTAGGCAGGTGGATCACCCCCCCGTCACGCTCATGTGCCGCTGCACGGACGGGCGTTTCGTCCGCCGGTCGATGATGAAATCGTGGCCTTTGGGCTTGCGGCCGATGGCCTCGTCAATCGCGGCCGACAACGGCGCATCATCCAGGCTCGCACGAAGCGGCGCCCGGAGGTCGGCGGCGTCATCCTGGCCGAGGCACATATAGAGCGTGCCGGTGCAGGTGAGCCTTACGCGGTTGCAGCTTTCGCAGAAATTGTGCGTCATCGGCGTGATGAAGCCGATGCGGCCGCCGGTTTCCTTGACTTGGACATAGCGCGCCGGCCCGCCCGTGCGGTAGGCGATCTCGTCGAGTGTCAGCGTCTCCATCAGGCGCGCGCGCACGACCGACAGCGGCAGATACTGGCTGGTGCGGTCGCCGTCGATATCGCCGAGCGGCATGGTCTCGATGAATGTGATGTCGGCGCCGCGGCCATGGGCGAAGCGCACGAGAGCCTCGATCTCGTCCTCGTTGACGCCCTTCAGCGCCACGGCATTGAGCTTGACCTTCAGGCCGGCCTTTTCCGCGGCTTCCAAGCCAGCAAGAACCTGTGCGAAGTCGCCCCAGCGCGTGATCGCCTTGAAGCGATCGGGCTGCAGCGTATCGAGCGAGATATTGATGCGCTCGACGCCCAGCGCCTTCAGATCAGCGGCGTACTTCGGCAGTTGGCTGCCGTTTGTGGTCAGGGTCAATTCTTGCAGGGCGCCTGTCTCCAGATGCCGGGACAAGGCTTTGAACAGCCAGAGGATATTCTTTCGCACGAGCGGTTCGCCGCCGGTGATGCGGAGCTTCTTGACGCCCTTGGCCACGAACGCCGAGCACAGCCGGTCCAGTTCCTCGAGAGAGAGCAGGTCCTTCTTGGGCAAGAAGGTCATGTGCTCGCTCATGCAATAGACGCAGCGAAAATCACAGCGGTCGGTGACCGACACGCGGAGATAGCTGACGTGCCGCCCAAACGGGTCGATCATCGGGGCGACTGGTGTAGCCAATGGGCGCGCGGGGGGGCGGATGCTTTGCATAACTGTCCTCGTTTGACGCCAATCATAGCACCACACCCGCCTCCAGGGCCGAAAAAATAACCCTAGGTGAGCCTGCGGGGTTTCGCGCGGCCCCCAGGCTTTGTGGAGGTGCGTTCCCGCCCCTGCGCTACTGGACCGTCGTCAGGGTAATCCAGTTACCGCCCTTGTCGCTGTTGATCTGGCGCAAGGTGTCGGCGCCACCCATGATGACCACGGCGCCGTTGTCACGAACGCCGTCAACGATCCCTGCAAACGCGCGGAAATCGGCAGGTTTGGTGGCAAACAACTGGTCACGCAGGGTCTGGCGCGCCGCCTCCGTCTGGCCGACGAGATAGCGCGATAGCGATGTGAAGCCCTGGGCGCCCGGCAGTTGGTAGGGGTCGATGCGGTTGATGGCGCCGACGATGCTGCGGGTCAGATCGGTGTCCGACAGCTCCAGGGACCTGAGATAGTCGCCGGTTCCATCGTAGGTTTCCAGGGTCGAGAGCACGTTGGGGTCACGGTAGGACGTGAAGGCTAATTCCCCGGTGCGCAGATCGACGTCGAACGACGCCCCGTAGGCTCCGCCCTGCTCCCGGATCCTCGGGATCAGCCAGGCGAGAGACAGCCAGCGGTTGATCGCCAGCGCCGCGCCAGCAGATTTGAACCCGAACAGGCGCGCATCGGCCCCCTTGGCGACGTAGTTGACCTGGGCGGGGACCAGCAGAGCTTCGGCCTTCGCGAAGCTGGCCGGCTGCCAAATGTGGGGCGTACTGGCGCCGCTCGGCAGGCCGGTCACAAGCTTCTCGAGTTGTTGGCGCACCGGATCGAGCGCGCTGGCATCGAGTGTGACGTGCGTGATGACGGCACTACGGTTGACGAGCAACGCCCGTGTCTTGTTGAGACGGGCCAGAACGCCCGGCCAATCGGCGTCGATGTCCGCCGCCAGTTGCCGCAGCGCAAAGAGTTGGCTGACGCCGTCCATCAGCTCAGTGGCGTAACCCGCGCCGCTCGTGCGTGCTTTCAGGCGCAGGCTGCAGTAGCGGTTGCCGCTCATGACCAGGCCCGATTCGATCTGGGCCTTTTCTTCCAGCACCAGCCGCTTGAGCCGTTCCTTCTGATCGAGGCGGGCGGAGTGCAGCAGATCGCTGAAAATCGCCAGAAGTTCAGAAACTTTCGGCAACGTTGCCTTGCCACGCAGGAAAAGCCATGCCGCTTCGCCGTCGCCGCCGACCTTGCCCAGCGCCATCGGCGAGAGCGAGACGCCGCCTGTGTGCCGCTGAATGCGTTGCGCCATCGCTACTTCGTCGTCCCGGTCGGTGCCGAGTTCGACCATGGCGCGCGCGAGTACGGGGACAATTCCAAGATCAGCTACCGGCAACGCGTGGAGATCGAAGCCGAGATCGATGTAGGCGATGCCATTGGTCGGCAGGTTATGATGCACAAACGGCCGGCCACCGAGCGTCGCCAAGTCGCGCGGGATGGGCATATTTCGGCGGTCGAGATCAGCGATGCGCAGCGATGGAAGTTTTGCCAACTGCTCGGGCGTGTTCGGCGCTTCCTGCCGGCGTTTCAGTTCTTGAGTTTCCGCCGCGATCCGCAGCCGGTCGGCTGGCGTCAGGCTTTCGCCGATCTTGGCGAGGCACGCTTTTTCGTCCGCTTCCTGCCGTGCTAGAAGTTCAGCATCCGGCGCATGCCAGACGACCGAGCGATGGGGATTGTCGATGAAGTTTTCCTGGATCATCTGCTCGAAATACTTCGGGTTCGCCTTCAGCCCTGTTTTCAAGCTGGCGAGCGGTGCTTCGAACGCCAACGCCGCGATGGGATCGCTGCCGTAGTTCCAGGTGCGCAAAGCGGCGATCATGGCCGAAATGCCGCGGTAGGGGCTGTTATTCTCGCGCAACGCGAATTCCAGCGAATTGATCGAGGCCTCGATGGCCAGGGGATCGAGCCCCTCCTTGGCGATGCGACCGAGGGTTTCGAGAACCAGCGGCTCAACCTTGTGGCTGTCTTGCTCCGTGACACCTTTCAGGCCAGTGATGAAAATCCGCTGGCGCACCTCGTCGAAGATGCTGATCAGGTCTTCCCCGAGACTGGAGTCCAACAGCGCCTTGCGCAACGGCGAGGCCGACGTGCCGGCCAGAATTTCATGCAGAACACCCCAGGCGAGGCGCTTTTCCGGCTTTTCCGGACCGTTCGACAGGACCCAGCCGACGCTCAAGGCGCCGCGATTTTCCGCCGAGGCGGCGGCGGCTGCCGGCATCGACATCCGCGACTGGCGAGGGGCTGAAAACGTCGCTTGCGGCTTGATTTCGCCCCGGTCCGGCGAACGTTCGAAGGGGGCTAGTGCTTCGTTGATGATGCGCAACCGCTCTGCCTCCGGGTCGTCGCCCCAGAAGAAAATGCGGGCGTTCGAGGGATGATAGAAGCGCTTGTGAAACCCGCGCCAGGCCTCGTGCGTCAGTTCCGGGATGTGCTTGGGATCGCCGCCCGACGAGAGCGCATAGATCGTGTCGGGCATCAAAGCCGCCGTCGCCTGCTCGTCGATGACGGCGTCCTGCATGGCATAGACGCCTTTCATCTCGTTGAACACGACGCCCTTGTACGTCAGCGGCGCCTGCGTGCTCTCGAGTTCGTAGTGCCAGCCCTCCTGATCGAGCGTGTGGCTTTCCAGAAGCGGGTGCAACACGACGTCCAGATAGACGTCGATCAGGTTATAGAAGTCCTTCAAATTGGTGCTGGCGACAGGGTAGCAGGTCTTGTCCGGGTAGGTCATGGCGTTGATGAAGGTTGCGCAAGAGCCCTTCAGCAGCTCCATGAACAGCTCCTTCACGGGATATTTGCGGGAGCCGCTGAGAACCGCGTGCTCCAGGATATGGGCCACACCCGTGTGATCTCCAGGCAACGTCTGAAAGTTTACGCCGAAAGCCTTGTTCGTGTCGCTGTTGGTCATCGAGAGCACTTCGGCACCCGTCCGCTTGTGGCGGAACAGCCGCGCCGTGGAGCCGATCTCGGGGATTGCCGTTTCTTTCAGCAGATCAAAACCGTCAATAGCGGTCGGCATATGCGTGGCTCCAGATCTCAGGTGATGCTTCGGCCCTGCAAAGGCCTATGGAGAGACATGGGGTCTCTCTTGTGGTGGCGTCAAGGTCGCGGTTTGCGGCCGGAATCCCCGGCCGATCACTGGCCGTTTTGCGGGCCGCGGCCGCTCGCGCGGTGTTCAACCATCTTCACGCATGCGTGATGGAGGGTTCTCCATGCTGCAGTGCACCCCATGTAGGGTAAAGCGAGCCCAAAAGGGACGCTGTAAACAAAAACCTCTGATGATCACGGAGATCACGCCATGAAGACCATTGCTGCAACGCTCCTCGCTCTCGGCCTGTTGACCAGCGCCGCCAGCGCGAAGGACATCTTTACCGACATTCGCGATACCGCGCCGAAGAGCCACTTCGACCAGATCAACAGCACTGCGCCGCGCTCGGTGTTCGACGGCATCCGGGATACCGCGCCACGCAGCGACGGTGTGTTCGGTGGCCTGCAAACCGGCTCGCCATAACCAGGTCGCAGCCAATAATCGGCCCGATGGAGAAAGCCCGGCGACGGTTCGCCGGGCTTTTTTCACACGCCATATACAGTTCGTTCAGATCAACGCGCCGGCGGGATCGGCCGCCAGGACATCGGCTTCCTCGAGGCCAAGCTCGCGGCGGACGATATTGGTGCCGCGGACCAGCGACACCATTTTGTAGAAGGCGTGCAGGCGGCTCATGCCTTGCCGGCCGAATCCACAGTCCGTCGAAATGATGAGGCGTTCCTTCGGGATGACCTTGAGCGCGCGGCGAATGAGATCGGCGACGTCGTCCGGACGTTCCACCTGCAACGTGCGATGGCTGATGACACCGATGCAGATTTTCTTGTCATCGCCGATTGCCTTCGCGAAATCCGCGATCTCGTCACCGCCGTTGTCGGCCGCCTCGAAGGTCACGACATCCACGTCCAGCTTGTTGAAATAGGGCAAAGCCGGCGTATAGAAGCGCCGTTTCGTTTCCGTCCGCTGCGCCGCGGGATTGCCCCAGCACGTGTGCGCCCACACCTCGGTCTTGGCGCGCAGGCCCGCGACTTCGCGGTTGAAGGCTTCGACCAGGAAGTCGCTGCTGACCTCCTTGTCGTCAACGCCGACCATGCCGTGGATTGCCGGCTCTTCAATCTGAATTACCTGGCAACCGGCGCCCGCAAGTTCCGTCAACTCGGCGTTCATAGCTTCCGACAACGCCATGATCAGGCGGCGGCGATCCTTATAGTGGGTGTCGTAAACACTGGTTGCCACCATCTGTCCGGAAATCGCGCCGAATTTCACCGGCTTGCGCGTCAAACGCTGAGCGGATTTCCATACACGCGCATATTCGAGCGGACCGCGGCTTATGGGACCGACGACTTTCGGCAGCACGCGCGTTTCCAAGACCTCGAACATCAGGTCGCCCGGCTGCTTGTCGCGGCTCGACGCCGTGCCGCCACGGCCGACGTGGTGACCGCTGAGCCCGTTGAGCCGCTCTGCCGGATAACCGAACCAGGAGCGGCCGCCAACGTCGCAATCGCAGCGTGCATCACCGTCGGTCAGAAGATCGAGGCCCGCCCGCGTCTGGTCCGTCAGAAACGATGCGACGCCATCGGCATACTGCTCGCGGAAGGCCACGTCGGTCATGGCCAGCGAGAACGGACGCCCCTGCAGATTGGCCCCGAACCAGCCCGGGCGGGGTAGCGAGCCGGTGATCGTCGTCAGCAGCGGGCGATTCTTCGAGACGGTCAACATGCAGGCATCCTTGGAGCTCGTGCAATTTCGTTGAGGCCGATCCTGCCCAGGGTTGGTGCGATAAGCAAATGCGTGCTCGTCGCGGACAAGCGCGACCTTGTGGCTGGCCCCGCCGCTGCGGGTCTGGCACAAAGCATGGCAACTGAATATTTCCGCAGCGAGGCACGACACGATGGCCATCGAGGGCGCACCCCATTTCGGCTTCACCGAGCAGCAATTGGCCGCATTGCCGACCGTCTACCGCACCGACCTGTTCAAAGGCCAGGTTGTGGTCGTGACAGGCGCCGGCAGCGGTTTCGGGTTGGCCATCGCCTGCCTCTTTGCGCGGCTCGGGGCAGACCTCGCGATATCAGGCCGGAACGAGCAGCGGCTGTCAAAGGCCAAGACTTTTCTGGAAGGCTTTGGTGGCCGCGTGCATTCGCAGATCTTCAACATCAGGGATCATGAGGCCTGCGCCGCGTTCATCGGCGAAACCTGGCGCGAATACGGGCGGCTCGACGTGCTCGTCAACAACGCCGGCGGGCAGTTTCCACAAGCCGCCATCGACTTCAAACCGAAGGGGTGGACCGCCGTCATCGACAACAACCTCAACGGCACCTGGTTCATGATGCAGGCGGCGGCGCGGCAGTGGGTGGAGCAGAAGGCGCACGGCAACATCATCAATATCGCCGCCGACGTTTGGCGCGGCATGCCGGGCATCGCACATACAGCCGCGGCGCGGGCCGGTGTGATCTATGCAGCCAAGAGCGTGGCCGTGGAATGGGCGCCCTACGGCATCCGCGTCAACTGCATCGCGCCGGGATGCCTTGAGACTTCGGGCTTTGCCCATTACCCGACCGAGGGCGCCAAAACCTACCTCGAGGCCAACCCCATGCGGCGGACCGGCGATGCCTGGGACGTGGCGGAAGCGTGCGCCTACCTCGGCGCGGCGTCGGGCAAATTCATCACCGGAGAGGTGTTGACCATCGACGGCGGCCAGCAACTCTGGGGCGATCCCTGGCCCATGGGCCGGCCGGATTATTTCAAGGTCGGGCAGGAGTGAACGGCGCGAGCTAAAAACGCTATTTTCGGGCGTCCTCCAGAACCATCCGCGCGCCCTTTTCGGCGATCATCATTGTCGGTGCGTTCGTGTTACCGGACGTGATCGACGGCATCACAGAAGCATCGATGACGCGGAGCCCGGTCAGCCCGTGCACTTTGAGCCGGGCATCGACCACGGCGCGGTCGTCGTTGCCCATTTTCGCCGTTGAAACGGGGTGGAAGATCGTGGTCGCGATATCGCCTGCGGCCTTCGCCAAGGCTTCGTCACCGTCGATTTCAGGGCCGGGCCGGAATTCCTCGGGGCGGTACTTCTGCAAGGCTGGCATCGAAATGATGCGGCGCGTCACACGCACAGAGTCGGCGGCCACGCGGCGGTCATCCTCGGTCGCCAAATAGTTCGGGTGAATTTCCGGATGCACTTTGGCGTCAGGGGAAACGATGCGCACGTGGCCGCGGCTGGTCGGGCGAACGTTGCAGACGCTGGCTGTGAAGGCTGGAAAGGGGTCCAGCGGCTCGCCGAACTTCGGCAAGGTCAATGGCTGCACATGATATTGGATATTCGGCGTATCGCGCGAGGGGTCCGATTTGGTGAAGGCGCCCAACTGCGACGGCGCCATCGTCATCGGGCCGCGGCGCCGCACCGCATATTCAAGTGCGAACCCGGCGCGCTTCAGCCAGCTCTGGTACTGTTCGTTCATGGTGGACACGCCGGACACCTTATAGGCGCAGCGAATCTGCAGGTGGTCCTGCAGGTTCTCGCCGACGCCCTTCAACTCGTGCAACACCGTGACGCCGGCCTTTTTCAGCACAGGGCCCGGGCCGATGCCGGACAACTGCAGAATCTGCGGCGTGCCGATGGAGCCTGCAGCCAGGATCGTCTCGCGGGCAGAAAATGCCATCAGCGTTTCGGACTTCCGGCGGTAGGCAAGGCCTTTGACGTGCTTCTTGTCCAGGATCAGCCAATCGACGAAAGCATCCGTCTCGATCGTGAGATTGCGGCGGTGCTTGATTGGATTGAGGAAGCCTTTCGACGTGTTCCAGCGAACACCGGCTTTCTGATTCACGTGAAAATAGCCGCAGCCTTCGTTGTTGCCGCCGTTGAAATCGTCGGTCTTTGGGATTCCAGCTTCGGCGGCGGCGTCCCGGAACGCATCCAGGATTTCCCAGGAAATGCGCGGTTTTTCGATCCGCCATTCGCCGCCCCGTTCGTGCAGACCGTCGAAGGCTTCTGGCTCCAACGCCCATTGGTCCTCATGCGCCTTGAAATAGGGCAGCACATCGTCCCAGCCCCAGCCGGGATTGCCCATCTGGCGCCAGAGGTCGTAGTCGCGGGACTGGCCACGCATGTAGATCATGCCGTTGATCGACGAGCAGCCGCCCAGCACGCGCCCGCGCGGATAGTTGAGCGACCGGCCGTTGAGGCCCGGCTCGGCCGCGGTCGTATATCCCCAATCGGCGCGCGGGTTGCCCATCAGGTAGAGATAGCCGACTGGAATGTGGATCCAGTGATAGTTGTCTTTGCCGCCGGCTTCGAGCAGCAGAACCTTGGTGTTCGGATCGGCGGACAAACGGTTAGCAAGCAGGCAGCCAGCCGAACCGGCGCCGACGATGATGTAGTCATAGACTTCGCCTGCATCGGCCGTCGAATGCGACATGGGTGCCTCTTATGTTCAAGGCGCCATTGATAGCCGAGGCGTGGTCCCGCTGGAATGGGGATTGCACTTCGAGTTGCAGACGCAGAACGATCAGAGCGGGCGCGCCAGAAACACGAGCGGGTGGCCGCCCCACAGGATCGTTGCCTCGCAGACAAAGCCCATCCGCGCGTAAAACGAGCGATTGCGCGATGCCTCCGACGTGACGGCATGAACCCCACGCGCGCCGTTTTTTTGGGCGTGATCGCAGAAAGTCTCGATCAGCCGTCCGCCGATGCCAAGGTTGCGTGCGGCTGCGCCGAGGTTGATGTGCAGGTGAGCGGGGAACCGCGCGGTCAATGTGGCGAGCTGCTGGAAATACCCGATGTCGGCAAAGAGCGGCTCCCGCGCCGGATCGGCGAGCGCGCCTGTGATGTATCCAAGCACCGCGCCCTGGCCATCGCGCGCTAGAAATGTGGCATCTGGAAAACGCTCGAGAAAGCGGCCGAGCCAGCATTCGTGGAAAGTTTTGCGAACGGCTGGACTGGCGAAGCTCTTGGTCGCGCTGGCTGCAAAAAATATCGCGTCGATTTCCGGTTCCAGGCGGCGCCAATCCGCGATTTCCGACAATCGCGTGATGGACACTACACCGAATTCTGAGGCCTTACCCGCCATGCGCACTCTCCATTCGTCTGACAAGACGGCCGGCACCTATTGATATGAGAGGCCCGTGACGGCCTGAGTTGCAAGGGCTAGTCTCGTGACGTACCGCCCAAGGTCAAGCGAGCGTTGTGATGCGCAAAAAGCGGTTGGAGGACACCATGACAGATCATTCCCTTTCGCGACGTAACGCACTTTTCGGTGCCGCGGCCCTGGCAGGCGCCGGGACGGCTGGCCTGCCGGCATTTGAGGCTGAGGCCCGGGCGCCACTCTTGAAGACCCAAGCGCCCTATTTCTATCGTTACGGCCTTGGGAAAATGCAGGTCACGATGGTTTCGGACGGGCCGCTCCCCCTCGGCGAGCCCTCGG
>JANXRM010000196.1 GCA_025353015.1 Hyphomicrobiales bacterium
TCGAGGGCGGCGCCCGTGCGTTCTACGATGTGGCGGGCGGCCCCGGCACCTGGGACCGGCTGCCGCAAAGCCGGCGCCAATCCGCGCTCGACAATTTGCGGACTGCACTGGCCGAGGGCGGACGTCCTACCACGACGTTGGAAGAAGTGGCGGCCTACGCATTTCCAATTCTGGCGCTACGCGGTGAGCGCAGCCCCGAGCGTTACGAGCTGACCTATCAGGCCATGCGCACGGCCAAAGAGATCGCGCCGACTGTTGTCATCCCCAAGGCCGGCCACGCCATGCACCTCGACAACCCCGTGGCTTTCAATGGCGCCGTCGAGGCGTGGCTCGCCACACATTGAGCGCGGGTGAGTTAGGTGTGGGCGAGCCCTACCCTTATGCCCCAGCCGCGATGCGGCGGCGGACTTCGGGCAGAACCTTCTGGCCGAGCAGCTCGATGCCGGCCAGCGCGTCCTCGTGTTTCATGCCCGGCCAACTGGTTCGCATGGTCACGTGCGTGATGCCTGTCCGGTGCTGATCCATCAAGGCTGAGATGACCTGTTCGGGCGTGCCGACGCCGAACCGATTGGCGGCGAGCTTTTTTAGTTGCACCTCAGGCGCGTCCTCCTTGCGGAAATCGAGGCCGGGCAAGCCCCAAGAGGCGTAAGCCGCGTATTTCGCGAGCAGAAAGGGTGCGGCACGGCGCAAAGCGGTTTCCTCGTCCGGCGCGCAAACGATTTCGTAGAGCCGCACCAGATGCTCGCTTTTCGGCAAGCCGGCGGCCTTGCGGGTGTCGGCGAAAATCTTTGCGTGGGCTGCCACCTCGTCGAGGCGCGGTGTCGGCACGATGCACCAGCCGTCTGCGACCCGCGCTGCGCGCTCCACGGCCGCGTCCACGTGCGCCGCGATCATGATTGGCGGGCGCGGCTTTTTCGCCGGCTGCGGCCGGATGGTCATGTTCTCGAACTGCCAGTGGCGGCCCTTGTGCGTGACCTTGTCCTCGGTCCAAAGCCGCTTGATGATCTCGATGCCTTCGGTCAGGCGCGAGACCCGTTCCTTCATGGGCACGCCGAACATCGCGAACTCTTCGTTGCGGTAGCCAAGGCCGACGCCGAGGTTGAACTTGCCGCTCGTTATGACATCGAGGAAGGCGCCGACTTCCGCGATTTCCATGGGGTTGTGCAGCGGCAACAGCACGATGTTGGTGCCGATTTCCATCCCCTCGGCCTCGGCCGCCAGCCGCTGCAGCATCGGCAGCAGGGGATAATAATGGAAGCCGTCGGTGACGTGATGCTCGCCGCTCCAGATGGAATCGAAACCCATTTTTCGGATCAGCCGCACCTGCTCGATTGTCTCGGCAAACCGCCGGCCCGGGTCGTCGCCTTGCGGGTGCTGCGCGTTGATGTAGACACCGAGTTTCATGGGGCAGCTCTCCTGGAGTGGCGAGGGGTAACGCGGGATTTGGCCGCGAAGCTGACCCGGCTGGGGGTTGGCGTCAAGGCAGTGTCTCACAATGTCTGCCGCGTTTTGGCCGCTTGACCTGAGCCAGTGATTTCGGGCTCATGCGCGTTCGACAATATGCACACCAGAACGCCAGGACGTGCCGCCATGACATCCGATGCTCACAAGATCCGCCGCGCTTTGATTTCGGTTTCGGACAAGACTGGCGTCATCGATCTGGCCAAGGCATTGACTGCTTCTGGCGTCGAGGTCCTGTCGACCGGGGGTACGGCCGTGGCTCTGAAGCAGGCGGGCGTTCCGGTGAAGGACGTGGCCGAGCACACGGGCTTTCCCGAAATGATGGATGGGCGCCTGAAGACGCTGCATCCCAAGGTGCACGGGGGGCTGCTGGCGGTTCGCGGCAATGCCGAGCATGAGGCGTCGGGAAAGGCGCACGGCATCGCGCCCATCGACCTGCTGGTGGTCAATCTCTACCCGTTCGAGGCGACCGTGGCGAAGGGTGCGGCCTACGAGGATTGCGTCGAGAATATCGATATCGGCGGTCCAGCGATGATCCGGGCGGCGGCCAAGAATCATACGGCGGTGACGGTGGTGGTCGATCCGGCGGACTATCCGCGCCTGCTGGAGGAGATGCAGGCCAGTGGCGGGGAGACGACGCCGAAACTCCGGCAAGAACTCGCGCAGAAAGCCTACGCGCGCACGGCCGCTTACGACGGTGCTATTTCAAACTGGCTCGGTCGGGAGGTGGAGGAAACAAAGCGCGAAGGAGGGCAGTTCGGTCCCACATTCACGGTACAGCTCAATAAGGCGCAGACGTTGCGCTACGGCGAGAACCCGCACCAGAACGCCGCCTTCTATGTGTCGGGCAAGCCCGAGCCCGGCTCGATTTCGGCGGCGCGGCAGCTGCAGGGGAAAGAGCTCTCCTACAACAACATCGCTGATACGGACGCGGCGCTCGAATGCGTGAAGGAGTTCGCGGACAAGCCCGCCTGCGTCATCGTCAAGCATGCCAATCCGTGCGGCGTCGCCGAGGCCAACACGCTGGCGGCAGCCTATGACCGGGCGTTCAAAACCGACCCAGAATCGGCCTTCGGCGGCATCATTGCGTTCAACCGCGAGCTGGATGCGGCGACGGCCAAAGCGATCGTCGACCGGCAATTTGTCGAGGTGATCATCGCGCCGAGCGTGGCCCCGGGCGTCGAGGCCGTCGTGGCTGCCAAAAAGAACGTGCGATTGCTGGTATCCGGGGCGTGGCCGAAGGATGCGATCCGCCGCCTCGACTGGAAAAAGGTGACCGGTGGGTTGCTGGTCCAGGACGCCGATCAGCAGCTTAGCGAAACGCTGAAAACCGTCACCACGCGCCACCCCACGGACCGTGAGATGGGCGACCTGCTGTTCGCCTGGAAGGTGGCCAAGTTCGTGAAGTCTAACGCCGTCGTCTATGCCCGGGACGGCGCCACGGTCGGCGTCGGCGCCGGCCAGATGAGCCGCGTGAACTCGTCGCGCATCGCCGTCATCAAGGCCGAGCTGGCGGGGCTCCCGGTGAAGGGTTCGGTGGTGGCGTCGGACGCGTTCTTCCCGTTTGCGGACGGCCTGATCTCGGCAGCGGAAGCCGGCGCCACGGCCGTCATCCAGCCCGGCGGCTCGGTGCGGGATGACGAGGTGATCAAGGCTGCCAACGACAAAGGCCTAGCCATGGTCTTTACCGGGATGCGGCATTTCCGGCACTGAATGGGTGAATCCGCTGGCACTTGTCGCGGACCGTCCCTATTTATCGCGGCAATGGATACACACGAACCCACATCGAAGCCCGCGCTGACCGCGCAGGACTTCCTGCATGATGCACCGCCGCCGGCCAAGTCGAGCGAGCGGAGAGAACCTGCACGCCCAGAGCCTGCAATTACGCCTGCCACCTCGTTGGCACCCAAGGCGGCCGGCGGTGGCCGCCGCCTGACCGTGGTGGTGCCGGTTCTCAACGAGGCGCGCGGTATTCCCTTGCTCGAGCGGCGGCTGACGCGCGCGCTCAATGGGCTCGGTTGTCCCTGGGACGTGTTGTTCGTCGACGACGGCTCCACCGATCGTACGCTGGAGATGCTGCGCGAGCTGAACGGCCGCGATCCTCGCTACACCGCGATTTCCTTCAGCCGTAACTTCGGCAAGGAGGTGGCCGTTGCCGCCGGTCTCAAGCATGCTGGTGGCGACGGCGTCATCATCATGGACGGTGACTTGCAGCATCCGCCGGAGGTTATTCCCGAGTTGGTGGCCCGCTGGGACGCGGGCTATCATGTGATCTATGGCCTACGCCGCGACCGCGCCACCGACAAACCCATCGTCCGGGTCACATCGCGGATGTTCTACCGCCTGTTCCATTCGCTGAGCGGCACGCCTTTGCCTGATGGTGCCGGCGATTTCCGGTTGCTCGACCGCCGCGCCGTGGATGCCTTGAACCGCTTCGGCGAGCGTGCCCGGTTCAACAAGGGCCTCTATGCCTGGATCGGATTCAAGTCGGCGGGCGTACCTTTCGATGTGGAGCCACGCCTGGATGGGGTGTCGCGGTGGCGGCCAGGCCGTCTCGTTGGTTTTGCGCTCGACGGCCTCGCGTCTTTCACAACATTGCCGTTGCGCGTCTGGTCATACGTGGGGCTGACGGTCTCAGCGGTTGCGTTTCTATATGCCCTTGTTTTCTTGATCAAAACGATCATTTTCGGGATCGATCTGCCAGGCTTTCCGACGTTGATCATTTCCGTGCTGATGTTATCGGGCGTGCAATTGATCTCGCTCGGCGTGATCGGCGAATACCTTGGCCGCGTCTACGAGGAGGTGAAGGGCCGCCCGCTCTACATCATTGGCGAGCGTATCGGGGTGGGGCGGCCGGCGGACGCATCGCGCCAATCTGCAGAAGTACCGCCGGCCGATCCAGTCAAGCCGGCGCCGTGACCACCGAAAGCTGCACCTCCAGCGCCGCGCAATCCGGCACGCGCATCATGCTGTGCGCCGACGATTACGGCCTCGCCGAGGGGGTGTCGCAGGGCATCTACGAGCTCGCGGACGCGCGGCTGATTTCGGCGACCAGCGCCATCGTGACGTTTCCGCGCTGGGCCACGGATGCCAAGCGGCTGGCAGCCTTGCGGCCGAAAATCGCCATCGGGCTGCATCTCATGCTGACGCTGGGGCGGCCTGCCGGGCCAATGCCTGATCTGGCGGCATCCGGGCGGCTGCCATCAGCGGGCGCGCTGACCGCAAAATCGCTGACCGGCCGCATCGATGCCGCCGAGATCGAGGCCGAGGTCGACCGGCAGCTGGCGCTGTTCGAGCGGCATGCCGGATTCCCGCCCGACCACGTGGACGGCCATCAGCACGTACACGCGCTCCCCGGCATTCGTCAGGGGGTGCTGGCAGCCCTCGTCCAGCGTTTTCCCGATGAAAAGCCTTTGCTGCGCGATCCTTCCGACCAGATCGGCGCCATCTGGGCCAGGGGCGGCGAGCGCGGCAAGGCGTTGCTGATTGCTGCCCTGTCCTCCGGGTTTCGCGCCAGCGCCCAGCGGCAAGGCTTTCCCACCAACGACAGCTTTTCAGGATTTTCCACGTTCGACACCGCGAGACCCTATGAGCAGGATCTGGCTCCAGCGCTGCGGCACACCGGGCCGCGGCATATTCTGATGTGCCATCCGGGCTATCCGAACGAGGAGCTACGGTTGATCGAGCCGATCGTGGAGCGCCGGGGCCAGGAATTGGCAACGCTGCAAAACTATCCCGGCTTGGCCGATCGAGTTTGGCACCCCCTACGGGCGCAGCCGGCGGCCCCCATCGATTGGCAAAAGGCCTTTGGCCATGACGGGTGAAGCCGCAAAGACCAGCGAAGCCACGCCACAGGCACGGCCACCCTTGCACCGGCACGGGCTCGGCTTTCTTGCGTCCGGGCTTCTGGCTTTCGCCGTTGATGCCGCGGTGCTGGAAACCGGGGTGCGGGTCTTCGGCGCCAGCCCGCTGGTCGCGCGGGTCGCCGCCATTTCTGTCGCCATGGTTATTGGCTGGCTGGCGCATCGCCGCTGGACGTTCGCGATTCGGAGCAAACCCACGTTCGGCGAGTTTGTGCGCTACGCGATTGCGGGGTGGCTGGCTGCGTTCATTAATTATTGCTTGTTCGCGGCGCAGTTGTTGACTGTGCCCGATATGCACAGAATGATTGCATTGGGTGCCGCGTCTGGCGGCTCTATGATTTTCTCCTATATTGCAATGCGTTATGGCGTATTCAAGCGTCTCTGAACGACGGAAATAACGCCGAGGTGGCCAGGATGGTTGCCGGCGCATCTGACGACAAGCTGAATGAATTTGGATGGGTCATTCATACTCGGTTCAGCCTGGGTGCGCTTTGTTGACTTCAAGCCTGGGGATGGATCTCGCCGTGAACTCACGCCGTGAACTTGCGCCGTGAACTCACGATGAGCCACCTCCCCAGCGGATCGCCCGACGGGGCGACCGAAAATTGTAAGGGGCGGCCGAACGGTCGCTCAGGTACATCAAATGCGGAGCGATCATGCCTTTACGAAACCAAGTTTCAGATGGCATAAGCGCGCGGTTTTGCCGGGGGAGGCGCGTATGAAATCGAATGCAGCAAAGTCTTTCGAGACAGTGAAGTCGTTTGATGCCGTGAAGTCTTTCGATCTGGATATCGACTGGTCGGTTCAGACGATCATGCCGATCGAATTCAAGGGCCAGGAGTTTAAGCTCGAGGCGCGTGCCTATCAGGGTCTCGATCCGCATTGTCAGGCGCTGGTGCTGGTCAATCGCGACAATCCCTCGCCGTCAGAGCTGCCCGTGGTCCGCGTCCACAGCGGCTGCGTGACGGGCGACATCTTCCATTCGCTGCGCTGCGATTGCTACCCGCAGCTTCAGGCATCGCTGGACGTGATCACCAAGAGCCCGCTCGGGGTGCTTGTTTACCTGCCCTATCACGAGGGACGCGGCATCGGTCTCGTCGCCAAGATGAAGACCTACGCGCTGCAAGATCAGGGCTACGACACGGTCGACGCGAATGTCGCCATCGGCGCACCGATCGAAGCGCGAGACTATGACCTCGCAGCGCACATCCTGTTCGACCTCGGCTACAGCAAGATCCGGCTGTTGACCAACAACCCGGCTAAGGTGGACGCGTTGCGGAAGGAAGGCATAAACGTCGTCGAGCAGCGGTCGCTGATCGTCAATGCCTCGGCCTACAACAAGCGCTATCTCGCGACCAAGAAAGAGCGCATGGCGCACATGCTCTGATGCGAGCGTCAGGCCAGTAAATTAGAGCGGGCCGTCCTTTGGGCGGCCCGTTTTTCTTTGACCTCATTGGGGCGGCCGCAGCAGGCGTCGCCTCACGCGCGCTTGATGATGTCCTCGGCGAACTGGCCCATACGGTCGAGGGACTCGTTCAAGGTGGCGGTGCGGAAGTCGAACACCAGCTCGTGCACGCCGAGCGCCTTGAACGTTGCGATATCTGCAAGCGCGGCATCACGCCCACCGGTAAAGAGTCGCCGCGCCTCGCCTTTCGGCGGAATGCCATTATCGTAGATCGGCGCTTTGTAGCTGATCTCAAGCTTGGCGAAGTCGCGGCCCTCTTTGGCCATGAGGCCTGCAATCATATCGAGTTTCTGGCGCATTTCCGCCGGTGGCAACGGCGACGCAGCGGTCGCGCCAACGGGATGCCAGCCATCGCCGAACTTGGCGACGCGGCGAAGGGCCGGACTCGAATGCCCGCCAATCCAGATCGGCGGGCCCGCGTTCTGGATGGGCTTTGGATGGCAGACGACCTCGTCAAAGCTGTAAAACTGCCCCTTGTGCGAGACTGGTTCCCCGCTCCAGAGCTTTTTGAAGATCGCCACGTATTCGTCGGTGACGGCGCCGCGATCCTTGAAATCGGCAGCTCGAAGCGCTTGGAATTCCTCCGCCATCCAGCCGACGCCAATGCCGACGGTGACGCGCCCGCCCGAGAGCACATCGATCGTCGCCAGGGCTTTGGCGTTGAAGACCGGGTTCCGGTGCGGCACGATCATGACGCTCGAGACGATGCGCAGCTTGTCCGTCAGGCCGGCGACGAAGGCCATCATCGCCAGTTGCTCGAAGCATTCGGCTTCGCTGAGGAAGTTGCCTTTGACGGTGTAGGGATAAGGCGAATTGATCTTGGTCGGCAGGATTATGTGATCCGCGACCATGACCGAGGCAAAGCCCAGGCTCTCGCCCCGTTTCAGGATCGCTTGGAGGGACGGCCGCGTCGCCAGCGGTCCGCGGGTCGGCAGGTAAAAACCAAAGCGCATTCGGGTCTCCCTGAGGTTCGTCGCTCGTGAGGCAGCTGCAGCCAGGATGCCCCGGAAACCGCCGATGGTCTATCGGTTGAAGCTCGGGGAGACGGCTCGGGTCTAAGCTCAAACGTTGCACACCACGGTGCGCGCGTGTACGCGCCGGCCGCGGATCAGGTCGCTGGCCTTTTCGGCGATCATGATCACGGCTGCGTTGATGTTGCCGCCGACGAGGTCCGGCATGACCGATGCGTCGACGACGCGGAGGTTCCGCGTGCCAGCGACGCGAAGCTCCTCGTCGACAACGCGGTCCGGATCGGACGCCAGTCCCATGCGGCATGTGCAGGCCGGGTGATGCACGGATATGCCCGTCGCCTTGATATGCGCATCGAGCGCCGCATCGCTGTCGTCCACAGGCGCCACTTCAGCGGCAACATAGGCAGCCAGCGGCTTCTGCCGCCCGATCTCCTGGCCAATGCGCAGGCCATCGCGCAGGACTTTCCAGTCCTTGTCCCGTGTCAGGAAGTTCTGGCGGATCACCGGTGCGCGCACAGGGTCGGCCGACGCCAGTTCGATCGATCCCCGGCTCTCCGGCCGCAGCACCACCGCCCGCGTTGCAAATCCGTCCGCATAGGCCGGCCACACCGGATTCAAATAGGGACCGGTTGTCATGGGCGCGGCGATGAACATGATCTGGATATCGGGCAACCGGCCGGCATGGGTCCCGCGAATGAATGCCATATCTGCCGCCGGCAACGCGGTGGCCAAGCCTTCACCGCGAACGTAGGCGTCGAACAGCAACTTGCCCGCACGATCCGCCCGCATCGCGCGATGCAACGGCCCCGCGTCTCGGCGGCGATGGGTGACCGGGCTCGAAATGTGGTCCTGCAGGTTCCGGCCGACACCGGCCAAGGGCGCGCGCACAGCGAGCCCATGCCGCTTGAGCGCTGCCGGATCGCCAATGCCCGAGAGCATCAGCAGGTGCGGTGAATTGATAGCGCCGGCGGCGATCAACACTTCCCGCCCCGCCCGCACCTGCAGCTCGCGCCCTTTCTGCGAGCACGTGAGCCCCGTGGCGCGATCGCCGTCGAATGACACGGAATGAGCAAGCGTGTTGACCATGACCGTGAGATTGGGGCGTCCAAGCGCCGGCCGGAGATAAGCGTCGGCGGCGCTGCAGCGATGTCCGTTCCGCCGCGTCGTTTGCCAGGGACCGATGCCCTCCTGCTGCAAACCGTTGTAGTCGGGCGTGCGCTGATAGCCGGCCGCCACGCCCGCCTCGGCGAACGCCTCGCAAACGGGATCGCCGTAGCCGTTCTTTTCTATATTCAGCGGGCCGCCAACGCCGCGGAAGTCGTCCGCGCCGCCTTCCCAATTTTCCAACCGCTTGAAGTAGGGGAGCACATTTTCGAACGACCAACTGGTGAGCCCTTGCGCCGCCCATCGGTCATAGTCGTCCCGGTGGCCGCGGACATGCGCCATGGCGTTGATCGACGACGATCCACCGACGACCCGGCCGCGCGCGCACTCGATGCAGCGATTGTCCAAGGCCGCATCGGGCTCGGAGAAGTACATCCAGTCGTTCATGCGGTTGCGGAGAATGCGCGGCCAGGCGAGCGGTATGCGGATCCAGGGATTGCGATCCCAGCCGCCGGCCTCGACGAGGGCCACCCTGACGTCAGGGTCTTCGCTGAGGCGGTTGGCCAAAACGCAGCCCGCTGATCCCGCGCCAACAATGACATAGTCGAAGTCCAGCCGAAGTCCGTCACGCATGCCCGGCCTCTTTTCATTCTCTCGATGCCCGCATCGAATGGCTGGGGGCCGTGACTGTCAAGTCGGCAAGCCGTAGTCTGGGTTAGTTAACCCAGTCTACATGGAGCCGTGACCCAGCCGCTGCCGCATCGCCTGCCACGCTCCCCGCAGCGGCTCGAACCGGAACGTCATCCGGTGCTGCCCCGGCGGCACGGCCACGGCGCGGAACAGAACGTTGGCCTTGCGTATGTCGGTTGGCGCGCCATCGATGTCTGCAAACCACCAGGGATGCCAGATATCGTTCAGGACGACGAAGCCGCCGTCGGGGCTGTCGGCTTCGATCGTCACCTCGGTGTTGGCATAGCTGACGATCCGAGCGGTGCCCGAACGCCGGTCCGCTTTGCTGCCCGGGACGGTCTCCAGCAGCACCGTCTTGGCCGGATCGAACGCCGGCCACTGCCCTGTCGTCATGATGCCCTCGAAGTCGGCATGACGGCCCTCCGGCGCGAACTGCACGCGGGGGCGTGCGCGCGGGTTTTCGTAGACAAAATTGCCATCCGGCAACGTGGCCAGTAGCTTGAGGTCGCCGGGTTGGAGCGCCTTGTCCACGGTTTCGACTGGGACCGGCGTTGCGATATAGCGGAGGCCCAGCATGTCCGCGAGCAACGAGCGATAGGACGGCATCAGCTTCGAGAACTTGCGTTGCTCTGGCAGGCCCACATGATCCTCGGCGCCGGTGGCGCGGCTGTAGGCGCCGAGCCGCACGGGGTTGTAGCCGAGCGTGTTTTCCAGCCGGTGCGTCAGGCTGGCGTTCGGCCAATGGAAACCGAGGCCTGCGAGCTCGATCCGGTCACGCCGCGTTTCGTTTTGCACGACGCGACCCGTTAACAGCGCGATGGTCGGGTTCTTGGTGCCGGGTTCGAGCACATCATAGAAGGACGGCGGCAAGGCGGAGGACGACGTCGGCCCATTGTTCCAGGCGAGGTCGGCGGCAGTAACAAGTGCCAATCCCAAGGCCGCGCGCACGGGATGAAGTGCGATCCGGGGGCGGCACCAAGCCAGGATGCCGAAGCCGGCTGCAAAGGCAATGATGCCGCCGACAAGTGGTGCGCTCAGAAGCGCTGTCCGCTCAAGGCGCAACCCCAGGAAAAGGGCCATACTAAAGGCCAATGCAAGCAGCAGCAGAACAGCGACGATGGAGGCGGGCCGAACCCGCTGCCAAGGCATCTGAAACAGGCAATGGGCGCCATAACCGGCCAGGATGGCGGCCAGCGCGCCGATTGGGAATGCCGCATCGGCCGGACGGCGATAGAGGGCGACACCAGGAAGCACTTCGTAAAAGGCACCGAAGGCCGGCGTAAACCAACCGAGCCCGTAGAGCAGCATGACAAGAAACGCGACCGCGAAGAACCTGATGTCGCGATCCCACAGCCGGCCAGTTGCAGCCGCACCAACTAGTAGCAGCAGCGGCACCGCGCCGACATAGAGCTGGCCGACGTTCTGGGCGATGAATAGCCCGGTGTCCTTCCAGGCATAGCTCGGCGGTCCCCAATATTCGGCCATATGCCCGGCGGCGCCAAACAACTGCGGTAGCACGAATGTAAGTAAAAGCGCCGGATGCAGCGAGCCCCGGCCGGCGCCTTCGAGATCGATCTCGGGACGGTTCGAGGCTGCCGCCAGCAGTACCGTCATCAGAATGGGGATGGCAACGACAATGACCCCGGTCAGTGCGCCCATCGCCAAAGGCAGGAGACTACCGCGCACGAACGGACCGCGGTCGCCGGCCGTCAGCCACAGCCATAGAACGCGCGCGGCCAAGAGATAGATGCAGAGTAGCGCCACCTGATCTCGACCAAGCACGATCGCGGCGCCGGCAAGGCCTGCCACAATGCCGTATGCCAGGGAACGGCGGTGCATGGCCCGCTCGAGGCAGAGCAACGCCCACGGCAGATAGGCGAGACTCAGCACCTGCCCCGTATGCTGGATCCGCCACGCCATGGCAGCGCCGAAACTGAATGCGAGGGCCGCGATCAGCGCGCCCGCCGCATGCCAACCTCGATCGCGGAAATAGAGCATCAGGCCGATGCCGCCGGCGAACATCGTGGCCAGTACGGTCATATCTACGGCCCACAGGCTCGGATTGCGGGACACCAGCGCCAACGCCAGGAATGGTGGTGAAAAGAGCATCGACTGTGGGTCGGCGACGTGCGGCGTGCCGGAAAATACATAAGGGTTCCACCAGGGCCATTCGCCGCGTGCAAGGCTCTCGGCCAGAAACTGGATCTGCGGTTGGAACTGCGCCTTGGCGTCCCAGGGAATGGTGACGAAGCCGGCCACCCAAGGCCAGGTCATCGCCAAGAAACAGAGGGCATAGGCTGATATGACGGGTAGCAGCGGCCAGCGCGGACTGTCCCAACTGGCGGGCGGGGATTGGGCTTCCCGGGCCAACTTAGCGCGCCAGGTTTCAATCGATTTATCAGCTGGTGCTTGTCGCATCTTGGCCTTGACCACGAATCCGATAGGGCGCCGCATCCGACAGGAGATTGTTGCGCTCTGCCGACCCGGTGGCTGTATTGCCGTTCCCGATCGTCTATAGCATCGTCGGCAGCGCCGCGAGTTGCTGATGATCGAGGGATGCTAACGTTATGTCTGATCCGAGCCCAACGGCACGCGAACCGTCTGCGGATCCGATCGCGCCGATTCGTGCGGCCCCGGGCGATCGCCCGTTCGTGGTGGCCCAGCTCGGCCAGTCGCTTGATGGGCGTATCGCGACGCTGTCGGGGGAAAGCCGCTGGATCAATAAAGACGCGGCCCTCGATCACGTGCACCGCGTCCGGGCCGCTGTCGACGCGGTGGTCGTCGGTGTCGGCACTGTCGTGGCCGATGATCCCCTGTTGAATGTTCGCCGCGTCGAAGGCCGGCATCCCGTGCGGGTCGTCATCGATCCGACGGGCCGGATTCCGGTCGGTGCCCGCTGCCTATTTGGCCAGGATGGCATCCGACGCATTGTCGTCTGTGCCATTGGCGCCGAGCCGCCGAAAGGGGTGCCGCCGGGCGTGGAGGTCATCTGGGTTGCGCGCGTGGGAAAGGTTTTGGACCCGAAATCCATTGTGGCGGCACTTGGCGCGGCTGGTCTTATGCGCTTCCTGATCGAAGGCGGCGCACAGACCGTGTCTGGTTTTCTCGAAGCCGGCGCTGTGGACCGGCTGCATGTCATGGTGGCGCCGGTCATCCTCGGCTCGGGCAAACCGGGACTGACCCTGACGCCCATCCACCGTCTTGCCCAGGCGCTCAGGCCCAAAGCGTCAATCCATGTGCTAACTGACGGAGATGTGTTATTCGATTGTGATATGCGCAGTCAGCTGAAGAGCGCCTGAGGCCATGGAACCTAATCCTGCGGAACCTAATCCTGC
>JANXRM010000153.1 GCA_025353015.1 Hyphomicrobiales bacterium
TGGTATGGGCGAATCAAGGTTCAATTTGTTCAAATCCGTTTTTGAATGTTGGACCGCAGTTGAACGCGATCACAACTGTCCGGGCCATTGCGTCATCGCGACACCGAAAAACGATCGGTCGCACCGAATATTATGATCGAAAGGGCGGATGTGGAACTCAACGCGCCAGTAACAACGGCTTAGATTCGATGGTGATGCAATCGAGACCTTGCCGGTCATGGCGCACATTTATCTGCACAAGGCAGGAATTGCGCGTTCTCGGATTGGTTGCCTCGTGAAGATCCGCAACGCGGCAAAGACGACGTACGTCGATGTGCCGCGGCAACTTCCAAACAGGCCGTAACAGATGGCGGTCTCTGACAGGCTCTGGTAATCTGTTCAAGTGCATTTTGAACATCGAATAGTTAATGGCATCGTCAAAGTCCACCTATTTTGTTGAAACTATTATGGCTCCAAGTTGTGCCTCAAGTTGGCATTGCAATAAACGAGTTGTAAATATTTCAAGAGCCTTATGGATGTGAATATTGAATTATGGCGGAAAAAATGGCTGATCATTGGCTCAAGGCATTACTCGATTTTGCGAGTGGATCGTCCGTTAAAATGGCGACCGCGGAAATTGCCAAGCAATCGTCCGGCGCGTTGCGGCCGACGTCCATGTTGCCGCTCGAGCGCCGCGTCGTTTTTGATGCCGCGGTCGTCGCAACGACGGTGGAAGCTGCGAAGGCCGCAGCACCTGCGCCGGCACCGGCCGCCGACGTCGCTCACGATGGTGCAGCCGATAATGCGCTTGCCTATATCGCCGCCAATGCCGGCGCCAATTTGCAGCCGGCCGCGGCCGTGCTTCATGAGGTTGTGTTCGTCGACAGCTCCGTCGCAAACGTTGCAACGCTGTTGAAGGGAATCCCGGCATCGGCCGAAGTGGTCATAATCGACGGCACCCGTGACGGCCTCGATCAGATTGCCAGCGCACTGCAAGGGCGCCAAGGTATCGACGCCATCCACATCATTTCGCATGGCAGTGAGGCCAACCTTTTTATCGGGACCAGCGATCTGAACGTCGACAGCATGCGCTCGACGTATGCCGCAGATCTCGCCGTCATCCGTAGCGCCCTGGCACTGCATGCCGATCTGCTCGTCTACGGTTGCGATTTTGCCAAGGGTGCCGATGGCGATCTCGCCGCCCGCACCCTCAGCGATCTGACCGGCGCCGACGTCGCCGCTTCGACCAACAAGACGGGTGCAGTCGCACGCGGCGCCGACTGGACGCTCGAAGAGCAGATCGGCGATGTGAACACGGCTGTCATCGTCGACAAGGTCGCGCAAGCGGACTGGGACAGCACCTTGACGGTTTCCATTACAACGGGCGGCACCCCTGCGACGATCGCGGGCAATCTCGCCAATGCTGGAATCGGAACCAGTGGCATCACGCTCAAAACCGGCACTGAGTCGTTGACCGCCAGCACGGCCACAGCATTCTACGGCACGTTCACGACCTCGAACTCAAACCTCGGCCTCGCCTCCGGCGTCATTATCGGCACAGGTGATGTCTCCCAGGTTCCGGGCGCCCCCGCCACGCTATGGAACGGCGCCGGATCAGGGGCGAATGATGCTAACGGCCTTGAATTCGATATCGCCAATCTGAAATTCGATTTCACGGCCAATGTCGGCAAAATCGCAGTGGTCTATGCTTTCGGCTCAGAAGAATACAACGCCTACGTCGGTCAAAAATACAACGATCATTTCGGTATTCTGCTGACAGGAAATAATCCGTCCGGGGCCGCCTACAGCAATACCGTGGTTTCTGAAATACCGCGTACCAGCACCGACGTGGCCATCAACTCCGTCAACACCTCGGCGAATTCAGCCTATTATCGCGATAATACTATTGCCACCGCCCCGGTCGGCGACATCGTCCTCGGCGGCGTCACTGTGCCGATCACCAATGTCGTCAAAGTGACAGCAGGCACCGACTACACAATCCAGTTCCGCATCGCCGACCTGCTCGACAACCAGTACAATAGCGCCGCCTTCATTTCCTACGTCGGTTCCTCGCTGCGCGTCGATCTTGACGCCAACGACAGCACAACACCGGGTACCGGCTACAAGGCCAACTATGCGCCTGGCTCGATAGGGACCTCCATCGTCGATACCGACGTCAAAGTCACCAACTACGACCCCAACACCAAGATCACGTCCGCAACCGCCACGCTGACCAACGCCCAAGCTGGTGATCTCGTTGAAATCGCCAGTTCCGTGCTCCCCGCTGGCATTACGGCCAATATCGACACGAGTGTCGCTGGCAAGATCACGGTCGCGCTGAGCGGCGCCGCCAATGAATCGACCTATCAGGCGGCCCTGCAGGCGATCAAATTCTCCACGCCATCGGTGCATTCGAGCGCTGTGTTCGACATCGTTCTCAGTGATGGCGAGACCAACAGCAACACCGTGAAGTCTGTCATCCATATCGGCTTGACCAACCAGGCGCCCGTGATCGGAATGGCGACTGCGGCGCAAGCAAGCGTCGACGGGCAGATGGTGACGCCGGTCAGCGTCATCTCGGCCTTTGCCGATCCGAATGGCGATCCGCTCACCTATTCAGCAACTGGCCTGCCAGCGGGCCTCAGCATTGATCCTAACACCGGCCTCATCACGGGCACGATCGATCACTCGGCCTCCCAGGGCGGCACCGCTGGCGTCTATGCGGTCAAGGTGACGGCTTCGGACGGCTTCGGTGATACCGCAACCGAAACGATGTCCTGGTCTGTGACCAATCCTATCCCCGTTGCGACCACGCTTATCGACCGCGTCGCGGCGATTGGCCAGGCGGTTTCGCTCGACATAACGTCTGCGTTCAAGGACGGTTCTCCGGACACGGACACTTTGACCTATTCGGCGAGCGGTCTCCCCGCTGGCCTCACGATCAACGCGACGACCGGCATCATTTCAGGCACATTGACGGCTGCAGCCAACACCTACAGCGTCACCGTTACCGCAAACGACGGCCAGGGCGGTACTGCATCTTCGCCGTTCAAGATCACGGTCGCACCGACTGTCGTCAACAGCGCGCCCATCCTGATCGCGGGCAACAAGATTCCAAACCAAGCCAGCATCGATGGCGGCAAGGCCAGCTTCACCACGGCCGGCGCCTTCACCGATCCCAACGGCGACAAGCTGACCTACAGCGCCACAGGCCTGCCCGCCGGGGTCACCATCAACGCGACCACCGGCGTTATTTCGGGCACACTGGCAGCCGGCGCATCCCAGGGCGGCACGGCCGGCTCCTACAACGTCAATGTCACCGCCTCCGACGCCAAGGGTGGCACGGTTTCGCAGGTGTTCGTCTACAAAGTCGATAACGTTGCCCCGATCACACTGCTGCCGATCCCCAATCAGGTCGTCGCCAACAGCCAGGCCTTCTCGCTCGCGACCAACACGCGGTTCTCCGACGGTGGCAACGACAGCGACGTGCTTGTCTACGCCGCGACCGGATTACCGCCGGGCCTTGCTATCAATGCCACCACCGGTGCTATTTCTGGGACCATCCCGGTCAACGCCTCGACCGCTGGCCCCTGGACCGTAACGGTCACCGCCAACGACCAGCAGGGCGGCACGGTCGCGCAATCATTCCTGATCTCGGCTGCCAATCAGGCACCGGTGCAGTCCGTTGCCGCAAAGACACCGAACCAGGCCAATCTCGACGGCGCCGCGATCCTGCTCAATGCCAGTTCGGCGTTCTCCGACCCGAACAACGACATCCTCACGTACACGGCGACCGGTTTGCCGCCGGGCCTTTCGATCAACCCGACCACGGGTGTGATTTCAGGTGCGCTCACGGCCAATGCATCGCAAGGTGGCACCGTCGGCCTCTACACGGTCACCGTCACCGCCAAGGATCCGTTCGGCGCGGCGACCACGGAAACGTTCACTTGGAAGGCGTCGAACGCATCGCCCATCCTGGTGTTCCCGCTTCCCGACCAGGCGACGACGGCGAGCGCCGCATTCACCTTCAACACCGCCGCCTACTTCAAGGATGGCGCCTCTGATTTCGACACTTTGACCTTCACGGCGTCAGGCCTTCCCACCGGCCTGACACTCAACACCGCGACCGGCATCATTTCAGGCACGATTCCGGCCAACATCGCGACCGCCGGACCCTACTCCATTACCGTCACCGCCAACGATGGCCAGGGCGGCACGGTCAGCGATACGTTCCTGATCAGCGCGGCCAATCTGCCACCAGCGCTTGCCCAGGGTGGCCAGACCCCCGACCAGCTGAGCCAGGACGGCACATCTGTGTCTGTCAGTGTCGCCGGCGCCTTCACCGATCCCAACGGCGACGCTCTGACCTACACGGCGAGCGGCTTGCCACCCGGCCTGCTATTCAACACGTCGACGGGCATGATCTCCGGCAATCTTTCGAGCAACGCGTCGCAAGGCGGACCTTACACGATTACGATATTCGCCTCGGACGGCAAGATTGGCAGCACGCCCGCGTCCGAAACGTTCAAATGGATCGTCACGAATCCGGCGCCGGTCGTCGCGACCCCGATTGCTGATCAACTCGTCGCCCCGAGCGCGAGCTTCAATCTCGCCGTCGCCGCCAATTTCAAGGACGGCGGTCTTGACACCGACACGTTGAGCTATGCAGCGAGCGGCTTACCGATTGGCCTCTCGATCGACGCGTCGACCGGTGTCATTTCAGGCATATTGCCCGGGTCCCTCGCGTCCGCTGGTTACTCCGTCACCGTAACCGCTAGCGACGGCCAAGGCGGCACGGTCAGCGATACATTCCTGATCAGCCCAAGCAATCAGCCACCCGTCCTTGTCAAGGGTTCCCAGACGTCCGATCAAAACAGCAATGATGGCCAAACCGTCTTGCTCAAAACCGCCGCCGCGTTTACCGACCCAAATCCCAGTGACATACTCACCTATTCTGCGACCGGCCTGCCACCGGGTCTCGTGATCAACAAGACGACCGGCGACATCTCAGGCGTCCTCATCGCCAACGACTCGCAAGGCGGGACCGCCGGCGTCTACGCGATTGCTGTCACGGCGAATGACGGCAACGGCGGCACGGTCACCGAAAAATTCAATTGGACAATTGCCAACATTGCGCCCGTCGTTGCGACCCCAATCGCCGACCAGACCGTCAGCGATGGTCAGACGATCATGCTCGGCATTGCCGCCAACTTCAAGGACGGCGGCGCCGACACAGATACCCTGACCTATACGACCAAAGGCTTGCCGCCGGGGCTGACGCTCAACGCCACGACCGGTGTCATCAGCGGCACGGTGCCAGCCAACGCCTCCCTGCTCGGCCCGTATACGGTGTCCGTTACGGCCAATGATGGCCAAGGCGGCACGATCACCTCGACGTTCACTCTCACGTCCACGAACCAGGCGCCTGTCGTCGGGACCGCAACCGTCAACCAGGTATCGCAGGACGGCGCGCTCATTTCGGTCAACGCGGGCACCGCATTCTCCGACCCGAACGGCGACGCCCTGACGTTCTCGGCCGCGAACCTGCCAGCGGGCCTCGCCATCGATCCCGCCACGGGCATCATTTCCGGCACCATCGACCATTCCGCGTCGCAAGTTGGGGTCGGCGTCGGCAAAGGTGTCTACAGCGTCGTCGTCACCGCGTCCGACGGCAAGGGCGGTACGACCACCGAGGCGATCAGTTTCACGATCGGCAATCCAGCGCCGGTTGTCGTTACCCCGATTGCCAGCCAGTCGGTCAACGACGGTGCCCTGTACACGCTCGCGACCGCCGTCAACTTCAAGGATGGCGCCAACGACATCGATACGCTCACCTACAGCGCCGCCGGTCTCCCCGCAGGCCTGACGATCAACGCCGCCACAGGTCTCATTTCGGGCACCATCCCGCTCGATGCCTCAAAAGCTGGCGTTGGCCCTTACACCGTCACCGTCACGGCGAACGACGGCCAGGGCGGGACGGCGGTCTCCACCTTCACGATCGCTTCGCTGAACCAGGCCCCGGCAACGGTCACCGCGCAGCTCACGCCGAACCAGAGCGGCACCGATGGTGCGCCCGTTACGCTTGACGTGGCGCAGGCCTTCAAGGACCCGAACGGCGATCCGCTGACGTTCACGGCAAGCGGACTGCCGGCCGGCCTCACGATCGATCCGAAGACTGGACTTGTCACGGGCAGCATCGACCATTCCGCCTCGCAAGGCGGCGCCGGTGGCGTTTACACGGTGACCGTGTCGGCTTCGGACGGCAAAGCTGGCAGCGTCGCTGCAACCGAAACATTCACCTACACGGTCGCCAATACCGCGCCCGTGGTGGTGACACCGATCGCCGGGCAGGGCGTCAAGGACGGACAGCTCTTCTCGCTTTCCACGGGCGCAAGCTTCAAGGACGGCGCCTTCGACACCGATACGCTCTCGTATTCTGCGACCGGCTTGCCGCCGGGCCTGACTCTCAACGCCGCGACCGGCCAGATCACGGGCACCATTCCGTCCGACGCGTCGGTAAAGGGCCCCTACACCGTCACGGTCTCGGCCAGCGACGGCCAGGGTGGCAGCGTCGCCTCGACGTTCACGATCACATCGACCAATCAGGCGCCGATCGTCATTGCCGCGACCTCGGCGCAGTCGGCGCAAGACGGCGCCAATGTCTCGCTCAACGTCGCCACTGCCTTCAAGGACGGCAACGGCGATGCGCTGACATTCAAGGCAACCGGCTTGCCGGCGGGCCTGACGCTCGATCCTACATCCGGCATGATCACTGGCACGATCGACCATTCCGCGTCACAGGTCTCTGGTGGCATTTACGCCATCACAGTTACGGCCACAGATAGCAAGGGTGCGACCACCACCGAGACCTTTGTCTATACCGTATCCAACCCGGTGCCTGTCGTGGCAACGCCGATCGCCAACCAGGCCGTGAAAGACGGCGCTGCCTTCACGCTTGCGACCGCCGTCAACTTCAAGGACGGCGGTACCGATACCGACACGCTCACGTATTCCGCGACTGGTTTGCCGGCCGGCCTCACGATCAATGCCACGACCGGCCAGATCAGTGGCACCATCCCGCTCGACGCCTCATCGAAGGGCGCCTACGCGGTCACCGTCACGGCCAGCGACGGCGAGGGCGGCACGGTCACGTCGACGTTCAACATCACATCCAGCAACCAGGCGCCGACGGCCAGCGGCATCTTCGCGCGCACTGGTGCCGATGGCGCCAGCACGTCCTACGCGGTCGCGGGATTCTTTACCGATCCAAACGGCGATCCGCTGACGTTTGCAGCGACCGGACTGCCGCCCGGCCTCACGATCGCCACGGCGACAGGCAAGATCAGCGGCACACTTACTGCAGACGCGTCGCAGGGTGGTGCCGCCGGCGTCTATGCCGTCTCGGTGACCGCATCCGATGGCAAGGGTGGTGCCGTGGTGCGCTCGTTCAATTGGACGATCAGCAACCCCGCACCGGTGGTAGTGACGCCGATCGCAAGCCAGTCCGTCAATGACGGTGCAGCGTTCGCGTTGGCCACGGCTGCCAACTTCAAGGACGGCGGCGTCGACACGGACACGCTCCAATATTCCGCGACCGGCTTGCCCGCGGGACTCACGATCAATACGGCAACCGGCGTCATTTCGGGTTCGATCCCGAGTAACGCCTCGGGCACCGGTCCTTTTGTCGTGACGGTCACGGCCGACGACGCCCAAGGCGGCAGCATCTCGACCCAGTTCACGATCACGTCTGCCAACCAGGCGCCCGTGCTAGCCGCGCCGACCGCGAACCAGAGTGGCCAGGACGGCGCCAATGTCTCGATCAATGTCGCCGCCGCGTTCAGCGATCCGAACGGCGACGCATTGACGTACACGACGACGTCGACGTTGCCCGCGGGCTTGACGCTGACCTCGGCCGGTGTGCTCGGCGGCAAGCTGGACCCATCTGCATCCCAGGGCGGTGCCGGCAGCAATGGCGTCTATTCGATCACGGTCAGGGCGTCCGACGGCAAAGGTTTCGTCACCTCGGAGACGTTCACGTTTACCATCGGCAATCCGGTCCCGGTCGTGGTCTCGGCGATCGGGTCTTCGTCCGGCCATGACGGCCAGGCGATCACTGCGATCGATACAGCGGTTCACTTCAAGGACGGCGGCCTCGACGGCGATGCGCTGACCTACAGTGCCACGGGCCTGCCCGCGGGCCTGAAGATCGATGCGGCGACCGGCCTCGTCACCGGTACATTGCCCGCCGACGCTTCGACAAAGGGGCCCTACACGGTCACCGTCACGGCCAACGACGGCCAGGGTGGCAGCGTTGCAACTGCAGTCACGATTTCGGGCATCAACGATGCGCCGGTACTCGCCACAACTGCGGGCCCGCAGTCGGGCGCAGATGGCAGCGCGGTTTCGATCGCGGCCGGCACGAATTTCAGCGACGTCAACGGCGACAAGCTGACATTCAGCGCGAGCGGCCTGCCTGCAGGCCTCGCCATAGATCCGGTAACCGGCAAGATCACCGGCACGCTCGGCAATGCGGCCTCGCAGGTGAGTGGCGGCGTCTACAACGTCACCGTCACCGCGACCGACAGCAAGGGTGCAACCAAGACCGATACGTTCAACTTCACCACCACCAACCCGGCGCCCGTCGTCGCAATCGCAATCGCCGACCAGGGCGTCAAGGACGGACAGGCCTTCACGCTTGGTATCGCCAGCAACTTCAAGGACGGCGGTGCCGATACCGACACGCTGACATACAGCGCCACCAATCTCCCCGCTGGCCTCACGATCAATCCGACGACCGGTGTCATCTCGGGCACGATTCCTGCCAATGCCTCACTCGCCGGACCCTACAGCATCACCGTCACGGCCAACGACGGCCAAGGTGGCACCATCACCGACACGTTTATCATCACGTCGGCGATCAATCCGCCTGTCGTGGTGGCGCCGACGCCAGCCCAGACCGCAAGCGACGGCGAGACCCTGACGCTCGCCACCGCAACGGCCTTCGCGAACCCCTCGGGCGCCCTGCCGCTCTCCTACACCGTGAGCGGTTTGCCGACAGGCCTCTCCATCGACGCCAACGGTGTCATTTCCGGCAAGATCGATCCGTCCGCTTCAACAGCGGGCGCTGGCGGCATCTATACGGTCGCGGTGACGCTGACCGACGGCAACGGCCAATCTGTCACCGAAACGTTTAAGCTTTCGGTCGCCAATCCGGCGCCAATCGCGGTGTCGCCGCTGGTCAATGTCACCGGCAATGACGGCGACAGTCTCAGTAACGCAGCCAACACCGCCATCGACACGGCCAGCCATTTCCAGGACGGCGGCAACGATACAGATGCGCTCTCGTATTCCGCCACGGGTCTACCGGCGGGCCTCGCGATCGACTCGGTTACTGGCAAGATCACGGGCCAGATCTCGGCCGCGGCCAGCACCGGCGGCACGAACGGCGTCTACACGGTCACCGTTACCGCCAGCGACGGCCAGGGCGGTACCAAGTCGCTGAGCTTCGACTACGCGGTCGCGAACCCGGCACCCGTGCTCGTCGCGGCTATCACGGCGCCCGCCACGCAGGACGGCGCCGACTACGCGTTGAGCATTGCCGCCAACTTCAAGGATGGCGGCAACGACAGCGACGCGCTCACCTACAGCGCCACCGGCCTGCCGGCAGGCCTCAGCATCAATGCCGCCACGGGTCTCATTTCGGGCACGGTCGACCACTCGGCATCGCAAGTCGGCGGCGGCAGCTATGCCGTGACCGTCAAGGTCAGCGATGGCCAGGGTGGCAGCAAGGCCACGGCGTTCGCGCTCGCTGTCAGCAATCCCATTCCGGTTGTTGTCAGCCCGATCGCCGACCAGAACGTCAAGGACGGCGCGGCCTTCTCACTTTCTACCGCCGTCAACTTCAAGGACGGCAGCGCCGACACCGATACGCTAACCTACAGTGCCACCGGTCTCCCTGCCGGCCTGACCATCAACGCCACCACGGGCAAGATCAGCGGCACCATTCCGGCCAATGCCTCAACAATTGCCGGTGGCCTCTCGATCACCGTCACCGCCAGCGATGGGCAGGGCGGCAGCGTCGCCCAGCTCTTCAAAATCCTCTCGGCCAACGAGGCCCCGAAAGTCGTCGCGCAAACGGCAAATCAGGCTGGCCAGGACGGCGCCGTGGTCAACATCAACGCCGCCGCCGCATTTGCCGATCCGAGCAGCGATACGTTGGCGTTTACGCTCGCTGGCGCACCCGCAGGTCTCACGATCGACGCAGCGACTGGACAGATCACCGGCTCGATCGATCATTCCGCGTCACAGGGCGGCACGGGCGGTCTTTATACCGTGACGGTAACGGCCAAGGACTCGAAGGGCGCGCAAACAACCGAGACGTTTACCTACACCGTCACTAATCCGGCACCGATCATCGTCACACCCATCGCCGATCAGACCGTCAAGGACGGAAATCCCGTCACGCTCGATGTCACCACCAACTTCAAGGACGGCGGCCTCGACACCGACAAGCTCAGCTACAGCGCCACGGATCTTCCTGCGGGCCTTACAATCGATTCAGTGACCGGTATCATTTCGGGCTCCATGGCTGTCGGCGCCTCACAAAACGGATCGGCGACCGTCACCGTGACCGCCAGCGACGGCCAAGGCGGTACCGCTGCGACGACGTTCAAGATCACGTCGACGAACCAGGCACCGTTGCTGGTCAACCCAACCGCGACCCTCGTCAGTTCGGACGGCGCCGCGGTGGCGCTCGACCTGTCAAAGGTGTTCGTCGACCCGAACGGCGACGCGCTGACATTCACGGCGACAGGTCTCCCGGCAGGCCTGACAATAAACCCAGCGACAGGCCAGATTACCGGAGCGATCGATCATTCGGCTTCAATCAATGGCCCTTACGAGGTCGTCATCACCGCGAACGACGGCAAGGGCGGCAAAGCGACCGAGACGTTCACTTGGACCGCCACCAATCCGGCACCCGTCGTTGCCACGCCAATCGCCACGCAGAACGTCAACGACGGCGCCGCCTTCGCGCTCAATGTCGCTGCCAACTTCAAGGACGGTGGCGCTGACACGGACGCCTTGACATACGTGGGTAGCGGTCTTCCGGCCGGGCTCGCGATCGATCCGGCAACCGGCGTCATCACGGGCACGCTACCGCTTGATGCCTCGCAAAAAGGCCCATACACCGTCACGATCACTGTCAATGACGGGCAGGGCGGCAGCGTCGCCACGACATTCACGATCGCGTCGGCCAATCAGGCACCGACGACGCCTGTGGCATCGCTGACGCCCGCGCAAACGGGTGCCGATGGTGCAAGCGTTTCGCTCGATGTCTCCGGAGCGTTCAAGGATCCGAACGGCGATCCGTTGTCCTACACCGCAACCGGCCTCCCCGCCGGTCTCGCGCTCGATCCCAAGACCGGCCGCATTTCAGGCGCACTCGATCCGTCTGCAAGTCAAGGTGGCGTCGCCAATAATGGCGTCTACACGATCACCGTGACCGCCAGCGACGGTAAAGGTGGCATCGCCACTGAGACGTTCACGTTCAAGGCCACCAATCCGGCGCCGGTCGCCGCAATGATTGCCGATCAGGCCGTCAAGGATGGCGCCAGCTTCGCGCTTGCCACTGCTGGCAACTTTAAGGACGGCGGCAACGACGGTGACAAACTTTCGTATAGTGCCACGGGCTTGCCGGCGGGCCTTGCTATCGACCCTGTCACGGGCCTCATTTCCGGCGCGATCCCGAAGGACGCCTCGAGCAATGGCCCCTACACCGTTACGGTCACGGCCAACGATGGCCAGGGTGGCACCGTATCGACGCAGTTCGTCATCACGTCCGCCAACGATGCGCCAGTCCTCACCGCAACGCTGACCGCCAATCAATCGATAAAGGATGGCGCGACCGTGACACTTGCCGTCGCTACCGCATTCAAGGACGCCAACGGCGACAAGCTCTCGTTTTCCGCCAGCGGTCTGCCGGCAGGTCTCGCAATCGATGCAGCCACCGGCATTATTTCCGGCACGGTTGACCACTCAGCGTCGCAAGGCGGCACTGGCGGTGTCTACAACGTCACCATCAGCGCCAGCGACAGCAAGGGCGGCAGCGTCCACGAGACCTTCGCGATCTCGGTCACCAATCCGGCTCCGATTGTCGCGGTCGCAATCCCCAATCTGGCGGTCAGCGACAGCCAGTCGATTTCGCAAAGCGTCGCTGCCAACTTCAAGGATGGCGGCGCTGACACCGATACGCTGACCTATGTAGCGACCGGTCTGCCCTCCGGGCTCTCTCTCGATCCAGCGACGGGACTTATCACGGGCAAGATCCCGGCAGATGCCTCCACCGCCGGCCCCTACACCGTGACGGTCACGGCAAGCGACGGTCAGGGCGGCACGGCATCCTCGTCCTTCAGCATCGTCTCGTCGAACCAGTGGCCGGTCGTCGTCGCGGGCGCGCAGACGCCGGCACAGACTGGCTCTGACGGCACGCCGGTCAATCTCAACATCTCCAATGCATTCGCCGACCCGAACGCCGACGCACTTGTCTTCGGCGCCAGCGGCTTGCCGAAAGGCCTTTCGATCGATCCAGCCACGGGAATCATCGCTGGCACCATTGATCACAGCGCCAGCCAATCAGCTGGTGGCATCTACGCCATCACCGTTACGGCCTACGATGGCAAGGGCGGCACGGCGAGCGAGATCTTTACGTGGACGGTTACGAACCCGACGCCCGTGGTGGCGGCCACCATTCCCGACCAGAGCGCCAACGACGGCAAGGCGATGACACTCGATGTCTCGCCGAACTTCAAGGACGGCGCCTTCGACACGGACGCGCTGACGTACACCGCGACCGGGTTGCCGGCCGGCCTCTCGATCGATCCAGCGACCGGCATCATTCATGGCACGCTCGCGAGCAACGCATCACTGGGCGGTCCTGGTGGCAACGGCCGCTACGCCGTTACGGTCACAGCCAACGACGGTCAGGGCGGGACTATCTCAACCACGTTCATGATCACGACCGACAACAGCGCGCCGGTATTATCGCCGCTGCATGTCGCAGCGCAGTCCGGCCAGGACGGCGATCCCATCGCGCTTGACGTCTCTGGTTCGTTCACGGATCCGAACGGCGACACGCTCGTCTACGCCGCGACCGGGCTTCCTCCAGGCCTTTCTATCGACAGCCACACCGGCGTCATCACGGGCACCATCGACCATTCAGCGTCGCAGATCGCGGGCGGCATCTACCAGGTCAAGGTGACGGCCAGCGACGGCAAGGGCGGCGGCGTCACCGAGGCGTTTGACTGGACCATCACCAACCCAGCACCGAAAGTCACGGCGCCAATCGCTAACGCGATCGTTAACGATGGTCAGCTTTATGCGCTCAACGCGGCGCCACATTTCCAAGATGGCGGCAACGACACGGACGCGCTGACCTACACCGCAACAGGGCTCCCCACCGGCCTCAGCATCAATCCTGTAACCGGTGTCATTTCAGGCACGATCCCGCTCGATGCCTCGCAGAAAGGTCCGTTCGTCATTTCAGTCAAGGCTGCTGACGGGCAGGGCGGCACGATTACCGAGACGTACACGCTGACATCCACGAATCAAGCCCCGGTACTCGGCACCGCGACCGTGGCGCAGACGGCGACCGATGGCGCCAGCGTCAGTCTGGGCGTTGCCACAGCCTTCAGCGACTCGAACGGCGACAAGCTGACGTTCACGGCCACCGGCCTGCCACCGGGGCTCACAATGGACCCGGCGACCGGCATAATCTCAGGCGTGCTGGATCATGCGGCCTCGCAAGGTGGCACGAACGGCAGCTACGCCATCGTCGTGACCGCCAGCGACGGCAAAGGCCTCACGGCCTCCGAAACGTTAGCGTTCACTGCAACAAATCCGCCACCGGTCGTTGTTGCCGCTATTCCTGGCCAGACCGTTGCCGACGGCTCGCTGGTCAAGCTTGGCGTTGCGCTGAATTTTGCCGACGGCGGCGTCGACACCGATACACTCACATATGCTGCGAGCGGCTTGCCGCCCGGCCTCACGATCGATCCTGCAACCGGTGTCATTTCAGGCACGTTGCCGAAGGACGCGTCGCTGAAAGGTCCTTACGCCGTAACGATTACCGCCAGCGACGGCCAGGGCGGCACGGTCAGCACCGTGTTCTCTTTCACCGGCACCAATCAGGCGCCTGCGATCACGACCGCGACGAACAACCAGACCGTCGCTGACGGCACGCCGGTGACTGTCACCGTCGCAACCGCATTCGCCGACCCGAACGGCGATCCGTTGCAGTTCACGGCGGCAGGTCTACCGCCGGGCCTGACGATCGATCCGATCACCGGCGTCATCAGTGGCGTCCTCGATCACGCCGCATCCGAAGGTGGGGCGGGTGGTGCCTATGCCGTGACCATCACGGCGGATGACGGTAAGGGCGGCACAAAGTCCGAGACGTTCACAATCACGGCCGTCAACACACCGCCGGTTGTGACCGCAGCGATCCCGAACCAGACAGCCGGCGACGGCTTGCCGTTCACACTCGGTGTCGCCAAGAATTTCGCCGATGGCGGTAAGGACACGGACGCGCTGATATTCATCGCAAGCGGGCTGCCACCGGGCCTTTCTATCAATCCGGTGACGGGCCAGATTGGCGGCACCATGCCGCTCGACGCCTCGACGCACGGGCCCTACACGGTCACCGTCACGGCGACCGACAGCGCGGGTGCACCGATCGCGACCCAGTTCATTATCAATTCCATCAATCAGTCGCCGGTTGTTGGTATTGCCACACCAGTGCTGAAATCCAGCGATGGCGACGCGCTCGTGATCCAAACCGGCGCCGCGTTCTCCGACCCGAACGGTGATCCACTCACATATGCAGTCAACGGGTTGCCACCGGGGCTGTCGTTCAATCCGCTGACTGGAACAATTTCAGGCACGATCGATCACTCAGCGTCGAATGGTGGTGTCGGCAGCGTCTACAACATCAGCGTCACGGCATCCGACGGCAAGGGTGGCACGGCGACGGAAAACTTCACAATCGATGTCACGAACGTACCCCCGCTCATCACTGGCGCCGTCCCTGACCAGCAGGTCAAGGATGGCCAGACGTTCGTCCTCCCGGTCGCGGGCAACTTCAAGGACGGCGGCTCCGACACCGACGCGCTGTCATTCTCAGCAGCCGGGTTACCACCCGGCCTGACGATTGATCCAGTCTCGGGCGTCATTTCAGGCAAGATCCCCAGCAACGCATCGGTGCACGGGCCATATTCAGTTACGGTCAAGGCGGACGACGGTCAGGGCGGCACGATAACGACCACGTTCACGATAACGTCCGGCAATCAGGCACCGGTCGCAGCGCAGCTTCCCAATATTGTGTCGAGTGACGGTGCGAACGTAGTGCTCGATGTGTCCAATGCGTTCACCGATCCGAACATGGATACGCTGACCTATAGCGCGAGCGGCTTGCCGCCGGGCCTCGTCATCAATCCGTCGACCGGCGTCATCAGTGGCCAGATCCAGACTGGCACGTCGTTCCTCGCCAGCGACGGAGTGTTTGCAATCACCGTGACGGCCTCAGACGGCAAGGGCGGGACCATTACGCAGACGTTCAAGCTTTCGGTCGGCCACGACGTCCTGCCGACGCCGGCGCAAATTGGCATCACGACATATGGCCAGGATCGGAACGACCCCTCGTCGAGTTTCCTGTCGTCAGGTATCGATCCAGGCATTGCAGCCGAGGGGGTCATTGCCACAACCGTCGAGCAGTTCGGTTTGGCCGGCACCCGCAGCGCCCTGGACGCAACGCACCCTATCACCTCTGTCGTCAACGGCGTCACGCACCTCGGGACCATCGGCGACCTGCCGGCGAACGGTGCCATAGGCCACCTGCTCGGCCGCCTCATGCCGACTTCTTTCGGAAATGGCGGCCAAGACGCAGCATACTTTCGCGACACCGCGGTTTGGGCGCCGCAAGGACTGACCGGGTTCTCGCTGCGCTATCACGTCGTCGAATTCGATGATCCCTTGCTCGAGCATGATCATCGACAGATCGTGCTCGACAGTATGGTCCGCGATCGCACGCTTTACATCCAGGTGCGCAAGTTGCTCGCCAAATCAGATCCCGCTTTGATCGAGCGCGATCTGATCGTCGGCACCTCCAACGGCACGCCGTTCCGGGCCGGTACCGAGATCAATCAGCTCAACGTGACGCTGTCCGATGGACGGCCATTGCCGGCATGGCTTGACCGTGTTGGTACCGGGCTGCTCATGGGCGAACGGCCCGCTGATGCTGATCGAATCGATCTGCGGATCAGCGCCAGCATGAGTGACGGCAGCAGCATCACGCGTCATGTCACCATAGATACCAACACCGGCGAGATTCAGCCGCTCGAACAGCAGGAGCGGCGCAGTGAGCAGTTGCCTGGCCCAACCTTCCGGCAGCAGTTCACTGATTCGCCGGCCACTGCTGGATCCATCGCCGACACGCTGGCACCCTTGATCGCACAGTGAACAGGTCGTAACCGGCGTAGGCGATTGATTTACATGCAAAAATAAATCAGCGTCTCGATTAACTCCGGCCATGTGCGAGAGAATGAATTCCTGCACAAGTTGGTAATATGTTGTGGAAAACACACACCAGTCACTAGGAGTGTAACGGCTAGAACGTTTTCTCGAGACTCCCATCGCACGGATGTGCCTTTTGCAACCTCAGATGTGTGTGGGCAGCGTATCGAGCGTGCGAGTTGGATCAACTCTGCACGCTCGGATGCCCCCTGATGGTTGGGGGCTTGATGAATTCCGGAACGGTAAGCCGTTGGCCTTTGCTGGCCAAGCTGTGCGCGCTCACGCTCGCGACAGTGCTGGCTGGCTGTGGGCTTCAGCCGATCCCACTCGATAGCGCCGAACGGGCCGATTTTGCCGCCGACAAGAACACGCGCGTCGTGCTCGAGCAGGAGCTGATTTCGGGGCCGGTCAGCCTCTACGAGGCGATCGCGCGAGCGCTGAAATACAATCTCGACTACCACGTCGAGATCATGCAAAAATCTCTGAAAATCAGAGAACTTGATCTCGCGACCTACAAAATGCTGCCAAGCGTTATCGGCAGCACGGGGCGGACGGAACGCAACAACGACGCGGGCGGCAGCTCGAAGTCGCTGATCACTGGCAAGCAATCGCTCGAACCTTCGACCTCGCAACCGCGAACACTCGTGCAATCCGACTTGACGTTCAGCTGGAACATTCTCGACCTGGGCCTTTCCTATGTGCGTGCGCGCCAATCGGCGGACGAGGCACTGATAGCCGAGGAAACGAAACGCAAAGTCATTGCCCGTGTGGTTGAGGATGTGCGTTCCGCCTACTGGCGTGCGGTCAGCAGCGAGCGGCTGACACGTCGGCTGCAACAGCTGGAACACCGGGTCCAGGCAGCACTTGCCAGCAGCCGGGCCCTGTCGAAGAGCCTCGACACGTCTCCCATCACCGCGCTCACCTACGAGCGCGAGCTGGTCGAGATCAAGCGCGAGATCCAACGCCTCGACGGTGAACTCAAGGTGGCGAAGCTTCAGCTCGCCGCCTTGATGAACTTGCGGCCGGGCACGTCGTTCCACCTCACCCATGGCACGCATGCCGATCAGGCGCCACCCGCCATGTCGCCGGAAGCATTGACCACCTTTGCGTTGGAGAACCGGCCGGAACTCCAGGATGTCGCGTATCGCGCGCGCATCAATCAGCACGAGGCGCACGCCGCGTTGCTGGAATTGCTGCCGGGGATTCAGCTCTTTGCGTCGACCAACAACGACACCAACGAATTCCTTTTCAACCACGATTGGGCGACGTGGGGCACGAAAGTCGGCTGGAATGTGGTCCGCTTGTTCCAGTATCCGGCACGCCGTGGCGCGATTGAAGCTCAGGACGCGCTCCTTGATCAGCGAGCGTTGGCGCTCACCATGGCAATCATGACGCAAGTGCACGTCAGCCGCGTGCGCTTTGCCCATTCGCGCCGGGAACTTGCGACCGCTCGTGAATACCTTGATGTGCAGCGCCGATTGATCGAGCAAATCCGCAAGCAGGCGGCCAGCGACAAGGTCAGCGAGCAGACGTTGATCCGCGAAGAAATGAACGCACTTGTCGCCGAGGTGAAGCGCGATATCGCCTACGCGAACATGCAAAATGCGCTGGGTGGCTTCTACACGTCGATCGGCCGCGACCTCGTCGCCGAAGCTCCGGACTCGGATACTAGCGTGTCCGCCTTGTCGGACAAATTGCGGCATTCCTTGAACAATCCGGAAATTTTAACGTCGAATCGTGATAGGGTTACAACCGGACCTTCCCACAGGTGAGCCGCAACCGCGGCACCGGAAATTGAGCCGCAATGCGCGATCGATTGATCATTCCGGCCTTGGCAATGGCATGTGCCCTGCTGTTCGCCTTCGAGCGCACCACGGCCATTTGTGTTGCGGCGGCAGGGACGCCCGGCGAGGTTCGCGGCGTCGTGCGGTCGCGCCACGAGGCATCGCTTGCAACCGATCTTGTCGCACGTGTGCGGCGCCTGCCATTTCGCGAAGGCCAATCCTTCGCCAAGGACGATGTGCTGATTGAGTTCGACTGCGACAAGTATGTGGCTGAGCTCAACGCGGCTGAGGCCGAGCATCGCGGTCACAAAGCAAGTTATGACAACGCGTTGAGCTTGAACCGGCAGCGCGCGGCAGGCGCTCTCGACGTCGAGGTTGCCAAGGCACAATCCGACAAGTCGGCCGCTGCAGCCGAAGTGACCCGGGCCAAGGTCGGCCAATGCAGGATTTCGGCGCCTTTTGCCGGCCGGATTACCGATTTGTCGATCCACCAGTACGACATGGCCACGTCCAATGCCCCTCTCATGAAGATCATAGACGACCGGAATCTCGAGATCGACCTGCTGGTGCCATCGCGATGGTTGAGCTGGATCGAGCCCGGCGTCGAGTTCATCTTCAGCGTCGATGAAACGGGCGGAACCGTTAAGGCGCGCATCAGCCAGCTTGGCGCGGCCGTCGATCCGGTCAGCCAGACGATCAAAATCTCAGCAGCGCTTGTTGATGCTGGCGATAAGCTTCTCGCCGGTATGAGCGGCACGGCGCAATTCGCGCTGCCGTCCCGTTAACCGCGCGGTCGTATTTCCATGAGCAATCCAGTGCCATCATCATCCGAACCGGCGGTAAAGCCGGCGTCGCCGCAGCGCGCGCGCACGGCGCCTGTTGCGACAGTGCAGGACCCGGCCGTTGCGGCATTTCAGTTGCTGCTCCGGCACGAGCGGGAATCGCGCCAACCGGCGAACATTGCCGAGCTTGGTTTTTTTATCGCCAACGAAGTCAAGAAGCTCGTCGGTGGGCGGCAGGTCTTCCTGGCGACATTCGCCGCTCCGGCCAAGTTTCGACTCGTCACGATCTCGAGCCTGTCAGGCGTCGACCGCGACGCGCCCATCGCGCAGGCGATCGAGCGGCTGCTGTCCCGATTTGGCCGCGATGCTGGTACAGCCAAGCTACAGAATTTCAGCGCGTCGGCCTACACCGAGCCCGGTGACGGTCCGCTGACCAACTATCCATTTCCCGAACTCGTTTGGGTGCCACTCAAGCAACGCGATGGCACCGTGTTCGCCGGCCTTTTACTGGCTCGCGAGCAGGCCTGGGGCGAGCAGGATTGTGTGCTTCTGTCGCGCCTGGCAGAAACCTATGCGCATGCATGGCAAGCGCTCATTCCGCGCGGCAGCTTGCGCGCGGTGCGGTTTCGGCCGGCGTCCCGGACGACTGTGATCGCAGCACTGGTGGCGGCTGGCGTCCTGGCTTTCGTGCCAGTCCCGATGTCGGCATTGGCGCCGGCCGAAGTCGTTGCAACCGACGCGTACGTGATTGCAGCGCCGATCGATGGCGTCATCGACGAGATTGCGGTCGACCCGAGTTCGAGCGTCGCGGAAGGCGCAATCCTGTTCCGCTTCACCGATACGGTCTTCCGAAATAATCTCGAGATTGCCGAGCGCGAAGTTCTGGTCGCTGAAGCAAAGTGGCAGCAAGTGAGCCAGCAGGCCATTTCCGACCCGCTACCGCGGCGCGAGTTGGCAATCACGACGGCCGAACTGGCACTGAAACGCACCGAGCGGGATTTCGCGCGTGATGTCCTTTCAAAAACAGTCGTGCGGGCGCCGCGCGCCGGCGTGGCCGTGTTCGCCGACAAGCGCGAGTTCGTTGGCCGGCCACTCTCGGTCGGCCAGCGCGTGATGGACATTGCCGATCCAGCCAAGGTGCAGATTCGCGTCAACGTGGCCGTCGAGGATGCGGTGGTTATGAGCCCCGGTGCCCACGCGCGCATCTTTCTCGACTCAGATCCGCTGCATCCGCTTGCAGGCTCCATCGAGCGCGCGAGCCACACCGCCCGCGTCGTCGACGGCAGCCAACTCGCTTTCCGGATCGATGTACGGCTCGTGGCCGTCGACATGGCTCCGCCGCGCCTCGGAATTCGCGGCACTGCGCAGCTGATCGGCAGCAACGTGCCGCTCTACTTGTACCTGCTCCGCAAGCCCATTTCCTATCTACGTCAGAAATTCGGCCTATGATCTCATCGACCGCTGCGCCCGACGCGCCGTTGCCGCGCCTGCGCGATGAGCTGCAGCTGCTGCCGGGCGGTGCCGATCCGGAAGGCGCGCCGACATGGCTGATCTTTGATCCAGCCGCGCACCGTTACCTCCAGATTGATATCGAGGCCTACCAGCTGCTGTCGGCCTGGGGGCGATCACGGACCATCGCCGATCTCTGCCGCCTCGCGGCGGCCGAGAGCCAGCGCAGCATCGGTGCTGCTGATATCTCCGCCCTCGTTCGCTTTCTCGACGGCAATGGACTGCTGGAGGATACGAGCGGTGGCTGGCGCGGTTTTGCGCATCGGGCCCAGACCAGCGAACCCGGCTGGGTCATGTGGCTTGTGCACAATTATCTGTTTATCCGCGTGCCGCTGTTTCGCCCGGCAGACTTTCTGAAGGCGACGTTGCCTTGCGTCGAGCCGCTCTACACAAGACGGGCAGCGCTTCTGCTTGTCGCGGTTACATTCGCGGGCCTCTACCTCGTTTCACGGCAGTGGCAGGCGTTTGTCGGCACCTTCCAGCATTTCTTCAATCTGCAGGGAGCGGCCGTATTCTTGTTGGCGCTGGCTGGTGTCAAGGTCTGCCACGAACTCGGCCACGCCTACACCGCCACGCGTTTCGGTTGCCGCGTCTCCAGCATGGGCGTCGCGCTCCTTGTCATGATGCCGATGCTTTACACCGACGTCACCGACGCCTGGCGCATCAAGTCCCGGCACCAGCGCATGGCGATTGACGCTGCTGGCATTATTGTGGAATTGGCGCTCGCCGGGCTCGCCACCTTCGCCTGGGCATTTCTCCCAGACGGCCCTGCGCGGAGCGTCGCGTTCGTGCTCGCCACCACCAGCTGGGTCACCAGTATTGCAGTCAATCTCAGTCCGTTGATGCGCTTCGACGGCTACTTTCTGTTCGCCGATTTCGTCGGCATCAACAACTTGCAGCCGCGCGCCAACACACTGGGGTGTTGGCAACTGCGCCGCACGCTACTCGGGCTTGCGGAGCCGTGCCCGGAGCGCCTGCCAGCTAAGACGCTGCGTTGGTTGATCGGCTATGCGTGGCTGATCTGGGCCTATCGGCTCGTCGTCTTCTTTGGCATCGCGCTCGCGGTCTATCATTATTTTTTCAAGCTGCTCGGGATCATCCTGTTCGCCGTTGAGATCGTTTGGTTCATCCTGAAACCGATCGCATTCGAGGCCGTGCACTGGTGGCGGTCCCGCGCTCAGGTGACGCGCGCGCCGCGGGCCTACTTGACGGGAACGCTCGTCATTGGCGGCCTGATTTCTTTGTTCATTCCTTGGTCGTCCGATATCTCGGTTCCAGCGATCATGGAGCCCGCTGGCTATACGCGGCTCTACCCACCGGCGCCGGCACGCATCGCAGCGATCCACGTAACCGCAAATCAGCGGGTAACATCAGGCGATCTCCTTGTTGAGCTCGAGGCGCCGCGATTGCAGCATCAGGTTCAACTCAACGAGATCAAAATCGGCCTGCTGGAAGCACGGCTGCGGCGAGGTATCGCCGACCACCGCGATCGCCTGGAAAGCATTTCGATCGGGCGCGAACTCGCAACACTTCGCGAGCGGCGTGCCGGGTTTGAGCGCGAGCGCGAGCAATTGCGGATCCGAGCGCCGGCAACTGGACGGTTGGCTGAGCTCTCGCCCGAACTGCACGTCGGCCGTTGGATCGGTCGGGAAACTGAGATCGGCCTCGTTGTCGCCGATGGTCCGACGATCGTGCGCGGCTATCTGCGGCAGGACGATCTCTGGCGCGTCGCGGTCGGTGCAAGCGGGCGCTTCACGTTCGAGGACCCGCGGCACCGTCGCGAACGGGTCGTCGTGACAGGCGTCGACGTCTCGGGCATCGCGGCCGTCGAGATCCTCTATCTGGCATCGACCTATGGCGGTCCCGTTGCTGTCCGCGAGGATCGCGAGCGTGGCCTGGTGCCGACGGACGGCATCTATCAGGTCACGATGCGCACGATTGGACGGGATTTACCCATCGCGCATGTCGCGCGCGGCAGTGCACTGCTCGTAGGTCAATCGGAAAGCGTGATCGCCGCCGCCGCTCGCCAGGTGCTCAAGGTGCTTATACGCGAGAGCGGATTTTGATCTCGACGTCGCGCGCGACGCGGGCATGAGCCGCACGCACTGGTGCTATGTCTCGGACCAGCGGAATTGGCGCAAGATACCGGCAACGCGTTCCATAGGTGTACGTTTCGCATTATTCTGCCATCGCGCCCGCTACCACTAAGCAATCGCATGCAATAACTTCCGGATTGAACCGGCCGCAGTTTGCTGGCTGATTCGGCAGGTGGCATAAAAAACAGCGACGAGACGGCCACCTATACGTTTTTCGACCACGTGTTCAGTCACACCGTTCGGTCGCTCTCGCACGTCGTCGGGCTGCGAAAGATAACGCAGCCGTTCTGGGCACGCTGGCTCGCTTCGGGTGTAAGCAGTGATGTAATTTTCCGCTTCCTTGATCAACTCAGCTCGATCGGTGGCTGGGCCAACGTCGCAACACGTGTCGTCGCTGAGGAGGTGTCGAAATTCGAGGCCGTCCGGGCCAGTTTGGCAGCGCCCCAGCGGGTTGTAATCGTATCGCCGGAGTAGAGGATTGCAACCTCATGTCCCTCGTGCGCAAACAAGTACCATTTCAAGGTCGTGAAACCGCAGAGAACACCAGCGTGCAGGATCGTAATGACTTCGTCTTTTTCGCTCAGGTCTTTGTCGAAGAGTTCGCGATCTGCCCCATCGTAGTATTTGGCGAGTAGGACATGCATGCTTTCCCGAACATCTGAACAAAGTTCGGGCACAGGTGTGATGCCGGATTGAAGCCCAGACACGACAGCATCTTTGCGTTCCAATAGTCGCTTCGTGGCCTCCGGCGGCCGACCTTAGCAAGACGCGCGGCGGCAGCAAGACGCGCGGCGGCGCAAATTGCCGTGGCCGTATGGCACGGCACCCTGATCGAGGGCAGCACGAGTTGCAGTTGTGCCTCGATCGCGCAGCAATGTCTATGTTGCAATCATGCCTATTCAGGGCGGGTCGTCGACGTATTGCGGCGCCAACTCATTCGAAGGCGCAACGGCCCAGAATTGCACCTGGTGAAACTGCTATGATCCTCGCGAGCGAATCGGACGATTGCTTGAAAAACCAGGAGCGAGCCATGGCCGCGGCCCCCGTCACTGCTTCATCGCCTCCAGTCCCGGGTTTGACTGGTGTCGAACACATAGGGCTGACGGTGCCCGATATCGAGCTGGCCTCGAACTTCTTCGTCGACGTCCTCGGTGCGGAGCCGCTTTATGATATCGGTCCGTTCGAGTCCGCCGATGACTGGATGGCGGCGCATCTGGCCGTTCATCCGCGTGCGCGCATCAACAAATTGCGCGTCCTCAAGGTCGCCAACGGCCCTGTCCTCGAATTGTTCGAGTTTGTGTCGCCGGATCAAAGCACGACGCAGCCGAAAAATAGCGATCACGGCGGCTGGCACATGGCGTTTTACGTCGAGGACATGGAAAAAGCGCTGCTGGCCTTGAAGGCACACGACTGCCGGATCCAAAGTGGCCCTGTCAACATGACTGAGGGACCAAGCGCCGGGTTGCAGTGGCTTTATTTCCAGTCGCCCTGGGGCCAGCAACTGGAGCTTGTCAGCTACCCCGGCGGCATTGCAGCTTACCGCGAGCGCCGCCTTGAAATCTGGCGTCCGCGCTAAGACTGAGGATGCTGTCACAGATGTTTTACGTTGACCGGTAAGGCTTCCCGTCAACTCTATCTGCGAACATCGTTGCCGAAATCCGGCAATCCCGTCTATTCCATGCTGCAAAGCAACAGCACGTGGCATCCTCCGGGCCTTCGATGGCGCAGGCGACCACGAGAGAGAGCGATCATGCGCATCGTCATTATCGGTTCGGGCTACGTCGGCCTTGTCTCGGGGGCATGCTTTGCCGATTTCGGCCACGACGTGATCTGCGTCGACAAGGACCAGGGCAAGATCGATCGCCTCAATGCTGGTAAGATCCCGATCTTCGAGCCGGGTCTCGACGAATTGGTTGCCACGAACATGGCAGCCGGCCGCCTTGTCTTCACGACCAACCTCAAAGCCCATATGGAGGGTGCCGAGGTGGCCTTCCTGGCGGTCGGTACGCCGTCGCGCCGTGGTGACGGCCATGCCGACCTGACCTACGTCTATCAGGCGGCGAAGGAGGTCGCTGAAGCCGCAACCGGGCCCCTGGTGATTGCGACCAAGTCAACTGTTCCTGTCGGGACCGGCGACGAGGTGGAGCGGATCTGTAAGGCCGCACGTCCTGAACTCGCCCTGCTTGTGGCCTCCAACCCCGAGTTCCTGCGCGAAGGTGCCGCCATCGAGGACTTCAAGCGGCCGGACCGTATCGTCATCGGCGCCAACGACCAGCAGGCCCGGGATGCCATGGCGGAGGTCTACCGGCCCCTCTACCTCAATCAGCCACCGTTGTTGTTCACCAGCCGGCGCACGTCGGAGCTGATCAAGTATGCGGCCAACGCGTTTCTCGCGACCAAGATCACGTTTATCAACGAGATGGCCGACCTGTGCGAGAACGTCGGCGCCAACGTCCAGGAAGTGGCGCGCGGGATCGGCCTCGACAACCGCATCGGCACCAAGTTTCTGCATGCAGGCCCAGGCTACGGCGGCTCGTGTTTCCCCAAGGATACTCTTGCGCTGATCAAGACCGCGCAAGACTTCGAAGCGCCTACCCGGCTGGTGGAGGCCGTCGCCGCGGTGAACGACCAGCGCAAGCGTGCCATGGCCCGCAAAGTGATTGCAGCCTGCGGCGGCTCGGTACGCGGCAAGACGATCGCCGTGCTGGGGCTGACCTTCAAGCCCAACACCGACGACATGCGCGAGGCGCCGTCGCTCTCGATCATTACGGCCTTGCAGGATGCGGGAGCAGCCGTGCGCGGGTTCGATCCGGAAGGCATGGAGCAGGCGCGCGACATGCTGCAGGGCGTAACGCTGTGCACCTCGGCCTATGACTGCATCACGGGCGCGGATGCACTAGTGATCGTGACGGAGTGGAACGAATTTCGCGCGCTCGACATGCGCCGCATCAAGTCGCTGCTGAAGGCACCTGTTGTCGTTGATTTACGCAACATCTACCGGCCCGAGGATATGGCACGGCACGGCTTTACGTATGTCAGCGTCGGCCGCCCACCAATTTCGGGCTGACCGGCAGACGGCTTCTGCGCCAATTCTGCATATTTTTATTGCATTGGCTGAGATTGCAACCGTTACGCAGGCGCCAAGCGCCGGAAAATTGCGCATGAGCAACAAGCATCGCCAAGAATTGCCTAAAAAATAGTCATAAACAGTCTGTTACTTGGGCATTTTGTTCGCTCGCCAGGCTGGCGCTGACCTCGGCTGACTATTTTTGTTGCAAAATGATGCGCCGAATCAAATCGATACACGTTTTCTCCAAGTCCTGCACCATCTTGGCACGAGGATTGCTTAAGTTAACGCGTGTTAACGAGCGCGAGCAACTTTTGTCGGAGGGTTACATGTCGTTTACGAGACGTGGTCTGCTGGGGGGCGCCGCATTGACGGCCGCACTTGTGTTCGGGGCGGCAACAGTCCAGGCCCAGGAGACGATCAAGGTCGGCATCCTGCATTCCCTGTCCGGGACCATGGCGATCAGTGAGACAACGTTGAAAGACGTCATGCTGATGCTCATCGAAGAGCAGAACAAGAAGGGCGGCGTGCTCGGCAAGAAGCTCGAGGCCGTCGTCGTCGATCCCGCGTCGAACTGGCCGCTGTTCGCCGAAAAAGCGCGCGAGCTGATCACGCAGCAGAAGGTGGCCGCCGTGTTCGGCTGCTGG
>JANXRM010000219.1 GCA_025353015.1 Hyphomicrobiales bacterium
CAAGGTCATGGTTGTGGCGCACGAGAAGGGGCTGGCGGAAAAAATTGAGCGGGTGCGCACGCTGGTTGCGCCGGCCAAGCCCAACCCTGATGTGATGGCGTTGAACCCGCTCAATAAATTGCCGACGCTGATCCTCGACGACGGCCGGGCGATTTACGATTCGCGGGTGATCGTGGAGCATCTTGATAGCATCGGGGCTGGCGCGAAGTTGTTCCCGGTGTCCGGTGACGAACGGCTTGAAGGACTGCGCCGGCAAGCACTTGCGGACGGGGTGTTGGATTTCATGCTGCTCTGGCTTTCCGAGCGGGCGCGGCCGGAGGCGCAGCAATCGCCCGAACTGCTGGTGGCGCTGAAGCTCAAGTTCAAAACCGCCTTCGATGCTCTGGAGCGCGAGGTGCCGACGATGACGAAGGCGCCGTTCGGCATCGGCCATGTGACCGTCGGCGCGGTCCTGGGGTATGCCGATTTCCGGTACGCCAAGGAAGCTTGGCGTGATGGCCGGCCGCAGCTCGCGGCGTTCGCCGAAACCGTTCTCAGCCGCCCATCCTTCAAAGCGACCGAGCACGTCGACGCCTATTGATGGCGCAATTTCGGGCAGGAGCTGAGTGCAATTAAAGCCGTCGCGACGTAGTGCTTGCCGGGCTTGCCGCGCACAGCTAAACAGCGGTCATCGGCAGCGGAGCGGACACGGTTATGATTGAACTTCTCGGCTTTATCAGGATGGTTGTGCATGTCTACATCTGGCTTGTTGTAGCCAGTGCCGTCATGAGCTGGCTGCTGGCGTTCGGCCTCGTCAACTATTCCAACCCGCAAGTGCGGCAGGTCTGGTCGGCGCTCGGGGCTATTACCGATCCGTTTCTGAAATACATCCGCCGCTATCTGCCAGCCACGGGTGCGCTCGATTTCTCGTCGCTGGTGCTGCTTGTGCTTTGTGTCGGGATTGCAGATTACCTTATCCCATTCTTGATGCGTATGGTTGGCTGAGGCGATGGGCGCGACCGGGAATGGCGCGCCCTGGTGGCCGGCAGCCGGTGGTGTTCGGCTGCGCGTGCGGCTCATTCCGAAATCATCGCGCGATGCTGTAGAAGGTCTGGAGCCGACGCCGGACGGGCCAGCTATCAAAACCCGGGTTCGCGCTGTGCCGGAGGATGGCCGGGCAAACGCGGCTCTTGCGGCGCTGATCGCAGGCTGGATCGACATGCCGAAGGGCCGTGTCGCGGTGGTCGCGGGCCAAAAATCGCGCGTCAAGACTTTGCAGATCGACGGCGACTCTGACGAAATCGAGCGCCGTATCGCGGGCGTGCTCGCGGCTGCAGGCGCGCGTGGTGATGCGTCCAAACGCAGGACAAAATAATATGACTGCCAGGATCATCGACGGTAAGGAACGGGCGGCGGAAGTTTGTCGCATGGTGACGGATGCGGTGGCGCTGCTCAAAGTCGAACGCGGGGTGGTTCCTGGGCTCGCCGTGGTTCTCGTCGGCGACGACCCGGCCAGTCAGGTCTATGTGCGCAACAAAGCAAAACAGACACTCGCGTGCGGCATGCGCTCGCTGGAGCACCGGCTGCCGGTAACCGCGACCGAGGCCGAGGTGCTGGCCCTGGTCGGCGTGCTTAACCGGGACCCGGGTGTGGACGGCATTCTGGTGCAATTGCCGTTGCCGAAGCACATCGCCGAAGCAGCCGTCATCGAGGCGATCGACCCTGGCAAAGACGTGGACGGTTTTCATCCTGTCAATGCCGGCCGGCTGGCGTCGAATGCGCCGGGGTTGGTGCCGTGCACGCCGCTCGGATGCGTCCTGCTTGCGAAATCTGTGATGCCTGAATTGCGCGGCCTGGAAGCGGTCGTCATCGGCCGGTCGAACATCGTCGGCAAGCCAGTGGCGCAGTTGCTATTGCGCGAGGATTGTACGGTGACCATTGCGCACTCACGGACGCGGGATCTGCCGGGCATCGTGCGGCGCGCCGATCTGGTGGTTGCGGCCGTCGGCCGGCCCGGCATGGTGCGTGGCGACTGGATCAAGCCTGGTGCGATCGTGATCGATGTCGGCATCAATCGGGTGCCTGGCGAGGGCGGCAAGAGCCGGTTGGTTGGCGATGTGGCTTTTGGTGAGGCTGTGGCCGTCGCAGGAGCAATCACCCCTGTTCCCGGTGGCGTTGGACCCATGACGATCGCCTGCCTGTTGCAGAACACATTGACGGCGGCCAAGGCGCGGCGGGGTTAGGGCTGTTGACAGGTTCGAGCGGCGGCATGGCCCTGATCCTGCGGCTTGCGGCTTGCGGTGGAACTCCATTCTATGTCATTGACTTGCTGAGAATTTTCTCTGCTGCCTCCATTCCGGGACGTTAACCAGATGCGCGACGACAAAAGACGCCCGCCGGGCGGCCCACGCAATGATCGCGCAGCCGGTGGCTTCAGGGGTGCGCGTGACGGTGCGCGCACGGGTGGCCCCAAGGTCGAGCGTACGCGAGAGCGTCCGCGCGGTGAGGGGCGGCTGGAACGGGGGGGGGCGGCGCGGGCAGGGCAAGATCGCAGCGATGGACCGCGCGATGCATCGCGGCCGATGCATCGCCGTCCCGAGGCCAAGTTCAAACCGCGCAGCAGTGAAGCTCGGCGGCCGCACAGGCCGGACGCCAATGTCGACGCACGGCCAGCCTCGAGGACTGAGGCAAAGCTAACATCGAGGCCTGAGCCCCGGTCAGAGCGCAAGTCAGAGCCCCGGTCCGAGCCGAGACGCGAGCACAGACCCGAGCCCCGGGTGCAGAGCCAACGGGAGCGGGCGCCGGAGGCTACAGCGAGCTTCGTGCCCGCACCGCGCCCGACGTTTGAGCCGCTCGACCGCACCGAGACCAGCCATCAGACGAAATCGCGCGGTGGCGACGATTCCCGCGGCGATCGTCGCTCTGAGGCCCGGCCGGATTTCAGGAAAGAGCGGCGCCACGAGAACCGCGCCAAGCGTTGGAGCGAACGGGCGCTAGCGGAGGATGGTCCCGTCCGGATCTTCGGCATTCATTCGGTCGAAGCGGCTTTGTTCAATCCGAACCGGAAAATTTTGCGGCTCGTCCTGACCGAAAATGCCGAAAAGAGACTGGAGGCGGCGCTCGCACATCGGGGGGTGCCGCACGAAAGCACGCATCCGCGCGATCTCGACCGGCTGCTGGGCGAGGATACCGTGCATCAAGGCGCGCTTCTGGAAACCGAGCCATTGCCGGAACCGTCGTTCGAGGAACTTGCCGATCTCGCAATGAAGGGCGGGCCACTGGTCGTGCTCGATCAGGTTACCGATCCGCACAACGTCGGAGCGATTTTGCGTTCGGCGGCGGCGTTCGGTGCGTCCGGCCTCATCATGACCCGGCGGAACTCACCGCCGCTGTCGGGTGTGCTGGCGAAGTCGGCGTCGGGCGCCTTAGAGCATGTGCCGGTGGCCCTGGTGCCAAATCTGGCGCAAGCGCTCGGCAAGCTCGGGGACCTTGCGATTTTGCGCATCGGTCTCGATGGGGAGTCGGAAACGCTGATCGAGGATCAAGACCTCAAGTCGGGTATCGCGCTGGTGTTTGGCGCGGAAGGTAAAGGGTTGCGTCGCCTGACGCAGGAATTATGCGACCGGCGATGCTGCATCGTGACGGGTGGGGCGCTACAGAGCTTGAATGTGTCAAATGCGGCTGCCATCGCGTTGCATGCCGCGGCCGTGCAGCGCCGGCGGGCGCCATAAGCTCCGCTGGACCATGTCGGCAGTCTCTATTCGCAAGGACGCAACGAGGGCGTCGCCGTTGTTCGGCGCCGCCCTCGCGGTATTCAAAACCGGCAAGCTGATCCGATCAATTGCAAACTTGCGGACGATAGCAGCGGACGTCGTCGCGGCAGACGTACTCGCCGTAGCGGTTATAATTGCAGCGTTGGCCGACCACATCGCAGCGTTGACGGCCAGGATAGCACGAACGGCCGTAATAGGCGGGCTCGCGTGAGGCGGCATAGGCGCCGAGAACGCCAAGACCGATGATCGAACCGGCGACGATGCCGGCGGTACGTCCGCCGCGGTCGGCCGACGCTACATTCGACGTCATGATTGCCGTGCCGGCCAGCAGCGACAGCGCCAGGCCGGCGTGCATGATTTTCTTCAGCGTGGTGGTCAGTACCATGGGATCAGTCCTTCTTTGACCGCAGCAGCGGCGCCCAATAATTCCTCTGCGCAGCGGGGCCATGTATGGGCTACCGAATACCGCGCACGCTCCACTCCTGCCATGAAAGATGCCAGAGTGTGCCTGAATACAGGATGAACGCGCGAATATGGCAGAGTTGGGCCGCTGCCGGCTGGTCGTGTCCTGCCGGCAGCGGAGGCAGCGACCAGTCGACGCTGGTCAGTCGACGTGACGGTGGCGGCTCGGAGCGTATTCGTGCTGGTTCCAGTGCTTGGAGTATCCCCAGCTCGGGTAATACTTGTAGCGCGGCGCCTGGACGTTCCAGTGATTGTAGTGCTGGTGGTTGCGCTTGCGAACGGCTCCGGCCGGCTGCCAATAGTTCGAGCTCTTGTAGGGATAATAGCTGCGCGGGCTGTACTGGTAGGCGTACGGGTCCACGTAGTAGTTGTGCGCATAGCGCGGGTAATAAACCCAATGGCGGATCGGGCGGACGGTGTTCCAGCCGTCGGGCCGGTCACGTTCGCCAAACGCTGCGGCCGGTTTCGGATCGGCAACGCCGATGCAAGCCAATGCCGCACAGGCGGCAAGAATAGTCTTAAAACGCATTATGCAACTCCTCGGCACGACCAACCCAGGCTACTCGGGTCTGGATGCCGACAGGAAATACAAAAATGGAGAACAAAGCGTTAAGGCGTGTCCGCCGTTGCCTCAAATACACAATTGGCCGTTAGGCGATCGATAGCCTTAATCGATTCCTCATCCACTTGGATTTTAATGCAGGCTCGTTCGTTCATCCGGTTGACGGGTGGCGCAGTGTTATTGTTGTTGGTATCGGGTCTCAATCGTGTCGCGTCCGCAGAATTCATCCGAAACCGTGCCGACCCGCGTCGAATATTCGGAACCCGAGCATCTCGATCGTATCCTCGAGCATCTCCGCCGTGTCCGTGAGATGGCCGATGCGGCTAAGTCAGACCCGGTCAAAGTCGTCGTCGAGGGCGATGCTCAGGCCGAGGCCAACGCCGATGCGGTAGCCCCCGGGGGAAGCATCCCTGGCGATGACGCTGCGCTGGCCGCGACTGTGGAACCGCCCGCTGGGGCGTCAGTCACGGCACCCAATATGGCCGACAGCGCGCTCCGGCATATGCCGCAAAGCACGCGCGACCGGTTGACCGCGTTCGTGGCCGGCAGTCAGGCGGCGCCGAAGACGGTGAGCGATGCGGCCAAACTTCAGGAGCCGCCGGCACGTGGCCAGCCAATCCTCGCCTCGCGCAACTCCGAATTGAAGACGGCCATTCTGGCCAGCCGCGATGCTTTCGTGGCGACGGGGCTTTTCAGTCTTGCCATCAATATCCTGATGCTGGCCGGACCGCTGTTCATGCTGCAGGTCTACGACCGCGTGATGACGTCCGGCTCGATACCGACGCTGGTGGCGCTGTCGGCGCTGACGGCGGGGCTTTATGCCGTGATCGGCCTTCTCGAGCTGGTGCGGTCGCGTATCATCGTGCGCGTTGGCGTTGAACTCGACCGGCGCGTTGGCGACCGCGTCTTTCAGGCGTCACTGAAACGGAGCTTGCTGGCGCCGGGTTCATCGTTGCTAGCGCTGCGCGAATTGGATGGACTGCGCCAGTTCATTGGCGGCCCGGGACCACTGACATTTTTCGATGCGCCTTGGACGCCGATTTATCTGCTTGTCATCTATATGACGCATTGGACGCTTGGCGTGGCCGCGACACTGGGCGCCATTCTGCTGCTGGTCACGGCTTGGGCCAGCGAAGTGCGCAGCCGGCAGCCGCTCATGGAGGCCGGCAAGGCGGCAGGGCGGAGCCTGGAGCTCGCAGAAACCGGGCAACGCAATGCCGAAGCGATCACAGCGATGGGCATGCTGAGTGCCTATCGTGGGCGCTGGCAGAAAGCGAACGGGGAATCACTGGCGTGGCAAATGCTGGCGTCGGACCGGCTCGGTAGCCTCTCGGCTGTCTCCAAGACGTTGCGGCTGCTGCTGCAGTCGATGATGTTGGCCATCGGCGCGGCGCTGGCGTTAAAGGGCGAGATCTCCGCCGGTTCGATCGTCGCCGGCACCATTATTTTCGGCCGTGCTCTGGCACCCGTCGAGCAAGCGCTGGCGCAATGGAAGAGCTTCATCAAGGCGCGCGAGTCCTACGCGAAACTCGAGGGATTGCTGGCGCAATATCCAAAGCCCGCCGAGCGCATGACGCTGCCGCGGCCGAAGGGGCATCTCGAGGTGCAGAACCTCAGGGTTGCGGCGCCGGAATCGCGGACCGTCATTCTCTCGAGCGTTAGTTTCGCGATCAATCCCGGACAGATGGTGGCCGTCATCGGGCCGTCGGCATCCGGCAAGTCGACGCTGGCCAGGGCCATCGTCGGCTTGTGGGAGCCGTTCGCTGGTACCATCCGCCTCGATGGGGCGAAGCTCGATCAGTGGAACCCGGAAGAACTGGGCCAGCACATCGGCTATCTGCCACAGAACGTGGAACTCTTTGCCGGTAGCGTCAGAGAAAACATCTCGCGGTTCCGCGAAGATGCGACTGACGACGAGGTTGTCGCCGCCGCCAAGGCTGCGCATGCGCACGATTTGATCATGGCGTTGCCGCAGAGCTATGAGACACAGCTTGGCGCATTTGGCGCGTATCTTTCCGCAGGTCAGCGCCAGCGCATCGGATTGGCGCGCGCGGTTTACGGCAATCCGCCACTGATCGTGCTCGACGAGCCCAATGCCAACCTCGACCGATCCGGCGACGAGGCCCTGTCAGCAGCTATCGACGGCATGCGTCAGCGGGGGCAGGCGGTGGTTCTGGTCTCGCATCGCGTGCAGGCGATCGGTAAGGCCGATTGTCTCCTCTACATCGAGAAGGGTGCGCAAAAGGCCTTCGGGCCACGCGCGGAAGTGATCAAGTTCCTGCAGGCGGGCATGGATCAAGCGGCACCAGCGGCTAAGCCGCAGCCGGCTCCAGGACCAGGGCGTGCGCCCGTATCGGCGACGGTACGGCCGGCGACCGTGCAGCCATCGATTGTGCATCCAGCGACTGGTCAACCAGCGACTGGGCAAACCGCACCAGCCCCATCCCGTGCGGCTCGTGTCGTCGTGCCGGTGGCGTCTGGTCCTGAAACGGCAGTGACTGCCAGCTCAGCGGCGCTGACGGCGGCAGCCGTGTCGGCGCCGGCACCCCACGCGCCGGAGCCAGCGCCATCGGTGGCGCCAGCCGATCCTGCCGCAACACCGAAGGCTTGAGGTTTATAACCATGGACGCGAAAGCCCTTGCAAACCTCGTTCTGCCCGCATCGGGCGGCGACTACGCCTCGACAGTGCCCTGGATTCGCGCCGGCAACCGCGTGCTTGTTGGCCTTGTCGTCGGCAGTTTTCTGTTCGGTTTCGTTTCAATCAGCGGCGCAGTCGTGGCGACTGGCATTGTCAACGTCGAGTCCAACTACAAGACGGTCCAGCATCTCGATGGTGGCATCGTCGCCAAGATCCTGGTGCGCAACGGCGACCGGGTGGCGCAGGGTGATGTCGTCGTCAAGCTGGACGACACGCAGGTGCGTGCCAGCCATTCCGTCGCCGTATCGAAGATGAACGATTTTCTGGTGCAGCAGGCGCGGCTCGAGGCCGAACGCGACGGTCAGCCAGAGATGGCACTGCCGGACGATGTGCTGGCGCGCCGAAATGATCCGGCCTTGGCGAAGATTATTTCGGCTCAGCAAACGCTATTCCGGGCGCGGGCAACGGCACATCGCGGCGAGTTGGATGTGCTCCGGCAGCGGATCGAACAGATCAGCAATGACGCTGCGGGCATTGAGAAATCGCTCCAGGCCAAGCAGAAGGAGGCGGCGATCAGCCGTTCGGAAATGGCAGCCCTGAAGCCGCTCTTCGACCGGGGCTTTGCCAATATGCAACGTTACCTGCCGGTGCAGCGCGACAATGCCCGCGTCGAGGGTGAGGTTGGGCGCATGACCAGCGATCTCTCAAAGGTGCAAAGTGCCGTCTCCGAAGCGCGGCTCAAGCTCGCCCAGAGCGACAAAGACTATACGCAAACCGTGCTTGACGAGCTGCGCAAGGTGCAGGCCTCACTCGCCGAAGTCACGGAGCAGTGGGGCGCGCTGGAAGACAAGCTGAAGCGGATCGAAATCCGCGCGCCACGGTCCGGGCTCGTGCATGGGTTGTCGGTTCACACCGAGGGCGGCGTCGTGCAGGCGGGAAGCCCGATGATGCAAATCATTCCGGAAGGCGAGCGCTTGATCGTCGATGCCCAACTGCAGCCGCAGGATATCGACAAGGTGCGCAAAGGGCATGCGGCCTATGTGCGGTTCCCGGCATTCAATGCCAAAACGACGCCGCGTCTCGAAGCTGTCGTGATCAATGTTTCGGCGGCGCAGATGACAGAAAACCAAACGCCGGGCCAGCCGCAGGCACCGAGCAGCCAGAACAAAAGCTATTTCACCGCGCAGGTGGCCTTGAAGGAGGGCGAAATGGCCAAGCTGCCGAAGGGGCACGCCCTCGTTCCCGGTATGCCGGCCGAAGTTTACATCGAGCTCGGTGACCGGTCGATGTTGAGCTATTTCGTGAAGCCGCTGATGGACGCGATGTCACGGACATTCAGAGAGCACTGATCGGGCACGAGTATTGATTCGGGAGGGCTTTCCCGGCTTCAACTTTGTGTGACATTGACGGACGGTGGCTTGGCCCATAGTTTGCGCCGCTCATCGTTCCGGTTGGTAAATGGCTCGTTTCAGGGCTTTTCCGGCCCGTTCGATCTCGTTGCACCGACCTGAAGGCTCGCATGACCGCATCTCTGTCCCCCGCCGAAACTGCTGCCGTGAAGGATGCCCGGGCCTGGCCGTTCGAGGAGGCGCGGCGGTTGATCGCGCGGCTGGAGCGGATGCCGGACGGCAAATCCAAGACCGTGATCTTCGAGACCGGCTATGGGCCGTCGGGGCTGCCGCATATCGGCACGTTCGGCGAGGTGGCGCGGACCAGCATGGTACGTCATGCTTACGAAGTGTTGACGGAGGGCAAGCGGAAAACACGTCTCATTTGCTTTTCAGACGATCTGGACGGATTTCGCAAGGTGCCGGGGAATGTGCCCAACCAAGAGATGCTGGCTGGCTTCATCGACACGCCGCTGACCAGTGTCCCAGATCCTTTCTCCGCGCCGGATGGGAAATGGGCATCCGAAGGCGCAAAAAAGAATGCGTATCCGAGCTTCGCGCATCACAACAATGCGCGGCTGCGGCAGTTTCTCGATCAATTCAAGTTCGAGTACGAGTTCCTGTCGGCAACGGACGTCTACAAGTCTGGTGCCATGGACGCGACGCTGCTGCGGATGCTTGAGGTCTACGATCAGGTGATGGATATCATCCTGCCGACACTCGGGCCGGAGCGGCGCGCCACCTACTCCCCGTTCCTGCCGATTTCGGCACGCACGGGCAAGGTGCTTTATGTGCCGATGGTCGAGCGTGACGCGAAGAATGGGACGATCGTCTACGTCGATCCAGAAACCCAGCAGAAGGTGGAGACGAAGGTTACCGGTGGTGCGGTCAAATGCCAATGGAAGGCCGACTGGGCGCTGCGCTGGATGGCGATGGGCATCGACTACGAGATGGCGGGCAAGGACCTCATCGATTCCGTGACGCTGTCGTCGAAGATCTGCAAGGCGCTGGGCGGAACGCCGCCGGAAGGGTTCAACTACGAGCTGTTCCTGGATGAGAACGGTCAGAAGATTTCGAAGTCGAAAGGCAACGGCCTGACGATCGAGGAATGGCTGACTTATGCCAGCCCCGAGAGCCTGTCGCTCTATATGTACCAGAAGCCGAAGGCGGCGAAAAAGCTGCACTTCGACGTGATCCCGCGGGCGCTGGACGAGTACCTGCAATTCATCGCGGCATTCCCGACCCAGGAGCCGAAGCAGCGGCTCGACAATCCGGCATGGCACATTCATTCCGGGCACCCGCCGTCGGCGGAGTTGCCGATCACGTTCGTGCTGCTGCTAAACTTGGTTGCCGCCTCGAATGCCGACGACAAGGCGGTGCTGTGGGGCTTCATCCGCCGGCATGTGGCGGGCGCGACGCCGGAGAAATATCCGCTGCTCGACCACATGGTCGGCTATGCGGTGCGCTTCTACCAGGATTTCGTGCGGCCGAAGAAGGTCTACCGCGCGGCGGACGACGTGGAGCGCGCAGCGCTGACGGCGTTGTCGGAGGCGATCGGGAAAGCCGCGCCCGACGCTAGCGCCGAGGATCTGCAGGGGTTGCTTTACGATGTGGGCCGGGCGGTGCCGCGCTATCAGGACCTGACGGCGAAGAGCGCCACGGTCGAGCGTCCCGGCGTGTCGAACGCTTGGTTCAACGCGATCTACGAGGTGTTGCTGGGTGAACCGAAGGGTCCGCGTTTTGGCTCGTTCATCGCGCTCTATGGGATACTTGAGACGCAGGCGTTGATTGCGAAGGCGTTGAGTGGGGCATTTGTGGTGAAGGGGTGAGTCGGAGGTGTCATCCTCACGCTGGTCGCGAAGATCTCATTCTCCGCGCGTTTCGATGATGCAATGGTCCGAGTGCGTTGCCGCAACGGTGATCCAAGGCGGACATCGAATTTGCTGCCCGATGGGTCCTCGGGAACGCGCCAAGGGGCACGCCCGAGGATGACAATCGCGGGGATTACCGCACGCGGCGCGGGTTCATGTAGAGGTCGGCTTCTTGCTTCTCGAGCTTCGGCTTGATGCGGCCTGATTTGACGTCGCCGAAGAGCGTGCGCATGTGGCTCTTCAGGCCGCGGTTGAAGGCCAGCATGCCGCAGAACAACTGCAGCACCATGACGAGATGCTTGTCGGCGTACTCGGTCTTGACCCGGCCCTTCCAATGGCCGCCGAGCGTGAAGACGCGGCCGTCGATGTCGCCGATCTTCTGGCCGCGCTGGTTGTAGAGTGTGTAGTCGCCGCCGAGATCGATGAAGTCACGCTTGAGTCGGAAGAACTGGGGTTCGCCGTCGCGGATGATGAAGAACGAGTAGTTCTCGGGCATGCCGGGCCATTTGTTGGCCGAGCGCTCAAGATACACGATGAAGTCGTGATCACCGATGTTGGCCGAGAACGCAAACACCGGCACGCCGCGCGCGCCCAATGTCAGCTGCAGCGAGCGGCCAATCATCAGATCCATGGTGGCGCGCCAGTTCAGGGTCTCGTTGAAGAGCTTGAACACGAGGCGCTTGTCCATGCCGGTGCTCTTCTTCCAAAGCTCCTCACGGTATCCGAGCAGGCCCGTACGCTCGCCGTTCTCCGTGACTTCGGCGAAGATATCCATGTCGGAGGTGAACTGGCGCGATTTTGCCTTGTTGCGGTCGCGCCTGAAGAAGCCGAACTCGACCGAGTTGAAGTTCGTGATCCAGACGTCGACGGCGAACTCGTGGAACGCCTTATTTTTATCGACCGCACGTGAGGCTCCCGCCGGCTTTTTTCCGGGAGGCCGGTCCAGAACTTCGGCTCGGGCCTCGCGGGCGGCCTCCGCTGCTGCTGCTTCTGCTTCCTTGATGATGGGCTTGCCGCTGCCGTCAGCCATGCGTGATCTCCTGCCTCATATCCCGGGTCGGGGGCGCTCGATGCAGCACGAGAACAAGCGCGAATCAGACTGGAATTTAGCACTTGACCGGGACTGCCGGTGCGATTGCCCTGTGGAAAATCCGGAGCCGTTTCGCCTGGCAAGCGCTCGTTGCACGCGTGCCGGGGGGATGGCTTCGATGCGGAAAACACGTGCCTGTCGCATGAAATCGCAACCAAAGCCGCCTTGCGCTTGTGGGCATCTCGGATTAGAGCATGCAGTTATCCTAGGAAATGCTGGCAAAACCGCGCGGTTGCGTCGTGGGCAACTGAAGCGCTGACAACAACGAGAGGCTCGACGTCCAGATGGCTATTCACAAGCTGCTTCTGCTCCCAGGCGATGGCATCGGCCCCGAAGTGATGGCGGAAGTCGATCGCGTGCTTGCGTTCTTCAACAAGACGGGGAGGGCGCAGTTCACGACGGAGACGGCACTTTGCGGCGGTTGCTCGATCGACAAGCACGGCGTGCCGCTGACGGACGAGGTTCTGGGCAAGGCGAAAGCTGCCGACGCCATCATCTTCGGCTCAGTCGGCGGACCGAAGTGGGACAAGGTCAAGTACGAGATCCGGCCGGAAGCTGGGCTTTTGCGGTTGCGGAAGGAGTTGGATCTCTTCGCCAACCTCAGGCCCGCGATTTGCTATCCGGCACTGGCGGAGGCCTCCAGCCTCAAGCGCGAGCTGGTCGAGGGCCTGGATATCCTCATTCTGCGTGAGTTGACCGGTGGCACCTATTTCGGTGAGCCGAAGGAAATCGTGACCCTGGAAGACGGCCAGAAGCGGGCCGTGGATACGACAGTTTATACTACCCGCGAGATCGAGCGGATTGCGCGCGTGGCCTTCGATCTCGCCCGTAAACGCGGGAACAAGGTGCATTCGGCCGAGAAGCGCAACGTCATGAAAACCGGCGTGCTATGGAACCAGGTGGTCACAGCGCTGCACGCTAAGGAAGCCAAGGACGTCGAGCTGCATCACATCCTGGCCGATGCCTGCGCCATGCAGCTTGTCCGCAATCCGAAGCAGTTCGATGTGATCGTCTGCGACAACCTGTTCGGCGATATGCTTTCGGACGAGGCCGCGATGCTGGCGGGTTCGCTCGGCATGCTGCCGTCCGCGTCACTCGGTGCGCCCGATCCGAAGACGGGTATTCCGAAGGCGCTCTATGAGCCGATCCATGGCTCGGCGCCTGACATCGCGGGACAAGGCGTCGCCAACCCAATCGCGCAGATCAGCTCGTTCGGCATGGCGCTGCGCTATTCGTGCAATCTGCCGCGCGAAGCCGACATGATCGACAAGGCGATCGCCAACACGCTGGCGGCGGGATATCGCACGGGCGACATCATGCAGCCGAACATGCGCAAAGTGGGCACGACCGAGATGGGTAAAGCTATCACAACCGAGTTGGAGCGGTTGGCTGGGTAACCGGGTAACGAGTGCCGGCAACGACGGCGGCGATGGAGGTAGTTGTGGCTGATGTGGCTCTCGAGACCCAAGCGACGGCGAAGCCCAAATCTGCCAAGGACGAGGTGCGGGCGCTGCTCGACCGGTTGCCAGACGATCTAACGCTGGAGCAGATCCAGTAGCACCTCGCCGTGGTCGTGACGATTTCGCGGTCGGAAGAGCGCGCCGACCGCGAGGGCTGGATCCCGCATGAGGAGTACGAAAGGCGACTCGCAAAATGGCTCACAAAATAGAGTGGTCGGACGACGCGATCGCCGATTTTGCGGAGATTGCCGAGTTTATCGAGCGGACGTCGCCTGCGAATGCAAATGCGGTTGTCGAGGCCATTCGGGCAGCGTCCCGACGACTGCCCGACTTCCCCTCCGCGCATCGAATCGTGCCGGAGTGGCGTGCCAACGAGCTGCGCGAAACGTTCGTGCACCGTTGGCGGTTGATGTACCGGGTTTTGCCTGACCGGGTGCGCATTGTCGGTGGTGTGCAGGGTAGCTGGCTGCTCGACAACATAGAGGGTCGCTCCTTCCAGGACGGCCCGCAACAGGAGTATGTGGCGTCATGAGCAATCAATCGTTCGATGCGGCTACTGCCGCGCAGTTCATCGCCGATGCGCATGCGCGGCGTAAGCCCTACGA
>JANXRM010000241.1 GCA_025353015.1 Hyphomicrobiales bacterium
AGTCTTTGCTCTGCCTGGGCCACGTCCACGCTCAAGCCATAGATGTTGGTCTCGCATCGGCGCAGGACATCGGCCTTTGGTGATGCAGCTCAATATGAAGAGCAGGCCCGTTCCGGCGTCCTTGCCTGCCTGCCGTTGCAAGGCGCCGTCGTGTTGCTCTGATACGCCCATTTACCAGTCTGGGGGAAAGTCGATGATTGTGCGGAAATTTCGTGTAAAATCAGGGCGTTCCGTAGAGCCTTGTTTACCGGATTACTTAGGCTGGAATTAATGGCATTCCGGTAGGTTAGGCTGAGTTTCTCATACGTGTATCGAGTATCAGTATCATGGCCGAGCAACAGTTCAGAGTCCGCGCGCGTTATGTCATCGGACCAGACGGCAGCCCCCTCACGGTCGCCGATCTGCCCCCGAAGGACACCAAGCGCTGGGTGATCCGCCGCAAGGCCGAAGTCGTCGCTGCAGTGCGCGGCGGCCTTTTGAGCCTCGAGGAGGCCTGTGAGCGCTACAAGCTCACGGTCGACGAGTTTCTGTCGTGGCAGCGATCGATCGACAAGCACGGTCTTGCCGGTCTGCGTGCAACCCGCGTGCAAGACTACCGCAGCTGAGCGGGCCCGGAGCATTTTTCTCCGGCAAACGGTGGGGGAGCGGCCGGTGCGGGCGCTCGCGCCCTGCTGTCGCACCGAAGGTTGGCCGTCTGTCCGTGGCCCTATCCGCGTGTCGCCCGAGCTTTCTGCGAAATGCTATGGCTCAGCGCTTGGCCTTTTCCGCTTTCTTCGCGGTCGCTGGCGCAGGCGGCGCTTCCTCCTTGCCCGGCTGAGCGGTCCAGCCGCCAAGTCCGATCACGCTGCACTCGTCAGTGCCCATTGCCCAGCGGCCGACGTCGGCGCTCATGTCGCGGGCGACCGTCTCAGGCATGCGAAAATTCTCGGGTTGGATATTCGAGCCATCACCCGACCGGGCGATCGTGATCCGGAAGGCGCGGATCGAGCGGGGCGATTGGCCCGACAGGTCGCGCTCGTAGATCGCGATCTCGGCGCCACCGCCTGCTGAAGGCGGGGCCACGTCAGCGTGAAACACGTGTGTCTTCTTGAGACTGCCCTGTGTGCCAAACCAGCACCGGAGCGCGCCGCGGGCAATGCGGCTGTAGATTTCCACCGGCGGCTCGACCCGCTCGGTCGTGCTGCCGCCCAGGCTCGCCATATTCAGGATTGGGTTCAGCGCCGGGACGGTGATGCTCGAGGTCGGGAGTTTGGTCCCCGGCTGCGCATCGGCGGGGCTTGGCTCCGAGAGGCCGGTCAACGACAACGGCGTGCCGCTGCAGCCGGTCAGGCTCAACGCCAACGGCACAGCGACGAGTGGCACCAAGATCAGCGTTGTCCAACCGCGGCGCATTCGTTCCCCTCGCCCAGCCGCTGCAATCGCGGCCCCGATGCAGGCGATGGATTCCAGACTGCGGCCGGTTTTGCAAGGGTAGTGCACGATGAAGACCGGATTATCACCCAGCGTCCGCCATCGTGTCGCAGCCAGTCGGAACCACTGTCGAATTGACATGCGCGACAATAGCAGGGCCGATGCGGCCGCGCTATGACAAGGGAGTTGCGGCCACGGATTTAGGGCCAGATCAGCCCCGATCGGCCCCGAGCTGCAACGTCAGGTGGATCGCAATCGATCCACTGTGCTTTTTCGCTGCACTTTCAAGTCTGCTTGGACTTGTTGCCCGGACCGGGCCAGACCTGATCAGGAGGGGCCTGATCAAGCGGCATTCAGCCGACCCGGGCATCCAGCGCGTTTTCGCCACGGCGGCGGCTCCTGCCCGTTTCCCGGATTTCGCCGGTTTCGGACTTGCTAAGGAGAGCGACGGCGGCGTCCCGCTCCTGCACGGCGATTGCAAGCTTGGCGCGCAGATCGTCGACCGAGATTGCAAGATTGTCGCGGCGTTGGGCTGCGGCCTTGGCAAATGTCGAATACGCGAAGTGGTGGCGATCCTTGACGCCGGTGCGGTCTTCCTCGTTCGCGATCTGGCGATCGAGGTCGGCAGCCATCTGGTCAAATTCGCGGATCATCGATTCGAGGTCCGCGACTTTGCGGATTTTTTCCTCGGCGTCGAAACGCTTCAGGCGCAATGCACTTTCACGTGGCTTCATGACAGAACTCACCCCAGACAAGAAGAACCGAACGCAGATACATAATCAAGTTCCATGCCAACGGGCTGGAGATGTTCCGGGTGTATTGAAAAAACCAGGGACTTGAGACCCAAATCCCAGAACTTCCGGACAAGGTGAACTCTACACGACGGACTTTAAGTTGCGGTAAAGCAACGATTGCGTCTGCATCATGAATCTGCAGCTAAAAAGTCGAGTCGCGGACGCTGAATGGCCCTAGGGGCTGGCGGCCAAATCAGATAATCATCAGTCTGCACGGTTGGCGGAAGGTTCAGGGCAGCACCTTCGACGACCGCGGGGCGGGCAAGTGACATTGTCGGGGTGAGGGACGGTAGCCTATCGCACCGGTCGTTGATGTATGTCCTGTTTGGGATGCATCGCGGGGCCGGTGCGTTGTGGATTGGTTGTTTGCGAAGCCGCCGAAAGAAAACGGCCTTCTCGCAATAAAGCGATCCGCAATAAAAAATTAGGGTTTGTTAACCTCTCGACCTTAGATTTCGAAATGATGAATGAACCGTGGCGGCAACGTGACGGTTTCGGGGCAGCGGGTCGGGAAAAGAGGATTGGTCATGCGGGTCCTTCTAATCGAGGACGATAGCGCAACAGCGCAAAGCATCGAGTTGATGCTTCAGTCCGAAGGGTTCAACGTCTATACGACGGATCTTGGCGAGGAAGGTGTCGACCTCGGCAAGCTCTACGACTACGATATCATTCTTCTCGATATCAATCTGCCCGATATGAGCGGATATGACGTCCTGAAGACGCTTCGGGTTTCGAAAGTGCAGACGCCGATCCTGATCCTTTCGGGCCTTGCCCAGATCGACGACAAGGTCAAAGGCCTCGGCTTCGGCGCCGACGACTACATGACGAAGCCGTTCCACAAGGACGAGCTGGTCGCCCGCATTCACGCCATCGTGCGCCGCTCGAAGGGGCACGCCCAGTCGGTCATCGAGACCGGCGAGCTGCGCGTCAACCTCGACACCAAGACGGTCGAGGTCAATGGTGCTCGCGTGCATCTGACCGGCAAAGAATATCAGATGCTGGAGCTGCTCTCGCTCAGGAAGGGCACCACGCTCACCAAGGAGATGTTCCTCAACCATCTCTATGGTGGCATGGACGAGCCGGAACTCAAAATCATCGACGTGTTCATCTGCAAGCTGCGCAAGAAGCTGCAGGCCGCGACCGGTGGTAAGCACTATATCGAGACGGTCTGGGGCCGCGGCTATGTGCTGCGCAATCCGGGCGATAAGAGCGAGGTGGCCGCTTGACCTGGCGGTTACCTCAACTGCTGACCTAATCGAAGGGAGCCACGCGGCTCCCTTTTTCGTTTTGGCCGGGCCGGGCGGTCGTTTCGACGGTCTTTGATTTGCGATGCCTTTGTTCTGCAGTGTTGTGATGCCGCCAGCGACAACGTAAAACGAGGTGGCGTCGTTTGATCGCATCACATCACGAGGGGGCATCCATGACCGTCCGCGCTGGCCGCGAATTCCTGTCGATCCCGGGTCCGACAAACATTCCGGACGAAGTGCTGCAGGCGATGCATCGGCCGGCGGTCGACATCTATTCCGGCGGCATGCTCGGGCTCGGCCAGTCGTGCCACGACGATATGCGAAAAATTTTCCGGACCAAGAACCGGGTCTATATCTACGCGGCCAACGGACATGGCGGCTGGGAAGCCGCCTTCTCGAACGTGCTGTCCCGCGGCGACCAGGTGCTGGTGCTGCAAAGCGGGCGCTTCGCGGTCGGTTGGGGCGAGATGGCCGCGATGATGGGCGCTGAGGTCGAGGTGTTGCCGGAGGGCATGGGTAATGCCGTCGATCCCGGCAAGGTCGAGGCACGCCTCAAGGCCGACAAGGGGCACGCGATCAAAGCCATAATGGTGGTCCAGATCGATACCGCGTCGAGCTGTATCAACGATATCCCGGCGATCCGGAAGGCGATGGACCGTGCCAAGCATCCGGCGTTGCTGATGGTCGATTGCGTGGCCTCGCTCGGCTGCGTGCCGTTCGAGCACGACGCCTGGGGCGTCGATGTCTCCATGGCCGGCTCGCAGAAAGGCCTGATGACGCCGCCGGGCCTCGCCTTCGTGGTGGCGAGCGATAAAGCCCGCGCCGTTCACAAGATCGCCAACATGCGGACCATGTATTGGGATTGGTCGTTCCGCGATGGCGACCTCAGCTACCACAAGTATTGCGGTACGCCGCCGGAGCACCTGTTGTTTGCGCTCCGGAAATCGCTGGACATGCTGTTTGCCGAAGGGCTCGATAACGCCTTCCGCCGGCACGCGCTGTTGGCGGAGGCGACGCGTCGGGCCGTTGCAAAATGGTCGGAAGGCCAGGTCGTGGCCTTCAACATCGATGAGCCGAAGGCTCGCTGCAACTCGGTCACCAACGTGCTGGTGAAGGGGCGCGATCCACAAGCGATCCTGGATTACGCCCGCGAGAAATGTGGCGTCGTGCTGGGCGTCGGCCTCGGCGAGCTGCAAGGCAAGGCCTTCCGTATTGCGCACATGGGACATACGAATGCACCGATGGTGATCGGGACATTGGGCGCGATCGAGATG
>JANXRM010000358.1 GCA_025353015.1 Hyphomicrobiales bacterium
AATCGTCGACGACATCATTCAGGCTCTGGCCGGTCTAAAAGATCTTTTCGTGATCGCTAAAGGATCGACACGGTCTTATCGTGACGCCGCGCCGGACGTTCGCATGATCGGGCGGGACTTGGGCGTACGCTATGTCCTTTACGGCAATGTCCAGCGTTCCAGCGACCAGCTAAGGATTCACACATTACTGGCCGAAACCGAAACGGCCGAGATTGTCAATGCCAGCCGGTACGAGGGGCATTTTTCGAAACTCTTCCACCTTCAGGATCAAATCGCACTCGAGACAGCCAAGCTGATTGCCCCAAAGGTGCGTGAACGGGAGCTTCGTCGGGCGATGCGAAAGCATCCCCAGAGCATGACCGCCTATGATCTCATGTTGCAGGCTGTGGGGCCGCTGCATGACCTTGAGTACACGTCGTTCTCAAGAACCCGTAAGCTTCTCAGTCGGGCCATAGAGCTTGATCCGACGTATGCTCCAGCCTACGGCTATTTGGCCCACTGGCACTGCTACCGGGTTGGACAGATGTGGTCGACCGACATGTTTGCCGATCTTCGGGAAGCAGAGCGCTTGGCCGCCCACGCGATCAAGCTCGACCACAGCAATGCCACAGCACTCGCAGTGCATGCGCATGTGCGATGCATTGCCGATCGCGATTACGAGGCCTCTCGCATTGGTTTCGAACGCGCTCTGGCCGAGTGCCCGAACTCGGCATTCGCCTGGACCCTCAGCGCTGTGACGGAAAGTTGTGCGGGCCGTGGCCAGTCCGGCGTGCTGCACGCCCGGAACGCTATTCGGCTATCGCCGCGCGACAATTTTTCTCATTACCCCAATTTTGTTCTAGCGCAATCACATTTTGTGTCCGGCGAATACAGAAATGCCGTTCGCTATGCACAGCTGTCATTCAACCGCAACGACCGTTTCGCCGCAAACCTTCGCATCCTAGCTGCAAGCCTCATCGAAACTGGTCAGCTGGATGACGCCCGACAAGTCGTTGCGCAACACCTGCGCCTCGCACCGCAATTTTCGTTGTGCGCCTGGTCCAAGCGGACTTGGCTCTCCGGCGCGGCCCGCGACAGGGTGACGGAAAATCTTCGCCAAGCCGGGATGCCCGAATAACTTCAACTGCTTTATTAGGGAGGTATGATTATGTCAGGAAATAGTGGTAATAGTGGAAATAGCGGGAACAGTGGCAATAGTGGAAATAGCGGCAACAGCGCAAACAGTGCCAATTCTGGAAATCCGCAAGGGTTTGGTTGGTCATTCGCAGACCGCGTCGACCTACCCTTTGTGACTGAGCCCGGCATTGCCGAACAGCGTGTGCCGATACAAAACTTCGGAAAGCGTAATTGGGCGATTTTTTGGGAGAGGTGGCGCGCCGTCGCAGAGTTTTCGTCGACCGCTTGGCTGTCGCACATCAGCCTTCCAGCGCCGAACCTAACGGCAAGCGAAGTCGACAGGGAGATCAAATCCCTCATCCGCATGGCGATCGAGGAACGACCAGATGCGCGCGGCGAACTCGTATCGCAGCATCCAGAGACACTGACGTATTTTCTAGCTCTTGCCGGTATGAAGCCCGACACGCACCCGGCCACCTATCGGCTGCTGATCATGGTGGACGCGATCGCGGTCATGGTCGTCATGCATTTCAAGGGTGTCTACGATCGACCACGTCCGAGCCAGATCTGTCCCGCATTATTGCCGCCGGTCGAGGTGCCTGGCCATCCTTCGTACCCGAGCGGGCATTCAACGCAGGGGCATGTAACGGCGTTGACACTCTGTTCCGTAATGCCCTCGGATAAAGCCGATGCATTAAGGCCGTCATTGACCGCGCTGGCCAATCGCTCGGCTCGAAATCGAGAGATCGCGGGAGTCCACTACGAGTCCGACAGCATTGCGGGTCGAGACCTGGCGAAGCAGGTTTTCGACTGGATCTCGGCGTGTCCCAAACCGCAGAAGTCCGTACTTGCCGATACGATCGCGGCGGCGAAGGCGGAATGGGCATGATCAACGACGGAGGAATGTGAAATGGCTATCGATCCAGCATTGGCGAAGCGTTTGCACCAGTATCCGCTGCCGCCACCCGACTTTGATCCCACAAGCGCCACCGAACGCATGATGGAAGAGTATGGGCTGCCCACACGGCCAAGTGCAGATAAGGTTGAAAGTCTCGATTTCTGGACGTTGCTATTCTCCGCGCCATTGCGCTTTATCAAACCCGAGTTCGATCACGAAGTGCTGCCGCCAAAGGTCGCGACATTTTCGATTGAAAATCAGCAAAGAGGCAGGCCATCACCCCGTATCGAATTGTCCAACAGGGATCGCTTCGACAAGAGCCGCAATTGGTCGGGACTCTACCTGAAGGCCAGCAAACCGGATCGCTTCTCGAGCGTTGGCGCGGCGTGGACTGTACCTACAGTCGATGTTCCTGCTGTGCCACCGATCAATCCTGCACCGGGTGATCCAGCTCGCGACGAGTATCGATCGTCGGTCTGGATTGGCTTGAACGGAACCCGCGCATACCCGCACGTGACGATACCGCAGATCGGCACTTGGCAACGCCTCAAGGAAGTCAACGGCCAGAAGGTAATTGACAATGCCGCGTGGTGGCAATGGTGGAGCCGCGATGAAGTCACCCCGATCGTCAAGTTCGCAAACTTTCCCGTGACGGCTGGCGACCTCATTCTTTCGGGGCTTTGCGTCGTTTCGAGCGACGAGGTTGTTTTCTTCATCAAGAACCAGACAACCGGAGATTTCACATGGGTGCTTGTCCAAGCGCCATCGCAAGGCGAACCTCTGGGCATGACAGCGGAATGGATCGTCGAGCGGCCAACGACGCCGGGCTTCATCTGGCCATGGCGGCTACCCAAACTGAGTGACGTCACATTCTCATATTGCCATGCGCTGGCAGGTCCAAGGCTCATCGGGCCCCAATCACTGCATCGCTTGGAGCAGGCCCGATTTATCCGTATGCAGGAACGATTCGAGAGGCCCTATCGCTCGGCACTGATAGAGATTGCCGAACGCACCAGCGCAACCTCCGCTCGCGTTCAATTTCAAGAGGGATGAGCCGGTTCTGGTGTGCTCACACCGTTGGCGAGAGTAGCCGTCCAAACAGAACCACAACTTGACTATTGGCATTATTGCGCCGGCCGTACCAATTCTGCAGCGTTGTCGCGCATTGGCCAGTTATCAAAGTTGTCCGACCGAATGTCTGTTTACCGAGGTAGAGCGGTCCATAGATAAACATTTCGAGAAACCGCTCGTCACCTGCGATCCTCAACGTAGCCGCTCGGCGACTGTCGGTCCACCCTGACAAAGCCGCCATTCAAGGAACGCTTGTAAGCGCCGGAGACAAAGTCGCTCACTGAGGCGGCCGATCCGGTCGGTTGCGCTGGAGTAAAATTCCGGCAGTGGGGAGCGCTCGTGCCGCGGAGGGCCGAGGGCGGGGGATGCTGGACGTGGACACATATTTGCAGGTGCGGGCTGCGGCTCAGATCGAGGGGTTGAGCCAGCGGGCGGCGGCGCGGCGGTTCGGCCTCGATCCGAAGACGGTCGCCAAGATGGTGTCTGTCAACGCCGGAGTAATTTTCCATCGGCGGGCCGGAGTAATATTCCCTCACTTCAGACAGCCAGAAGGCCCCGCGCGCGGGGCCTTCTG
>JANXRM010000379.1 GCA_025353015.1 Hyphomicrobiales bacterium
GGCAGGCCGACAAGCTCGAATCCTTGAAGGCCGAGCTCAAGGAGCGGGTGGTCGTCTGCCCGTGCGACCTCGCCAACAAAGAGCAGGTGGCCAAACTTATCGACGAGGCCGTGAAGGCGCTGGGCGGGCGGCTGGACATTCTCGTCAACAACGCCGGGCTGACCAAGGACAACCTGTTCATGGTCATGAAGGACGAGCAGTGGGATGACGTCATCGCCGTCAACCTGACCTCGACGTTCATGTTGATGCGGGCCGGCACGCGCCACATGCTGCGCAACAAAACCGGTTACGGCCGCATCATCAATATCTCGTCGGTATCAGGCATTCTCGGCAATCCGGGCCAGGGCAATTATGCCGCCTCCAAGGCCGGCATGATCGGCATGACCAAGTCGCTGGCCCGGGAGGTCGCGCCCCGTGGCATCACGGCAAACTGCATTGCGCCGGGCTTCATCCAGACCCCGATGACGGATGTGCTCAACGAAAAGCAGGTCGAGGCGATCAAGGCGGCCATTCCGGCCCAAGCCTTTGGCAATCCAGACGATATTGCAGCCGCCGCAGTCTATCTCGCAAGCCAGGAGGCGCGTTACATGACCGGCCAGACGCTGCACGTCAATGGCGGCATGGTCATGATTTGACGTGGGCGCACCCTGGAGCCGAGGCGTGTGGCCAAGTCGCCGCAGATTTATGAGGTGTGGGTTGCTGGTCAACCTCTATGAAGTGTGTTACCGAGCCGGAAACGTTGCTTTTGCACCCCAGCGTTGTTTTGAAAATGCGGCGAGAACCTGGGGACAAAAGCGTTCAGGGGCGCATCGAATGGTGCGTGGAATCAGGATTCGGGTTAGCTGAAGTTCAGCCGGTGTGGCAAAAGTGCGGCCGAACCGAACTGGACTTGGGTTGGTGCACTGGGATTGATCGACATCTGCAAGACGCAGGTCGAAATCGAGGAACGGACGAGGGATACATGAGCGACGTCGCAGATCGCGTGAAGAAAATTGTCATCGACCACCTCAGCGTCGAGGCCGAGAAGGTGACGGAGACGGCGAGCTTCATCGATGACCTCGGTGCCGACAGCCTCGATACGGTCGAGCTGGTCATGGCATTCGAGGAAGAGTTCGGGTGCGAAATCCCGGATGATGCTGCCGAACTGATTCAGACGGTCGGCGATGCCGTCAAGTTCCTCGAAAAGCAGGCCAAAGCAGCCTGAGTGCCGCAGGCGCGTTCACCGGCTCCGTGTTCTGAACGAAGCGGAGCCGTGGCGCGGCGCGGCGGGATAATCCTGGAATTGAATTGGCGCTGTAGTCGAATTGGCCTTAGTCGAATTGGCCTTAGTCGAATTGGCAACGGGTCAATTCGGCCGCGTATTCGAGTCGACCGTTGCCATTGCCATTGCGAGTGAAGCCATGCGCCGCGTCGTCATCACCGGATTGGGGCTCGTTACGCCGCTCGCATGCGGCGTCGAGCCGACGTGGACGGCATTGCTTGCCGGAAAAAGTGGCGCGCGGCGCGTCACCGAGTTTGAAGTGGCAGACATCGCCTGTCAGATCGCCTGTTTCGTGCCCCGCGGCGACGGCACGAATGGGACGTTCAATCCCAACCAGTGGATGGAACCGAAGGAGCAGCGGAAAGTCGACGATTTCATCGTCTACGCCGTCGCGGCCGCCGATCAGGCCATGGCAGATTCTGGCTATAAGCCGGCCAATAAGGACCAGCAGGAACGCACCGGCGTCCTCATCGGCTCCGGCATCGGTGGTTTGAGCGGCATCGCCGACACCTCGCTGCTGCTCAAGGAAAAAGGGCCGCGGCGCGTGTCGCCGTTCTTCATTCCCGGCCGATTGATCAATTTGGCGTCGGGCTACGTCTCGATCAAGCACGGCCTCAAAGGCCCAAACCATTCGGTCGTCACGGCCTGTTCGACGGGGGCTCATGCCATCGGCGATGCCGCGCGCATCGTGGCGCTGGGTGATGCCGACGTTATGGTCGCTGGCGGTGCCGAAAGCCCCATCTGCCGGATTGCGCTGGCAGGCTTTGCTGCCTGCAAAGCGCTCTCGACGCACTTCAACGACAATCCGACCAAAGGTTCACGTCCCTACGACAAGGACCGGGACGGCTTCGTTATGGGCGAAGGCGCCGGCGTCGTTGTGCTCGAAGCGCTCGAACATGCCAAAGCCCGTGGCGCGCGGATTTATGCCGAGGTCGTCGGCTACGGTATGTCGGGCGATGCGTTCCACATCACGGCCCCTGCCGCCGACGGCGATGGCGCCTTCAGGTGCATGCGTAATGCCATCAACCGGGCAGGTATCGACGTCAGCGAGATCGACTACGTCAACGCCCACGGCACATCGACCCCGATGGGCGACGAAATCGAGCTTGGTGCCGTTGAGCGGTTGTTCGGCAATTCGGCCGGCAAGCTGACGATGTCCTCGACGAAATCGGCGACTGGTCACCTGCTCGGTGCGGCAGGTGCGATCGAGGCCATTTTTTCCGTCTTGGCCATGCGCGATAACATCGCGCCGCCGACGCTCAACCTGGACAATCCCTCCGTCGAAACGGCCATCGACCTGGTGCCGCATACGCCTAAGAAAAAGCCCATTAATACAGTGCTTTCGAACTCCTTTGGCTTCGGTGGCACGAATGCCTCGCTGGTCATGCGCCGCCTCACAGCCTGAGGCGCCAGCCCTTGGCGCAACTTGGGCGGCCAAACATGTACCGCCAAATACGTACCGCCAAACTTGCCCCACAAACCGGGACGGTCGCATTGGGCGCTCCGGCGCGGATAGCCCGGGGCCGATCGAGCATCAGCTGCTTGAGTTTAGGCCTAGAATCTGCCTCTCTCTGTCCGTGAGATCTAGCGATCGTTCCGGCTTTGGCCATATTTTCGCGTAGGGTATCCTTGGCATTTGCCTGGTCGTGCAGGTTTACCCGGGCAGTCTGTGCGGTTTTCTATCCGTCGCCACGCTGGTCATGGCAGAGGCGCTGCAGAGGCGCTGGAGACATCAATGAGGCCAAGAGATCCCACTGAAGGATCGGCGGTTCGCCCTCCGGCGATGGCGTCGCGCAGTCCTGCTGACTTGATTGCGCCGAGCCGCCCGCCGAGACCATCGCGTGATCTCAAGCCTCTACGTCCGGAACGGCGCCTCAACGGCTTTTTTCGCTTCGTCAATGGCGTGCTGACGTTCACCTTCATATTGCTCGCGTTGTGTGGGGGCCTCGCCATGGTCCTGCGCACATGGTTCGATCAACCGGGTCCGCTTGCGAATTCGACCGTCGCGATTATCCCCAAGGGCGAAGGTGTGCTCGAGATCGCCGGGCGTCTCGAGCGTGAAGGGATCGTGTCCGATCGGCGCGTGTTCATGGCGCAATACTACGCCGCCCGGCTCTATGGCGGACTTTCCGGCGACAAATCCGGGATCAAGGCCGGTGAATACGAAATCAAGAAGCAGGCCAGCATGCGGCAGGTTCTCGACACCCTTGTCGAGGGACGCGCGATTCTGCAGAAGTTCACGGTGCCTGAGGGCTTGACGAGCTTGCAGATCGTCGAGCGGCTGCGCGCCGACCAGAACCTGACAGGCGATATCGTTCAGGTGCCGCCGGAAGGCATGATCCTCCCGAATACGTACCGTTTTTCGCGGGGGCTTTCGCGGCAGGAAATCCTGGATCGCATGCTCGCCGACCATCAGAAGCTGATTGCAGACCTCTGGGAAAAACGGCAACAGGGCTTGCCGATCCAGACCCTGCAGCAGGCCATCGTGCTCGCCTCCATCATCGAGAAGGAAACCGGGCGCGGTGATGAGCGCGACCGCGTGGCCGCGGTCTTCGTCAACCGGCTGCGCAAGAACATGCGGCTGCAGTCCGATCCGACGATCGTTTATGGGTTGGTCGGCGGCCAAGGGCCGCTCGGCCGCGCTATCACGCGCAGCGATATCGACAGCAAGACGCCCTACAACACGTATCAGATTGATGGCCTACCGCCAGGACCGATCTGCAATCCCGGCCGGCAGGCGATCGAGGCGACGCTCAATCCAGCTAAGACAAGCGATCTCTTTTTCGTCGCTGACGGGTCGGGGGGGCATGTGTTCACGACAAATCTCAAGGACCACAACGCCGCGGTGCAGAATTGGCGAAAATTCGAGCGCGACCAGAAAGCTAAGCAGACGGGCCAGTCCGCTCAGGGGGGTGGCGCAGCGATCGTGCCATTGATTTTGCCGCCCCCAGCCGCCACTGAGGAGCCAGCCACAGCTGAGCCCGCGACCAAACCTGCAGCGCCGGCCAAGAAGGCGGCGAAAAAGGCGCAATAGGTTGCCGCCCCTTCAGTCCCGCGTTAGGGAGTGACGGGAGACAACCTTAACGGTGCGAAGGCTTCGATGGCGCTCAAGAGCATGACGGGATTTGCCCGCCGCGACGGCGCGCGAGGTGGGATGCGCTGGCATTGGGAAGTGCGCAGTGTCAATGGTCGCGGCCTGGATCTGCGGTTGCGTCTGGCACCGGGGACGGAGGGCTTGGAGCACCGGGTCCGCGAGGCGACTCAGAAACGCGTCGTCCGCGGCAACGTGTCGGTGACCCTGACCGTGCAGCGTGACGCCGGTGCCGCCGAGATCCGCGTCAACGACGATGCTCTCGATCAAGTCCTCGCCGCGGTCGCCCGGGTGCGCGCCAAAGGCCAATTCGACAATCCGCGGCCGGAAGGCGTGCTGGCGCTGCGCGGTGTGATGGAGCTGGTCGAGCCGATCGAGTCCGAAGCGGAAGCCGACGCACGGTTGGCAGCAATGCTTGCCGATTATGAGGCGGCCCTCGTCGGCCTCACGGACAATCGGGCTCGCGAAGGTGCGCGGCTCGAAGCTGTTCTGTCGGAACAAGTAACCCAGATCGAGAGTTTGGTGTCGCGCGTGGCGGCCTCGCCGGCGCGGTCGACGGACGCCATTCGCCGCCGCCTCGCCGAACAGGTCCGCCGGCTGACCGATGCGGTGCCCTCGCTCGACCCGGAGCGTTTGCACCAGGAAGCCGTGCTGCTCGCGACCCGCGCCGACGTCGAGGAAGAACTGGCCCGGCTGAGGGCGCATATTGCAGCGGCGCGCGAGTTGCTGGCGGCGAAGGAGCCGACCGGCCGCAAGCTCGATTTCCTAACGCAGGAATTCAACCGGGAAGCCAACACGCTCTGTTCCAAGTCGAACGACGTGGAGATCACGCGCCTCGGGCTCGATTTGAAAGCGGTCATCGATCAGATGCGGGAACAGGTTCAAAACATTGAGTAGGGCAACGACATCAGCTGACACGGGCGGCAAAAGCGGCGGCTTGGCGCGGCGCGGGTTGTTGCTGGTTCTGTCGTCACCTTCGGGGGCCGGCAAAACGACGCTCTCGCGCAAATTGCTGGAGCAGGACTTCGGCATCGCCATGTCGGTTTCGGTGACGACGCGCGCACCGCGCCCGGGCGAGGTCGATGGCCGCGATTATCATTTCCGCGACGTCGCCGCGTTCGAAAAATTGGGCGATGACGGTGCGCTGCTGGAATGGGCGCGCGTGCACGGTAATCTCTATGGCACGCCCGCCGCGGCTGTCATGGAGCAGCTCGCGACCGGCCGCGACGTCCTCTTCGACATCGATTGGCAGGGCGCGCAGCAATTGACCGGCAAGGCGCCCGCCGACGTGGTTCGCGTGTTCATTCTGCCGCCCTCGGCCGAAACGCTCCGCCATCGCCTGGAAACGCGCGCCCAGGACAAGCCCGACGTGGTGGCGCGCCGCTTGGCGGGAGCTGCAGCCGAAATCGAGCATTGGGCGGAATACGACTACGTGCTGGTCAACTCAGATTTGGACATGTGCCTCGAAAACCTGCGCACGATCCTCGCCGCCGAGCGCTTGAAGCGGTCGCGACAAACGGCGTTGGCGGGGCTGGTGGAGGGGTTGCTCAAGGGGTTGTGAGGGGAAATCGCCCGCCCAATTGTCGGCGTTTGGTTCGTTTCGATCGCGGCGACTTGAGCCGACGACGTTATTGACTGGGTACAGTCACGACCTACCGGCCCAACACATACTGAGTGGCTGCTTCAAACGCCTCTTTCGCTCCGCGATTCTCCCCGTAGCTGACCTGGAAGCCGGCCTCGGCGGCGGCAATCCGATCTGCCGGCGTCCCGTGATGACTGGGATCATTGTAGAGTGTGTCGCCGCTGTTCCAAATATCGCGACCGGCATTGAAGAGCGAGATGCCCGACTGTTCGCGCTTGCGGGCGCCAAGATAGAAGCCCGCGAGAAAGTCGGCATGCAGTTCCACGCGCCGAACCGACGGTTGTCCAGCGAGCAAACGGGCTTTCTGACCGCTCTTGTAGAGCCAGATATGCGCGAATTCATGCGCAATCGTCCACATGACGGCGCCGCCGCCGGGATCGAAGCGCATCAGCGTGGAAAACATCCGATCCCCGAACAAAACTGTGCCGTCGGTCCGTTGCAGCAGGACGCGTGACGTAGCCCAGGCGTTCTCCCCATCGTGATCATCATAAAAGCCGAAGCCGGGAATTACAGCGAATGTGTCGGACACACGTTTCAGGGCCTGATCCAGCATGCGGTCCATGCCGGCGTTGCCAGTCGTTCGGCGGATGTCGCTCTCGGTGAGGTCGCCGACGTTACGGCCGAGCGCCATGCCACGTTCTCGTATCCGGCCGAAATCGGCATCCGAAACCTGACAGCCACGTGATGAGCGCGACAACGATTTCGCATGTGCCGCCGGCACTAATCCGGAAGCCGTACACGTGCACGTCATCGTCAAAATCAACGCCCGGCGTGACAGCATCAGCGTGACCCTCCGCGATGTCCTGATCCTACTCGACCAGCAGACGCAATTCCGTGATGGCCGTGTCCTTGTATTTGGTACCGGAGTAGACGGACTGAATGCGCAATTGTACCCACTCGACGGTCAGCGCGCTGCCAAAGGTGAAACGCTGCGGCCCTGATTGGTCAGCGAGCGTGATCGTCTGTGGTTTGCCATTTGGCAGGACGACCTCGAAATCCTTCACGCGGCCATTCTTTTGAAATAGGTCGTTGTTCTTGTGATAGCCGTTGAGAAGCTCGAAGCCGCGCAGACGTTTACCAGCAGCCGGTATCATGACGATCCATTCGCCGATGCCGTCACCAGCCTTACCCTCCACCCAAGCGGTGTCGAGCCGGCCATCTGTGAGATTGACCGGATTGTAGGTGAAGCCGAATTGCGGGGCCAACACCGAACTCACGCAGTAGGTGTGCCCGCCGGTGACAACCTGGCATGTTTCTCCAGCCACCGATGGGCGCGGGATGGGGGCACGTGGCGCGGGGACGACCGGCGGGAGCTGACTGATCGGGCGGGGCGCTGCAGGCGTCGTCGTATCGCCAGCCGCGCATTCCAGGAAAAAGCAGCGTGGCTGCGCATCCACCGGTGCAACCGGCATTGCCAGCAGTGCCATTGTGATCCAAGGAAGCCAACCAACGCCGCGCATGTTCGCCATCCCGTTCGTGAACAGCATCCGCCGTTACGCTCTTCGGCCATTGAACTCGTGCGCAGATGTGGACATGGGCCGACGCCGATGATCAGAATAAGCAGACGACTGGAAAACCTCAAGCCCCAGTGCTGCATCAGCGAGGCCCATCGCGACCTCCAGGCGCGCCGTCAACCGGCCGGTGGGAAGTTTGGACCAGGGAGTGACGATAAATGGCCAGACCGTCTAGAGCAACGGGGCACCGATCGGTCGGCCTTGCGGTGAGGCAGACGATAGCCGCAGCACTCGTCGCGATCTCAGCCGTGGCAATGCCCACGCCAGCCGGAGCTGAAGAGCCGAAGCTCCCGGCAGCGCGCGCGGCCAAGCCGCTGCCGGCGCCGCTCGTCTACCTCAGCGACATCGATGCCTCGATCATCCAGGACATGCGCTATGCTGGTTACGACAATTTCACGGGTGCGCCTGTAGCGGGCTATGGCGCCGCGGAATGTATTCTGACACGCCGTACAGCCGAGGCCCTTGCCACTCTGCAACGGGCGTTTGCAGCCCAGCGCCTTTCGCTCAAAGTCTACGATTGCTTTCGTCCCTTGCGGGCTGTTGCAGCCTTCGTGCAATGGACGCTGGCTTCGACGGCCGATGCGACGACCGCGCGCTTCCATCCAGGTCTCGCCCGCAACCAACTCGTGTCTCTCGGTTACATCGCAGCACGATCAGGGCATTCGCGCGGGAATGTTGTCGATCTAACGCTGGTGCCGATCCCGCGTCCTGGACTGCCAGCCTTCGAGCGCGGCCGGATATACGGGCCCTGTATGGCGAGTGCTGAGGCGCGCGCTCCGGACGACAGTCTCGACATGGGGACCAGCTTCGACTGCTTCGACGTGCGCAGTCACGCCAGGTCCGGCGCCGTTTCGGCGACGCAGGCAGCCAATCGCCGGGCCCTGTCGGAGCCGCTGCGGCGGGCAGGCTTCGTGCCGTACGAGCGGGAATGGTGGCACTTCTCGTTTGCGGCCGGCGATCCCGGGCAGGCATTCGACATTGACGTCGAACCGCGCTGGTAGGCGTGGCCGGGCCGCGATGTGGGCTGGTGGTCAAGGCGAACTTTTGTGCGCCGCGAATGCTCGGTCCCGGCGCCAACAGAAGCCAATTGAATGCGAATGGCGTGTCAGCGTAGGCCCAGAGGATGCGTCCGTGGGGTTTTGCGGTGTGGTCTCGTTCGCCATCGGCATGGAAACGGTGACATCTCAACGCAACGCCACGCTTGCAATTTTTCCGGGCCTCCGTTTAGAGTGTCGCATCCGGCCCACAACGAGGCCGATGCAGGTCCAGTCCGATGCGCGCGCGCGAGATTTCAAATCTGATCACGACCGGGGCTCTGGCCTCCGTTGGCGGTCGCGCGCCAGTCTTCCTGCTGTCCGGCGGCCGGCTTGACACCTCATCCCTTATTGGGCTGACCCTCCTCCTTACAAACCCCTGAGCCTTTAGAGGTTCCGGATCAATCCGGAACGGGCGCTCAGGGGACCAGACGAAGTTGAGCTGATGGATCAATGCCAGCTCGCGACCGATGCTGGCCGTATGCCGAGGACAAATCACAATGACGTCGATAGCGCCTACAACCCAAATCGTGCAGAGCGATGCCCCCGCGACGAAGGCCAAGCGTAACGAGGCCGACCGGGTTCTGATTTTTGATACAACCCTGCGTGACGGCGAGCAGTCACCCGGCGCCGCCATGACCTTGGAAGACAAGCTCAAGGTGGCGGCACTGCTCGACGAGATGGGCGTCGACATCATCGAGGCCGGCTTTCCGATCTCCTCGACGGGTGACTTCGAGGCCGTCTGCGAAATCGGCAAGATCGTCAAGAACGCGGTCGTGTGCGGCCTGTCCCGGTCGAGCTTCGCCGATATCGACCGGGCGGGGCAGGCGGTCAAATTCGCCAAGCGGCCACGCATCCATACGTTCATTTCGACAAGCCCCGTGCATCGCAAATGGAAGCTGCAGATGGATGCGGAACAGGTGATCGAAGCCGTCGGCGCCAGCGTTGCGCGCGCCCGTAATTACACCGACAACGTCGAGTGGAGTGCCGAGGACGCGACGCGGACGGAGCGGGACGTGCTTCTGCGCTGCTGCGAGATCGCCATCAAGCGGGGGGCGACGACGCTCAATATCCCCGACACCGTCGGCTACTCGGTGCCTGAGGAATATTATGAGCTGATCAAGATGCTGCGCGAAACGGTCCCGGGCGGTGACAAGGTCGTATGGTCGACGCATTGCCACAACGATCTCGGCATGGCGGTTGCGAACTCGCTGGCGGGTGTGCGCGCCGGAGCGCGGCAGATCGAGTGCACCATCAACGGACGTTGAGCGCCATGACGACTTCTTCCAGCGCGGCGTTGCCCGCCCGCTCACCCAGCCCG
>JANXRM010000405.1 GCA_025353015.1 Hyphomicrobiales bacterium
TGAACTTTCGCCATGCGACCCGGGCAAGCCAAGGTGCCCGTAGCTATCAAGAAGATGCCGCCGCGGTCTGGCCCAGCGCAAGCCCGCTCGCCCCGCGAACTCCACCGTCGCCGGGTCTCGGCGTCGTCGCCGTTCTGGCCGACGGCATGGGCGGTCATGCGGCGGGCGATGTGGCGAGCACCACCATCTGCGGCATCTTCCTGCAGCAGTTCGCCACTGAAGCGGGCGCCAATCCAGACAGACTTGCAGCAAGCCTGACGGCTGCCAACGACGCCATTCGTGCGCAGGTCGTCGCGCATTCGGGACTTCGCGGCATGGGCGCGACCTGCGTCGGCATGGTGCTCGGCCCGGCCGGCCTGGAGTGGATCAGCGTCGGCGACAGTCCGCTCTTTATCTTCAGGGACCAGACCTTGGCCCGCCTCAACGCGGATCACTCGCTGGCGCCCATCATCGACCAGATGGTAGCCGACGGCCTGATGAGTGCCGACACCGCACGTCACGATCCGCGACGCCATCAACTGCGTGCAGCCGTGACCGGGGAGGATCTGGATCTCATCGACCTCTCCGATACGCCACTACCGCTCGAATCCGGCGATGTGGTCCTGCTTGCCAGCGACGGCCTGTTGACGCTTGAGGATGAAGACATACGCTTGCTGCTCGCGGCCCATCGCCGCGAAAGCGCCGATGCGATAGCGAATGCATTGCTGCGCGCGGTCGACGCTGCAGGTGCCGTACACCAGGATAATACGACCGTGATTGTCGTTACTGTCGAATGATCGAGCGGAACTTGCCCGGGAACGGCGCGCAATGAGCTTTGCGCGTCAACGGTCGTCGCGAGCGCCGGCGATGGGGCCCGGAGACGCGGCATCGCGGGGATCGAGCGAAACCCAAACGCGGGGGTCGATGTAAGACTGGCGCATCACGAACGAATAACGGACTTTATGCCAGATTCGGAGGTCGTCGTTCTTGTTGTCGAGAATGAAATCGCCCTGCGCGACTCGGGCCGTCAGAATGGCGTGACCTTCGCCTTTTTCGTCCCGGACAACCGTCATGAGGAGCGACGAGGGGGGCCAGCCGCGCTCGACCAGGAGTTTCCGCTTCAAGAGTGCGTAGTCCTCGCAATCGCCCTTTGTCGTCGGAATGGCCCAGCGCTCGGTCTCGCCATAGATCTCCATGTCCGTCGCGGGTTCGATGACCTTGTTGACGTAACGGTTTATCTCGTCGAGCTGCCGCATCCGGGCGGGCGTTGCATTGAAGCGGGTTTCCTCGAGCGGACCTTGCCGGCATTCTCCCGGCATCGACTCGCAGAACCGCACAAAGCCATAGGGCGGCAGCGTCGGTCCATAAATCCGCATAAACGAAATCGCATTGTCTTGCGGGCGGAGTATTTTTACAGAGTCAGCAAACGCGACTTGCGGCGATGCAAGTATTCCAAGAACTGCAGCCGTTCGAACTATGCGCCACATGAAGCACAACTCCAGACTCGTCGCTTACAACTACCAGTCATGACAACTTTGAACTGCAAACCTGGATCGGGTTGGCTCGACCCATTTTTGCTGTGATTTGCGCAAGACAACGCACGTCGGCGCGATACCGGCTGAACCTCTCCCGGCTCTGCGCCGGCCATCGCATGGCATTCGACTTCGCTGGCCCGTCAGCCGAAGTAACGGCGCAAGGCCGTCGGCGCCTGTGTGTCGAGAAACTGCAACCCGACGCCCTGTTCGTGGTAGCGGACCACACGTGCGCGGAGCTTCCCGAGCAGGACTTCTTCGCCGATTGGCGGCCGCGCTGCGGTCGCGATCGATGCGCCCGAAATCGAGACGTCGAGCACCTGGCACGGAATGGCGACGCCGCCGACGTTCACGTGGGTATTGCCGTTGCGCGGTACGATGCGTTCGTGACGGCGCTCGTCGATCTCGTGCAGCACATCGCGGTTGATCAGCCAGGTCAGCTGCGCTGCCAGTTTTTCGCGACGATGATGGGTGATTGCGAACCGAAGCGTGAAACCGCCTTCGAAGTTGCGCACGACCGAGCCTTCAATGCCACCGATGTGATCGAAATAGGCCACGATCCGCTCATTCGGCTCGACGTCGACCGGCGCCATCAGCGCGCAGCCGCCGACCGAGATATCATGCAGCTTGCAGGGATATTCCTGCTTGTTGGCGCGCATGAACCGGCCAAGCAGGGTGAGCGTCACGCGCTTATGGCGGCGACGATCAGGCGTGATGCGGGCAGCGATTGCTTGCGCGCGATAATTGAACGGCGCGGACTGGGCGACCATGGGGAAAACACCTGTGCTGGACAGACGGTTACACACCCACCTGATCTTGCGGCCGACCAAACGCCTGCGCGCACGTTCCGATGGAATGACCTTCACTATCCCGCAGTGGGTTTAATGATCTCCTAAGCCTACGCCCCCTTTTGAAACATTCCGACGCCAGCGGCCTTCATGGTGCGCCTTATACCGGTGGCACAGTGCCGGGCCTTGGATCGATCGGCACCATCTGGGAGAGGCCCAATGCCTGCTCGATCAGGGCAGCTGCGCTGATAATCCCGGCCTCGCCCCGGGGACGGCCGATGAGTTGCAAACCAACAGGCCGGCCGTGGCGATCGAAGCCGCAGGGAACTGCAAGCGACGGTGTTCCCATCAGCGTCGGCACCGCCGTGATCAACGACGCCCCCAGGTAGTTGTCGAGCTTTTGCCCGTCGATCGTGGCCGGCATGCGCAGATTGACGTCGAAGGCAGGTGCCGATGCGCCGGGTGTGACGAGAAGATCGTAGGTCTCGAAAAACGCGACGACGCGCCGGTAGAAGGCAGCCCGTTCCCGGTCGGCCCAGGCGATGCGGCTCGGCGTGGCATTGAGGCCGATTTCCGTATTCCAGATGATATCGGGCTTGACGAGGTCGCGATGCGTCTGGAGTTGCTGTTCGCGGTCGACGACATAGGCTTGCGCGCGGAGCACCAGGAAAGCTTCAGCAATGGCACCGATTTCGGGAGAGGCCTCTTCGACCACGGCCCCCATCGCCACGAAATGCCTGACTGCTTTGGCGCAGATGTCCCGTGTTTCCCGTTCCATCGGGATCTTGCCGTCGAAATCGGCCGTGAAGGCCACGCGCTTGGGAACACGGGGGGTGTCAACGGCGCCCAAGAACGGCGTTGCCGGCGCATCGAAGGTCAGGGGATCGCGCGGGCAAAAGCCGGCCATGGTATCCAGAAACAGCGCGAGGTCGCCGACGTTGCGCGCCATCGGCCCTTGCACTGACAGTGGCGCATAGAGGTTATTCACAGTACCGCGCGTGACGCGGCCGGGTGATGGCCTGAGCCCCACGACCGAGCAGTAGGTGGCCGGACGGCGGAGTGATCCCGCATGGTCGGTGCCCTGCGCCAGCCAGACCTCGCCGGAGGCGAGAGCCGCTGCGCCGCCGCCCGTCGATCCCCCGCACGTGAGCGAGGTGTTCCAGGGGTTCGTGGTGCGGCCGAACACCTCGTTGAAGGTCGAACCGCCCGATCCGAACTCCGGCGTATTCGATTTAGCGACAATGATGCCGCCAAGCCGCTCGATACGCGCGACGACCGGATGCGATGCGACCGGCACGTGGTCCCGGAATATCGGGGAACCGTAGGTCGTGCGCACGCCGGCCACGTCGGTCAGGTCCTTGATCGCGACGGGGATGCCACCAAGCCAACCAGGCTCGTTTTCGGCCTCCCGCCGCTTGCCCGTCATCAACTGCTGGGCGTGCGCCCGCGCCCGATCGAAACAGCGCGTCGGCAAGGCGTTGAGCGCCGGCTCGCAGGCCTGCACGCGTTTTTCCGAGGCTTCGACTAGGTCGAGCGGCGAAATCTCGCGGCGCTTCAGACAGCGGAGAACCTCGCGGGCGGTGAGCCGGATCAAGTCATCTGCCATAGATTTGCCTCTCGATGTGTCCAGTGCCGTGCATCGCCGGACATTGCTGCGCCAATCGCACGAATGCTTATCGCACCGGGTCACGCGCGCGACCCTTTGGCCGCATTAGACTGCCCGTCCAGGACACATTTCGACCATCACGCCATGGTGGCGTCAATCGTGGGGCATATCAGTTTCAACTCCGCATACGAGGTCGAATGTTTTCACGCACACCACCGCCCGATTCAAAAACGCCACCGTCCGAGTTCAAGCGCTTTGATGCGCCCACCCCATCGTCACCCCCATCGCCCACTTCTGCGCTTGGCGCCGGGACAGGCGTTGCGCAATCGGCCATGAACCGGGGAGCGGGCGGCGGCTTCTCCATGGGATCGCTGATCGGCAGCGATTTGACTATTTCCGGGCAAAGCCTGCGTATCGTGACCCGCGGCACGTTGCAGGTGGACGGCATCGTGGAAGGTGATGTGATCGGCTCGGAAGTCATCATTGGTGAAAAAGGCCACGTCACCGGCATTGTGTCAGGCGAGAGCATCATTGTGCGCGGACGGGTCAGCGGCACCATTCGCGGGGTCAGCGTGGCGCTGGTATCCGGCGCCCATGTCGAAGGCGACGTTCATCATCATCAACTCAGCGTCGAGCAGGGCGCGCACCTCGATGGGCGCGTGCGCCGGCCCGAGAACACAAATGATCTGAAACCGCAATTCGATGCCCCAGCCCAACCGAAAGCGTGAACCAGCGAAAGCATGAACCAGCGAAGGCCTGAACCGGCTAAGGCGTGAGCCGACGTCCAAGGCTTGGAACCGGCGGGGACTGGACCGGCGGGGACTGGACCGGCGGGGGCTGGGCCAGGGTCCAAATAGCCGGGAGCCAAGTGGGCCGGGCTCACGCCCACTCGGGATCCCTATCCTGTTCGTCCAGGGACGGCTGCCGCGGCCGGTTGCCCGCGTTGCGGCGCAGTAGGACAAGCATGAGCAGAAGGGGCGGGAAGATGAAACACCACGCCGCCCATGCCGAATGATCACGGCGCTTGCGATAGGCCAGGATGCCGCCGACCAGCGATGCCAAAATCGCACTGACGCCCCAGAGTGCGATAATTTTGATGGCGGTCATGGCGGTCCTCCCCCAGCAACCTCGCAGCCGGTTGAAACTCAAATGGCCCCGCCACCCCTTCGCGTCAAGATGTGCGGCGTCTGACGGTTGATGACCTCTGTTGGAGAAACGCCTCTTATTTGAGCACGACCAGCGCATCGGCTGCCGCAACGCCCTGGCCCTTGGCTCCAACGAAGATCGGATTGATGTCCATTTCCTTGAGCCGGTCGCCCAGCGCTGCGGCCATGATCGAGACATCGACCAGCACCTTGGCCAAGGCGTCCTTATCCGACGCCGGCTTGCCGCGCACGCTGTCGAACATCTTGGCGGCGCGCAATTCGGCGATCATGTCGTGCGCGGTCGCAAGGTCGAACGGTGCGACGCGGAACGTCACGTCCTTCAAGATCTCCGTCAGAATGCCACCGAGGCCGAAGGCAACGGTCGGGCCGAAACTCTCGTCGTTGACGACACCGATCAGGGCCTCCAAGCCCGAGGCCATCTCCGAGACCAGCACGCCATCGATTTTGGCACCAGCCTTATAAGCGCGGCCGTTGGCGATCACCTCGTCGCGGGCCTTGCCCAAATCGGCGGCTGCCATCCCGAGCTTGACGCCGCCTGCCTCGGTCTTGTGCGCGATGTCCCGCGAGACGATTTTCACCGCGAACGGGCCTTTCAGGCCCTTGGTTGCCGCCATCATATCGGCACCTGATGGGACCAGCACCTCCTTCGTCATGGGAATGCCGAACGCCTTGAGCACCGCCTTGCTTTCCACCTCGGACAAAGTCTGCCCGCCAGATGGCAACGAGTATCCCGCCGGCATCTTCACGGCCGGTGCTTTGCGCGGCGTCAGCCGGCGGCGGTCCTCGGCGAACCGGGCCAGCGTTGCAGCGGCTTTAGCGCCGCGCGCCGGCGTCGGCAGGAACGGAATACCGGCATCGACGAAGAGTTTCCAGGCCTCCTCGGACTTCGCCTTGCGGCCGGACCAGACGACCTGCACGGGCTTGTCGGTCTTGGCGGCCGCCGCCGTGATCGCCTGTGCGCACTTGAGGGCGCCGGCCCCCGGCAGCGAGGCCAGCAACAGCGACAGCTGATCGATGCCGGGATCGGCGAGCACGATATCGAGTGTCTTGGTGAAGAGTTCCGGCTGGTTGATGACGGCCGCCGTCGTGTCGGCCGGATTGTCGGCAGCACCGAACGCTGGGATGATGGCGCGCAAGGCCTTGAAGGTTTCGGGCGAGAAGCTCGGCAGCGTCAGGCCTTCCTTGACGGCGCGGTCGGCGAAGACGACGCCCGACCCGCCCGAGATCGACAACACACCGATGGCCCGGCCTTTCGGCCAGCGCTTGGGGGCTGCGACCTTGGCGAAATCGACGATCTCCTCCACGTCCTGCGTCTCGATCAGGCCGGATTGCCGGAACGCAGCGCGATAGAGATCGTAATTGCCAGTCATGTTGGCGGTGTGCGACGCGGCGGCCTTGGTCCCGACCTCGGTCTGGGCACCCTTCCAGATCAGCACGGGCTTGCCGTTCTCGAGCGATTTCTGGCCGAGCGCCAGCAGGGCGCGGGCGTTGGGTGTGCCTTCCATGTAGCCGAACGCCAGATCGGTGCCCGGATCGTCGAGCATCGCCGAGAGCAATTCCGGCATCGTGATATCGGTTTCGTTGCCGGTCGAGACGACATTGCGGAAGCCGATGCCTTGTGCCTCCGCCAGATTGACGACGGCGTAACCGAAGCCGCCGGACTGGAAAGCGCAGGATACGGCGCCTGGCGTCAGCCCGGTTTCCTCGGAAACGGAGCCGAACACGCACCACATGCGCGATTGCGTCGACAGTGCACCCTGGCAGTTGGGGCCGATGGCGCGGACGCCGGTTTCCTTGCAGGCGCGGGCCAAGTCCGCCTCGAGTTTGCGACCCTCTTCACCAGCTTCGCGGAACCCGGCCGTCAGGATGATGGCAAATGGTATCCCTGCGGCGCCGCAATCGCGGACGGCATCGGCGACCGATGGTGCCGGCACCGCGATCAAGGCGAGGTCACAGGGCTTGCCGATGGTCTTGGCCGCGGGATAGCAGGCCATCCCGTGCAATTCCTTGTAGCGCGGGTTGACGAGGTAAACCGGGCCCTTGTAGCCGGAGTTCCTCAACGCCTGGATCGGCTGGCCGCTGATGCGCGTGAGATCCTGCGATGCGCCAATGATGGCGATGGCATTGGGTGAAAAAAGCTTCTCGAAGGATGACATGAAACTCCCCCATTTTTCGTCATCCCGGCGTCATCGGGGAGCGATGCTCCGCATCGACGGCCGGGACCCACGACACATTCGATTTTTCCTCGAGGCTCGCCTTGATTGCCGGCGCTATTCGAGACGGAACAGGCAAATGATGCAAGAGGCGCCTACCGCCCCTTGCCCTCAGGCGCTGTCAACGGCAATCCCAGCATGACGCGGCGCTTGAGCCAGGGTGACGGCCGGTAGCGCGGCTCCTGGTAGAACGCGAACAACCGCTCGAGAATGAACAGCACGCGCTTCGGGCCGATGCGGTCGCCCCATTCGATGGGCCCATAAGGGTAGCCGAGGCCGAGCTTGGCGCCCTTGTCGATATCGGCGGGGACGCCGACGCCGCGCTGCGCAACGTTGCAGCCGACGTTGATGATTGCCGCAACGGCGCGCTGGGCGACGAAGCCCGGACTGTCGTTGATCACGATGACGGCCTGGCCGTCGTGGGCCATCAGACCTTGCGCCATGTCGCGATACTTCGGATCGGTTGCGGGTGTCACCATGACCGTGCGCGGTCCCTTGAGCCCGAACAACACATCGATGGCCACACACCGCGCGCCGTCGTAGTTGAGATCATTCACCGCCGTCGTCAGGTCGTAACCAATGGGCGTGAGCAGGATCAGCGCGGTTTTACTTGGCTGCGCGCTGCGCTCGATTTCGACGCCGGTGGACTTCAAATAATCGAGAAATGGGTTCTGCAAATCCTGATTGTGATCCGACGCCCGTACCCAGACCGACTGCGGCCACGCCGAGGGGGCTGCCTGCAACGCCGGCTCAAGCTTCTTGCCGTCCTTGTAGGTGTACCAGCCTGATCCCGTCTTCTGGCCGTACATGCCGCCCGCTGCCCGGAGCGCCATCAACGGCGACGGCGCATAAGCAGGTTCATGGAAGAACTGCTCGTACATGGAGGCCATGGCGGCGTTGCCGACGTCGATGCCGACCATGTCGCCAAGCGTAAACGGCCCCATGCGGAAGCCTGGCGCGCCGGTCAAGATGCGGTCGATGTCGGCGTGGCTGGCGATGCCCTCCTGCAGGATGCGTTGCGTCTCGGGCCCAAGGCCGCGGCCGATATGATTGACGAGGAAGCCGGGGCTGTCGACGCAGAGCACAGGCTCGCGCGTCATGCGGCGGCCGATGATCATGAGGGCTTCGCTGGCCCAGGACGCCGTCTTGAGGCCCGGAATGACTTCGACGAGGCGCATCAGCGGCACAGGATTGAAGAAGTGCATGCCGGCGCAGCGTTCCGGATGCTTGGTTTTGGCGGCAATTGCTGTCACCGGCAACGACGAGGTGTTGGAGGCGAGGATCGTCGTTGGCGGCGCGATGGCGTCGAGTTTCTCGAACAGGTCCTGCTTGATATCCAAACGTTCAAACACCGCTTCGACGATGACGTCGGCCCGGGCGCAGTCGGCGAGCGTGTTGGCGACCGAGATGCGGTCCGTTGCAGCCTTAGCCTCAGCGGCAGGCATCTGGCCTTTCTCGACCGCGCGCTCCAGCATCTTGCCAATGAATTCCTTGGCCGCTGCAGCGCCACCCGGTTTCTCGTCATAGGCAATGACGTGCATGCCGCCTGAAGCCGAAACCTGCACGATGCCGCGCCCCATGGTGCCCGTGCCGATGACGGCGATGACGAGGTCTTTTTTTGAGGCGTCGAATGCCATGCGTTTCCCCCGGCGGCCGTGTCCGGCCTGTTGCGGCGATGATTGTTCGTCAACGTAGAGGCTAGAGCCGTGGCCTGCAACACGCCTATGTCGTCGCTTTTTTGCCGGGTCAGCCGTGCAGCCCGCCTGCTGTCTCGATGAAGCGCGCGATGGTGTCCACGCCGTCGCCGCTGCGGATATTGGTGAACACGAAAGGTTTTTCGCCGCGCATTCGCTTGGCGTCCCGCTCCATCACGCCGAGATCGGCACCGACGTGGGGAGCCAAGTCGGTCTTGTTGATGACCAGCAGATCCGAGCGCGTGATGCCGGGGCCGCCCTTGCGCGGGATTTTCTCGCCCTGCGCCACGTCGATGACGTAGATCGTGAGGTCAGCGAGTTCGGGTGAGAAGGTCGCCGCCAGATTATCGCCGCCCGACTCGAGTAGGATGACGTCGAGCTTGGGGAATTTTCCGCGCATGGTCTCGATCGCCGCCAGATTGATCGAGCAGTCCTCGCGGATCGCGGTGTGCGGGCAGCCGCCGGTCTCGACGCCCATGATGCGGTCCAGCGGCAGCGCCTGCATGCGCATCAGGATTTCGGCGTCCTCTTTCGTGTAGATGTCGTTGGTGATGGCGCAGATGTCGTAGCGGTCGCGAAACGCCTTGCAGAGCGCGCCGGTCAGCGTTGTTTTGCCGGACCCGACCGGGCCACCGATACCGACGCGAAGGGGGCCATTTTGACTCGTCAGCTGGCCGGCGACCTGTGGAATGCTCATGAGCGAAAGAGCCTCGTGTACTGGGTTTCGTGGGCGAGGGATGCAATATCGGAGCGAAAGGCCGCCCCGCCGAGATCGTCAAGGGAGGCGGCTGCCGCAGTTGTTGCAGCCGTTTCGACTGAAGGCAACAAGGCCGCGATGATCCGCTGGCCGTCGCTCTGGCCGATGACCGAAAGCCGGATCGCGACGGCCACCATATTACCGATGAAGGCCAAGCCGTAGGCGCTGAGCGTGGCGCCGAGGGGAACGGCGTGCCCGCTGGCGGCAACCCCGACCGCGACGGGGTAGCCGATCGCGCCGGTGGCCACAGTCTTCAACCGCTCGACGGCCGCGCACGGCCAGGCCGAGGTGATCTGGACCAGGAACGAGCGGCCTTGTTGCGTCGTCTCGAGATGGCGTTCGGCCGAGGGTTGGAAGGCGGCAGAGAGTTCGGCAGCTTCGGCTAATGCCATGTCGTCACCGGTTGCGATCGCGCGCCAGGCGGCCGAAAGCAGAATGAGATCGTTGCGCAATCCGCCGTGCTCGATGAGGCCGGAAAGCCAGTCAGCGAGCGATGCGCGATCGTGGACCCAGCCGAATTCGGCGGCTTTTTCCAGCCCGTGACTGTAGGCAAAGGCACCGACCGGAAAGGCGGGTGAGAGCCAGATCTGCAGCAGCGCCTGCGTTGCAGCCGGCATATGTCGCTCGACCGGTGCCGTGGTCGCTGCGTCGGAGTTGTCCGGCATGATGGCCTTGAAGAAAAGTCGGTGATTTCGATCCCTGTTCGGCTTTAGGCCGAATTGATCGCGCCGTCACGCGGTCGCGTCATAGCCGTTTGGGTCTCGACAGCCGCTTGCTTTAATAACGCTCAATTCACCGAAATTCACGGGGTTTCTGCGTCCAGGCTCTTGCGGCGGCGGCTCAATGCGGATAGGAAACCCTCTTTAATGACCAGCCTCGACAAAGCATCCTTCTATTTTCCAAAGCGGCATCTCCTCACCTGCGAGGGATTGAGCGCGCGAGAGATCAATTCCCTCCTCGATCTCGCCGACAAAGCCGCCGATCAGAACCGCCAGATCAACAAAAAGCGCGAGATCCTGCGCGGACGCACGTTGATCAATCTCTTCTTCGAGAATTCGACGCGAACCCAGGCCTCCTTCGAGCTTGCGGGCAAGCGCCTCGGCGCCGACGTCATGAACATGAACGTCTCCACCTCCTCGGTCCAGAAAGGCGAGAGCCTGATCGATACGGCGATGACGCTCAACGCCATGCGGCCGGACATGATCGTCGTGCGCCACCACGCAGCCGGCGCGGTCGAACTGCTGTCGCAGAAGGTCGATTGCTCCGTCATCAACGCCGGCGACGGCGCGCACGAACATCCAACGCAAGCGCTGCTCGACGCCCTGACCATCCGGCGCGCCAAGGGCCGCGTTGCGGGGCTGACCGTCGCAATCTGCGGTGACATCCTGCATTCGCGTGTCGCCCGCTCCAACATCTATGTGTTGAACGCCCTCGGCGCGCGGGTGCGGCTGGTGGCGCCCTCAACGCTGCTGCCGACCGGTATCGAGCGTTTGGGCGCGGAGGTCTACACCGACATGTGGAAGGGGATCGCCGGGTGCGACATCGTCATGATGCTGCGCCTGCAGCGCGAACGCATGCAGGGCAACTATGTGCCCTCGACGCGCGAATATTACCACTTCTTCGGTCTCGACCAGGAGAAGCTGGCGCTGGCCAAGCCTGATGCGCTGATCATGCATCCGGGGCCCATGAACCGCGGCGTCGAGATCGCGTCGCCGATCGCCGATCATTCGCGCAGCGTCATCCGCGACCAAGTCGAAATGGGTGTCGCGGTGCGCATGGCCGTGCTCGAGGCGCTCGCCCTCAATCTCCCGAACCATTGAGGGTGGCATGAAAAAACCCTCGACACCGGCACCTGCACCCAAAGGCACGGTTTTCATCAATGCCCGCCTGATCGATCCGGCCTCGGCGCGCGACGAACCGGGCGGCGTTCTGGTGCACGACGGCCTGATCGCCGATCTCGGTGGGCATCTGCGCCGTAACGCACCCGATGGAACCGACGTCGTCGATTGCCAGGGGCACGTGCTCTGTCCGGGCTTGATCGATTGCCAGGTCTTCACGGGCGATCCCGGCCAGGAACATCGCGAAACCTTGAAAACCGCGAGTTTTGCGGCGGCCGCCGGTGGCGTCACGACGATCGTGTGCATGCCGGATACCGAGCCTGTCATCGATCAGGTGGCGCTCGTCGACTACGTGCAGCGCCGCGCCCGCGAGCGCGCCATCGTCAACGTGCACATCATGGGGGCGGTGACCAAGGGCCTCAAAGGCGAGGAATTGGCCGAAATCGGCCTCCTGCAACGCGCCGGCGCGGTCGCCTTCACCAATGGCAAATCCTCGATCGCCAGCACGCGCGTCATGCGCAATGCGCTGCTCTATTCCAAGGATTTCGGCGCACTGATCGTGCATCACACCGAAGATCCCTATCTGACGCCCGGCGCCGCCATGAATTCAGGCGAGGTCGCCACACGCCTCGGCCTGCCCAGCGTGCATCGCATGGCCGAAGTGATCGTGGTCGAGCGCGACGTGCGCCTCGTCGAGATCACAGGTGGGCGCTATCACGCTGCCACCCTCTCCTGCCGCGAAAGCTTGGATGTGATCCGCGCCGCCAAGGCGAAAAAATTGCCGGTCAGTTGCGGCGTGTCGATCAATCACCTGACGCTCAACGAGAACGATATTGGCCCTTACCGCACGTTTTTCCGTATCCGGCCGCCGTTGCGTGCCGAGGAAGACCGCGCGGCTATGGTGCGCGGCATTGCGTCAGGTGATATCGACGTCATCGTTTCGAGCCACGACCCGCAGGACGCCGACGACAAGCGCCGCCCGTTCGCCGAGGCCGCCGATGGCGCCATCGGCTTGGAAACGCTGCTGCCAGCGGCCCTTCGCCTCTTCCACAGCGACGAGGTTGGGCTGATGTCGCTGCTGCGCGCCTTGACGATCAATCCGGCGAAGCTGCTCGGCCTCAAGTCCGGCCGCCTGGACAAGGGCGCACCCGCCGATCTGACGCTGTTCGATCTCAACACGCCATGGGTCGTCGACCGGGATTTGCTGCGCTCGCGCTCCAAGAACTCGCCCTTCGATGAGCAGCGCATCCAGGGCCGGGTGCTGCGCACCGTGGTTGCCGGGGAAACGGTCTACCAGTACGGTGTCGATCTGCGCACCTGAGATGACACATTAAGTTTCCTGCGACCCGGCGGTGCGTTCCAGCGTTTCCGCCGTCAACCTCCGAGCCCATCGATGACCTCGTTCCTCCTGCCGCTGTTCGCCGTGCTTGGCGTTGGCTATCTGTTTGGCTCGATCCCATTCGGCCTGCTCTTGACGCGGGCGGCGGGCCTCGGCGACGTCCGCAAGATTGGCTCGGGCAACATCGGCGCCACCAACGTGCTCCGCACCGGCAACAAGGGGCTCGCCGCGCTGACGCTGCTGCTGGATATGCTGAAGGGCACGGCCGCTGTTTTGTTCTCAGGCTATGTCCTATTGCCTTACATCGTCGAAGCCGCGCCGAGCATACAGCGCAGCATTATGTTCGCCCAGACGCTGCCATGGATCGCCGGTCTCGGCGCGTTTCTGGGGCATGTTTTCCCAGTCTGGCTGGGGTTCAAAGGTGGCAAAGGCGTTGCCACCTACATCGGTGTTCTTCTGGTGGCGCCGCCGGGAGACTTGAAGGCGCCTGCGGTCTTCTGCGTGGTTTGGCTGCTGACGGCGGTCGTTACCCGCTACTCGTCGCTGGCAGCGCTTGTTGCAACATTCGTGACGTTTGTCTATTTCGCCTACGTCGGCGGCCCTTTTGTCACCCCTGTGGTCGCCATCATGTCGTCGCTGCTGTTTTGGAAGCATCGCGAGAACATCAGGCGCCTGATGGCGGGTCAGGAAAGCCGGATCGGTGCCAAAGCCTGAGCCAGCAAAAGTGCCTGCACTGGGCGGTCTGTTCGCCGCGGCACCGTTGCCGCAGGCCGTCCTCGATGACGCCCAGCGGCTTGCCTGTCTCCGTCTGATCCGCTCCGAAAACGTCGGCCCGGTTACCTTCCGCGAGTTGATCAACCACTTCGGCGGCGCCACAGCGGCCATTGAGGCGTTGCCGGATATGGCGCGCCGCGCGGGGGCCAAACGCCCGATCCGGGTTTATCCCCGCGATCAGGCCGAAGCCGAACTCGAAGCCGCCCGGCGCATCGGCGCAGTAGCTGTATTCACGATCGAGCCCACCTACCCGCCAGCCTTGGCCCATGTCGAGGTGCCGCCGCCGTTGCTCTATATCAAGGGCCGTGGCGATTTGCTGAACCGGCCCACCGTCGCCATTGTCGGCGCGCGCAACGGTTCGGCGGCCGGCCTCAAGCTGACCCGTCATTTCGCCAGCCGCTTAGGCGAGGCAGGCTATGTCGTGGCATCGGGCCTTGCCCGCGGCATCGACGGGGCGGCCCATGAAGCAGCGCTGACCACGGGCACGGTTGCAGTCCTTGCGGGCGGCATCGATTTCGTCTACCCGCCCGAACATGCCGATCTCTATGCCCGTATCGCTGCCGAAGGGTGTCTCGTCAGTGAGCAGCCACCGGGCTTCCAACCACGTGGCCAAGACTTTCCGCGTCGCAACCGCATCATATCGGGGATATCGCTGGCCATTGTGGTGATGGAAGCGGCGCGGCGTTCGGGTACGTTGATCACCGCCCGCATGGCGCTCGAGCAAGGGCGTGAGGTCATGGCCGTGCCGGGGCATCCGCTCGACCCGCGCGCCGAAGGCACCAATCGCCTGATCAAGGATGGCGCCACGCTGATCACCAGCCCGGAGGACATACTCGAAGTCCTGCGTCCGTTGACCAGATCGCCCGGTCTGGCGGATGCGGGGGCTGTGCTTGCAGGCAACCCGAAGCAAGGCCCGTGTCGGCCAAACGTGCTGGAGCCCGACCTTGGCAGGCACGACCCTATGCCAACCCCGCAAATCCTGCATCCCGGTCCGGCTCGGACTTCGGGTGAGGGCGAGCGCCGGCCTGACGACGTTACCGGTGATAGCAGAGCTAAAACGCTGGTTCTCGAGGCGCTTGGCCCCGCGCCGGTCGATATGGACGAATTGGCTCGGGCTACGGGCTTAAGCATTCGGGACGTCCGCGCGGCACTCCTTGAAATGTCGCTCGCAGGCCAGATCGAGCATCACGGCCGACAGCTCGTGTCACTGAAATCAAACATAATGTTGGATTGAATCCACTGGATTGGACCGGTTGCCGTAGCCTGAGTTGGCTTGCGATCATTCGGGAGTGCTTGCTCCGGTTGCAATCGATGCGGATAGCGCAGTTTTGCAATTCAAAAGGGTGCTCCGCCAATCGGTACAACCGCGGCCGAATTTGACAGCGGCGCTTTCCTCTCCCATATGCTGCCGCTCAAGAGACATCCTTAACGGACGCGGCATCCAGCGGAACGGCCCGGATGCGGGCACCTGCTCTGGATCCGGCTGGCGTCAACGAAACGGATTTCAATGAACCTCGTCATTGTCGAATCGGCCGCCAAAGCCAAGGCCATCAACAAATACCTGGGCGCGGACTTCAAGGTCCTGGCGAGCTATGGCCACGTCCGCGA
>JANXRM010000421.1 GCA_025353015.1 Hyphomicrobiales bacterium
CGGGTGTCCTGCTTGCCTGAATTCGCCGCGCTACGCGACGTCCTGGGATCGATGCTCAAACTCTACAGGGGGCAGCAGTTCGCTCTGGCTATGGAGCAAATCCAGTGGTTGCGCCATGTCCCGTGCGTGGACTTAGCGACCTTGATGGATCTCTACGACGGTCGCATCCGCAACCATCTGCGCAATCCGCCGCCGCTGGATTGGGACGGCAGTGCGATTGCTGAATCGAAATAGCGCCGCAAAGTCGGCTTTCCGGACATCGTTAGGGCCGGAATGCCACTGCGAATCAGGGCACGCTCTGCTATTATTAGGTCCAGTGCCCGTCGTGCATCTATCCACGACTTCCACTTTCGCGCCACCCCGGCAAGCGATCAGTGGCCTTTCTATGGAGATCTGCCATGAGCACGACGCTTGCCGTCTCGAGCAATGCACGCAGCCGGGCCCGTGATATCCTTGCAAAAGAAAGCGCATTCTCCCGCTGCTCGCCGGCCGTGATCGACGCGATCGTAGAGCGGTCGACGCTGCTAAGCTTCAAGCGTGACGAGTACGTGTACCGCCAGGGCGAGCCGGGCGACAACATGATGATCCTGATCTCCGGCCAACTGAAGACCTCGAGCGTCACGGAGGAAACCGGGGAGTTCGTTCTTGGCTATCAAAAACCCGGCTCGGTCATTGGCGAAATCGCCGTCATCGATGGTGGGCCGCGCACCGCCAATGTCACCGCAGTCGAGCCGTCCGAGGCCGTCGCCATCTATCGGCGCGACCTGCTTATGATTATCGGGGGAAACCCCCTGGCAATGTTCGGTCTACTGGAGGGCCTGTGCGACCGCTTGCGCCGGACCAACGCGCTGTTCGAAGGACATGGCCTCGACTCGGACACCACGATCGCGGCCTGCCTCAACCGGCTCATGCGGGATCGTGGCAAAGCGACCCCGGAAGGCACCGCAGTGGAGATCAAAGTCACGCAGAGCGACCTCAGCTGCTTCCTGGGTCTGCCCCGCGAAACCGTCAGCCGCGCGTTGAGCGAGCTCATGGTGGCAAACCTGATCGAGACGACCGCGACGTCGATCAAAGTGATCGATCTGAAGGGGCTTGCCGCGGCCGCCGACCGGTGATCCGGTCCGCGGGCTTTCACATCGCTTGATAGGTCGTGATCGCTGGTTGGGATCGGCAAATTCAGCCGGTCGAGCACCAATGCGCCGGGACATGCTCGCACGGCAGCCATGCAGCGCACTCATGACGTATCGCCCCCTCGTTCCAACACTCGACGGCGACGCGTGAGGCCGCGGCCTGCAGACGCCCTCGAAGGTCTCGACGACGAGCATGCGGGCGCCGTAGCGGGGGCGCGGACGCGGCAGCACGGTCGGCGCATCATCGTGCTGCCCCAGGTGTGCAGCACCGAGGTGATCGTGATCTTGGCGCCAAGATGCTCGGGACCAGCGGCGATCGTCAGCATCACGTCGGCGGAGACTTTCATCAGCAGGTCGTAGACGACGGCCTTGTTCTGATAAGCGATGTCGCCGATCTCGGCTGGCAATGAGAACACGACATACAAGTACGGCACGGGCAGCAGCTTGGCTTCCCGTTCTTGCAGCCATTCGCGCGCCGCTGAGCCCTGGCACGTCGGGCAGTGGCGATTACGGCGACTGTGGAACGCGACGTGCGTGTGTCCGCAGGCGTCGTTCTCGCGTCATGGCGGAGCCGTGCTCCATACGGACGCGCGATGTGGCCACCGAGGTCCGCCGTGCGGCGGCTCTCGATGGCCAACATCACCTTCAGTTGGCCGAGGCTCACATGGCTGCGGTTGGCATCGCGCGTCATGCCGGCGGTGTGCTTCGCCACGACGCGCCACCGTTATCGCGAAAGATGCCCGCGATCTCCAGAGCCGGTCGAGCCACTGTTGAACCCGGTTACTTACCCGGTTCGTCCTCGTCCTCCTGCTTCTTTGACAATCAGCACCGAACTTTAACCCATCGCCGGCGCCAGCGGTGCCGGCAACAGTCACGGATGGTGCAGGACAATGCATATGCCTGATGGCGCTCCGACGTAGGCTCCATTCCCGCCGCCGGTCACTTATCAGCGGCCCCGACCTCAACTTATGCCGCACACTCAGCAGCGGCCAGTCAACGAACACTTGACGAACCCCGATGTGATAGGCTCGATAGCTGGAGATCGGGCTCGAGCGGAATGGTTGCCGTCAGGGCCAGGAGCGACCACGACAATAGGCGCGGATTGAAATGTTCGAGGCAGCTGGCTGGTGCAGCGCAGACGATAAGCCGGCAGAGAGCCGGTTTCCGCCGAGCCGGTTTCGCCATCGATGCTCCCACCCGTGAGTGCTCCCCAGCTGGTGCACGGCGTGGCGATTGATCATAGTGCCATTGTTCGACGCCGAAGCACAAACTGGAATTTTCAGATGCGCAGCGCTGTTCTTTTGATCAGGTCGACCTTCGCGGTGGTGACGATTTTAGTCTGTTATTCAGCCGGACCGGCGCACGCGCAGGCCTATCCCACGAAGCCGATCTCGCTGATCATCCCGTTCGCGGTTGGCGGATCGAACGATACGCTCGCCCGGATCATCACCGAGCGCATGCGAGTGACACTCGGCCAGCCGTTCGTGATTGAGAACATCACTGGCGCGGGCGGGACCATCGCCGTTGGCAAGGTGGCGCGCGCCGGGCCTGACGGGTACACGCTCTCCCTCGGCAGCGTCAGCTCGCACGTGATCAACGGCGGCATCTATCCGCTCGACTACGACCTGGCCAAGGCGTTCGCGCCGGTCGCGCTGCTCACGAGCAGTCCGCTGGTGATCGTCGCGAAGACGGCCCATGGCGACAAGAACCTCGGCCGGTTCATCGACTGGCTCAAGGCGAACCCGGACAAGGCTTGGCAGGGCACGGCAGGCGTCGGCAACATCACGCACATCGCCGGCATCAGGTTTCAGCAGCAGACTGGCACGCGGTTTGGCTTCACGCCCTATCGCGGCTCAGCGCCTGCGAGCCAGGACCTGATCGCTGGCCGAATCGACTTCATGATCGACCCGGCCGCGACCGCGGTCCCGCCGATCCTCGCCGGTACGATCATGGCGCTGGCGGTCGCTGGGCCGAAGCGGCTGCCTTCGCTTCCCGATCTGCCGACCGTCGACGAGGCCGGACTGCCGGGCTTCCACATCACGATCTGGAATGCGATTTGGGCGCCTGTCGGAACGCCCCGGCCCGTGATCGACAAGCTCAACAAGGCGATCGTTGCAGCGCTTGCGGAGCCGGCCGTCCAGAAGCGCCTCAGCGATCTTGGCCA
>JANXRM010000428.1 GCA_025353015.1 Hyphomicrobiales bacterium
CTCCAACGAGCGGGCCGATATGCTGCGTACGCATCTGCACGTTGGCCTCGAAGCCACCGCAGCCGAGAATGACGGCGCGGCCATGGATCGTTTGCAGACCATCATTATCGCGGACCTTGACGCCTGAGATGTGGCCTTTGCCGTCGAGCACGAGTTCGGTCGCGGCACTCGAATACCGTACCTCGATGCCGAGCTTTGCAGCGGTGGCGAACCACGAGCGCGACAGCCCGACACCCTCGTGCTGCGCGCGCACGATGAGGCCGCGCGGCCAGATGATCATGTTGCCCTTCTTGACCCCGGCGATGGTGCTGGCGGGCTCCATCTTGACGCCGCCAGTCTGGTGCATCCACATCACGGTGTCTTTGGACCGGTCGACCAGGATGCCGGCGAGCATGGGGTCCGTGCGGCCGCTGGTGACGCGCACCAGATCATCCATGTAGTCCTTGCGCGTGTAGGGCTTGATGCCCTCGTAGAAGTTCTCGTAGTGCTGCTCGATATCCGGCAACAGTGGCGCCAACTCGCGCGGGTCGTCGAAGGCTAGGCGGAACACCGCACCGGCCCAGTGTGTGTTGCCGCCACGCATATCGCGGGGCGCTTTCTCGAGTACCAGGACCTTCTTGGCACCGTTCTCGTGCGCCGACACGGCGGCGGCTAACGCCGCGTTGCCGGCACCAACGACGATCACGTCATAGTCCTGCATCGGTTCGCTCATTTGCAGTCGTGACCTCTTCAATTTTAGTTGTCGGTGGAGCCGCCAAGTTTACTTGCCCTTTGGGAACCGGCCGGCCAGTTCCATCAACTGATGGATGCCGGCAGCGTCCAGATCGTCGATCTTGCGCGCCTGGTCGATCAACCGGGTCTGGGTCTTGGCGTCGAGGCGGGTGGAGAGGCAGTCGCGGACTTTGACGAGGTGCTCCGCCTCCGTGATCGGCGTCGTGCCCCACTTGCCGCGCGGGCCGTTGCAGCGCGATTCCAGCGTCTGCCCGTTGTCCAGCTCGACCTTGAGAATGACGTACATGTCCTCGAACCGGCCCGGGATTTTGTCATCGTGGACCACCTCGAACTTGGCCAGCAACGCCTGCATGTCGGGCTTGGCCAGATGCTCGTCGGTGAACGTGCGGATGCCGACCTGGCCGTCGAGCAAGGCCGATGCGGCCGTGTATTGCAGCGAGAACTTGCCATCGAGGCCGGTTTTCGGGAATGGCCGGTTGACGTAGGCCATGGGTGGCGCGGTCAGCGTCACCCGGCGGATGCCGGCGCTGGCCGGCATCTTCGAATTGATGTCGAGGCCGGCTGAAATGCCGAAGTGGGTACCGAACTGGCTCGGGAACATCTTGATCGCGTAACCGGGCGAGGCAACACGGAACGGCGCGCGGCCGAAGCCCAGCAATTCCTCGCTCTTGAAGTCGTCGTAAAACGCTTGCGTGTAGCCTTGCGCGGCGCCGAATGTGTCCGTGTTTGCGGTGAAGCCACGGGCAGCCAGCAGCGCCGACTCGAGCCCCAAGGCCGACGCGTGCCCGCAGTGTGTGGACTTCGTCATGGTGCCGACGTTGGCGAGCACGCTGCCGGCACGCGACGCAGCGATGCCGATCGCATTCGCCAGGCCGTCGGCGTCGAGCCCGAGGAGATGGCCGGCCGCGACCGCCGCACCGAGCGGACCGGCCGCCCCCGGCGGATGAAAGCGCAGTGTTTTCGCTTCGAACTGGCCGGAAGCCTGCCGGATCCAGCCCTGCAACTCCACACCTTTGACAAGGGCCGTGATGACGTCCCGGCCGCTGGCGCCGCGCGCCTCGGCCAACGCCAGAACCGCCGCCAGCGTCGTCGACAGCGCGTGGTTGGCGGGGCTCCACATGGGCTCGAAATCGAGCACATGCATGGCGGCGCCGTTCAATGCGGCAGCGGCGACGGAATTGGTGTGGAACCCGAAACCGATCGCGGTCGCCTCAGGTGAGCCGCCCTGCTCCCGGGTGTGCTCGGCGAGGATCTGGATCGCCTCCTCCTCGGTGCCCGCGATGGCGATGGCGAGGCCGTCGAGCACGAGACGCCGGGCCGCGGCTATCGCAGGCTGGCCGAGGTCGGCGTAGTTCGTGGCGGCAATCTTGGCGCACAGCTCGGAGGTGACAGTCATCGGGGAACCTTGTGCGCTGAAGGGTGGGACTCGTCTTGTCCGGACAATAGACGACTAAGCGTCCCCTCGACCAGAAGGCTGTGCAAACTTTCTGGGCGGGCAGCGAGTCGGGGCGCGGCAGACCCGTCGGTTCTGCCGGGATTTAGCAGCCGTCCTTACGTCACCGACCGATAGAGAACGCGGCCTTCGAACAGGCGGCGGGCGGTGCGATAGACCGCGGCATATTCGGCGTGCGGTTCGGCGCCGGGTTTGGCCGGCTCGACCTTTGCATCCACCACGATGAGACCGGAGGGGTGGGCGATTCGGATCATCTTGGGATCGCCGCCCTTGCGGGCTAGCTCATAAGGAATGCTGCCGGCAACACGCGTCGCCACGGCTAGGCACATGGCACCGGTCAGTGGTGTGGCGCGGTGGGGCTGGCCGCTGGAGAGCACGCGGACGGAAATATCCATATCCGCTGGCTCCAAGCAGCGGCCTGAGAGCGTCGTTTGCGCGACCGAAGGCGCCACGAACGCGACGAACGGCGCACTCATGTTGCCGGCCTTCTCGAGGTCGCCAGCAATGCCCATGGCGATCGAGGCGGCCCGCCGGATCGATTCGAGCTTCTGCATGAGCGGCGCATTCTGCTCGATCTCCTGCGGCCGCTCGGTGGCGGTGGCGCCAACGTCGGCGGCGGCGACGAACACAAACGGGTTGGCGGCGTCAATCATGCTGGCGGCAATGCGGCCGAGGCCTGGAACCTCCAGCATTCGGGTCGCATGGCCCGTCGGCAGCAGCTTGCCGGTACGGGCGCCGCCGGGCGCCAGGAATTCGAGGCGGATCGGCGCCGCGGTGCCCGCCACGCCATCCAGCGCCATGTCGCCATCGACCGCGGCGAGACCGTCCTCCACAGCGAAGCGGGAGACGATGATCTTTTTCGTATTCGTGTTGTGGATGCGCACAACCGCCTCGCGGCCCTTCGGCGGCGGCACCAATCCCTCATCGACGGCAAATGGGCCGATGGCCGACGACATGTTCCCGCAATTGATCGCGTAGTCGACGCGCGCCGTGTCGATCAGGATCTGCGCGAACGTATAGTCGACGTCGGCGTCCGGATGGCTTGGCGGGCCGATGATGCACACCTTCGAGAGCGACGACACGCCGCCGCCCATACCGTCGAGCTGGCGCATGCTCGGATCCGGCGAGCCCATCAGCGCCAGGAAAATTGGCGCCCAGTCGTCGCGCGAGGCCGGCAGATCGCGGGCGTGGAACATGACGGCCTTAGAGGTGCCGCCACGCATGAAGACGGCGGGAAGCTTGTGCTGCGGCATGGCGAGGCTCCGGCAGGTGCGAGGCGTGATGTGAAATTGTATGGCGCATCAGGCGAAGCCGCAATGCGCCGATTGCGGTGTTCTATGGGGGTGAAGCAATGGCATGAACTGGGCTAAGTCCTGACGGTTTAGACCGGATTTATTTTCGTGTCCGACCCATCCCCTCCCATCGCCCCACTTGCCCGTCCTCACCTTCCGTGATCGATTGGCCGCTGAGCTGCTTGGGTCTCCCGGGCGCATCCCGATCAACCCTCACCGAAGGACACCCCATGGCATCGAACAAGGTTGCGATCATCACCGGTGGCGGCACCGGCATTGGCCGCGCGGCGGCGCTGCATCTGCAGGCGGACGGCTGGAACGTCGTCGTGGCGGGGCGCAGGCAAGCAGAACTCGACAAGGCGGTCGGCATGGCCAAGGCCGGGGCTGGCCGGATGATCGGCATCGCCACCGACGCCACCAAGCAGGCCGACGTCAAGAAGCTGTTCGCCGAGACGAAGAAGGCCTTTGGCCGGCTGGATTTCCTGTTCAACAACGCCGGCATGGGGCTGCCCGCCGGGCCGATGGAGGACATCCCGCTCGAGAAATGGCAGGGCGTCGTCGATCTCAACCTGACCGCGTGCTTCATGTGCGCGCAGGAGGCGATCCGCATGTTCAAGGAGCAGAAGCCGCAGGGCGGGCGCATCGTCAACAACGGCTCGATCTCGGCGCACGTGCCGCGGCCCATGTCGGTCGCCTATACTGCGACCAAGCACGCCATCACCGGGCTAACCAAGTGCATCGCGCTCGACGGCCGGCCGTTCAACATCGCCTGCGGGCAGCTCGACATCGGCAATGCCGACACCAACATGGGCGGCCGCATGAAGGCTGGCGTGCCGCAGCCGCGCGGCGACATCATGCCGGAGCCGGTGTTCGACGTTGAACACTGCGGTTCGGCCATCCGCTACATGGCGAGCCTGCCGCTGGACACCAACGTGTTCGAGATGACCATCAAGGCGACCAACATGCCCTACGAAGGGCGCGGTTGATAAGGGTTGGCGCGGAGCTGGCCGGACGCCTGTAACGGCGCCGGCGATAACGACACCGGACGATTGCCGTCGCCGGCCGCCTCCGGTTCGTGCAAGATGGCGACGAGAACGTTCGTGGGGTGGCGCATAAATCCGTGCCGCCCACTCTTACTGCCTGTATTCCCTATCGGCTCTCTTCACCGGCTCAAAGTTTCTACGGCATGACGGTATCCCCAATTCCCGCAAGCTTGTCTGCTGCTGGAATTTTTTCTGGCCTGTCGGCGTCCGATCGCCGGGCCATGGAAGCCGAACTGGAAACCATGCCGTTGAAGCGTGGCGGGGTCCTGGTTCGTCAGGGTGATCCAGCCGATGCCCTCTACATCGTCGTCTCAGGACGTTTCGAGGTGCATGTGGCCGGCCGCGACGGCGCCATCGCGGAGATCGGTGCGGGCTCACCCGTCGGCGAAATCGCATTCCTGGCGGGCGGCCAACGGACGGCGACGGTCATTGCGGCGCGTGACAGCCTCGTGTTGCGCCTGGGCCGGCCCGAGTTCGAGCGCCTGTGCCAGCGGACACCCGGCATCTGGCGAGCCCTGACAGCGACGCTGGCAAGCCGGCTCGCCGGTACCAATGCCATACAGCGCGATGCGACACGGCAACCCGTAGCGCGGACAATCGCGATCATTCCGGCCGGCTCGAAACCTGTGCCCGAGCGCTTCGTCACACTGCTGATCCAGGCCTTCGGCACAGCCGGCCGGACGCGCGTTCTCAATGCGGCGACGCTTGGCGAAGTGATCGGCGAGGGTGCCGATCTCGCCAGCGGGCGGACGACCGAAGCGCTCAATGCGCTCGAAGCCAGCCACGATACGGTGATCTACGTCGCCGATGCGGATCTCACAGCGTGGTCGCAAAAAGCGATCCGGCAAGCCGATCTGGTTTTGCGTGTCGGGTTGGCGCAACCCGAAACCACAGCGGCCGTGCGGGAAAACGGCCAAGAGCAATTCGCCGCCAGCCTGCTCGCGGGGCGGGCCCAGCGCCTCGTGCTGTTGCACGCGCGCCGCCGTATGCCGAAAGGTACGCGGTATTGGTTGCAGGGGCGTCAGGTTCATATGCACCATCACGTCGCGCTGTCGGATGGCGACGATGTCGAGCGGCTGGTCCGCTTCATCCGAGGGCAGGCCCTCGGGCTCGTGGCCTGCGGTGGCGGCGCCTTTTGTGCCGCGCATACGGGCCTCTTCAAGGCGTTCCAGGAGGTAGGTCTCGTCTTCGACATCATGGGCGGCACGTCAGGCGGCAGCGCCATGGCAGCGGCCTTTGCCATGGGACAGGACCCCGAAGAGATCGACCGGTTGACGCACGACATGTTCGTGACCAACGGCGCGCTCCGGCGTTATACGTGGCCGCGGTACAGCATTCTCGACCACACGCACTTCGACCGGCTGCTGGCCGAACACTATGCCGGCGTCGACATCGAGGATCTGTGGATCCCGTTTTTCGCCATGTCGACGAACCTGTCGCGCTATCAGTTGCACCAGCACCGGACTGGTGACCTGTTCGCGGCCATCCGGGCGTCTGGTTCAATCCCGGCGCTGCTGCCGCCTTATTATACCGAAGACGGGCAAATGCTGGTGGATGGCTGCCTGCTCGACAACGTGCCGGTTCGGGCCATGCACGACATCAAGAACGGACCAAACATCGTTCTTGCCTTCGAGGTGCCGCAGCTCGAGCGGTTCCAGGTCGACTACAAGTCGCTGCCGTCGCGGGGGGCGCTGTTCCGCCGTTTGCTGACGCCGTTCGGGCGGGCGCCCTTGCCCAACGCTCCGAGCCTTGGCAGCGTACTGCTACGCAGCCTGATGGCGAACCGGCAGGATTTCGAGCGGCATCTCAAGGCCGACGACCTGTTGCTGGTGCCGCCCTTGCCCAGCGATATGAGCATCCTGGACTGGGGGCGGCATCGCAGCCTGATGGATGCGTCATATGCCTGGTGCACGGCTGAACTGGCCCGCTTGCAGGCAGCACCGCACGCAGCACTCGTAAGTGCTGGCCAGGGGCGACACGCTGCCATAGCGGCGGTCCGGCGCTGACCGGCCCACGGTCGATCAAAAACACGGGCAATCAAAAACACGGGCAATCGACAAAATGTGATCGGACTTTATTTTGCTGCAGAGTTGCGCGGGGATAGAAGCATGTCCACGTCATCAGCCGGACATGCCGTTCCGTCCTCTCAGTCCCACGTCCTTCAAAACCCGGCCAAGACGACCAGGCACAGAAAATCAGAAAACGAGACCTGCCATGCGCCCAACGAACCTTTCCAGACGCGGTTTGGGATTCTTCAGTCTTGCCACAGCAACGGCCGCCCTGCTTTCATCGTCCCGGATGGCAATAGCTGCCGATACAGCGAAAGAGGAGACCTTCCCCGTGACCAAGTCGCCTGAAGAGTGGAAGAAGCTGCTGACACCAGAGCAATTCCGCGTGCTGCGCGAGCATGGCACCGAACGGGCGTTCACCAGCCCGTTGGACAAGCAGTATGCCGCCGGCAACTACCATTGCGCCGGCTGCAACACGCTGGTCTTCACCTCGGACACCAAGTTCAACAGTGGTACCGGCTGGCCGAGCTTCTGGAAGCCGGTCGACAAGGGCATCGGGACCTCGGTCGATCGATCGTTTTTCTCGGTCCGGACCGAGGTGCATTGCGCCAACTGCGGCGGACACCTGGGCCATGTCTTCGACGACGGCCCAAAGCCGACCGGCTTGCGCTACTGCATGAACGGCGTTGCGATGACGTTCGCTTCTGGCGACAAGACGGCGCCGGCCAAGTCCTAAAGCCCAAATCCTGAAGCCCAAGTCCTGAAGCCGGCGACCTGAAGCCGGCGACCTGAGCTGACGAGCCTGCAAGCCCCGCCGTTTCGGGCTTGCTTTCACGCATCCATACGATTTGATCATGGAGGTGCACCATGCACCGTACCCTTGCTGCAATTGCCGGAGTTGCCCTGACAGCCTTAGCGATCCTAGCCGGTCCCGCACTGACACAAACAGCCTCGCCGCAGGCCAAACCCGCCGACGGGACAGAGATCGCCACGTTCGCGGGGGGCTGCTTCTGGTGTGTCGAATCCGACTTCGACAAGGTGGAGGGCGTGCTCTCGACGGTGTCGGGTTTCATGGGTGGCACCACGGCAAACCCCTCCTATCGACAAGTAACCTCCGGCGGCACCGGACACATCGAAGTGGTGCAGATCACATTCGATCCGAAGAAGGTGCCCTATACGAAACTGGTCGACTATTTCTGGCGCCATGTGGACGCCTACGACGCGGGTGGCCAGTTCTGCGACCGCGGTGACAGCTATGTGACCGCAATCTTCGCGCATACGCCGGAGCAGAAGAAAATCGCGATGGCCTCGAAGGAGGCTTTGGAGAAAAGCGGTCCGCTGAAGCAGCCCGTTGTTACAACCATTCGCGATGCCGGTCCGTTCACGGCAGCGGAAGAATACCATCAGGACTACTACAAGAAGAACCCGATCCGCTATAACTACTACCGCGCCGGCTGCGGTCGCGACGCCCGCGTCGAAGCCATCTGGGGCAAGAAGGCGACACAATAAACGTCGTGTCTTCAAGCAGCGTGTCTTCAAGCAGCGTGTCTTCAAGGCGTGCGTCTTAAAGCAGTGCGGCTTCAAACGGGGTGTCTTCACCGCGGAATTCTGCCACAGAACGGTGTAACAAAACTCCGTGTGACGCGAATGGGTGCCGGGCGCAAGCTCGGCACTTTTTTCATTTCAAGTCTTTTTCGTCAGCGGTTTTTGTCTTCAGCGGTCATCGCCGCCGCTGCATTCCATCTCACTCGTTCACCTTCATCTTCGACAGGAATGGTCCCAGGATGTCGGAGAAGTCATCGGTCCAAGGGCTGACGTTGCGCGCGTCCAACTCACGGACGTCGCTCAGGCCGCGGAATGGCGTCAGGGCCGTCTCGTTGTTGGCGAAGACGGCAATGGTGGAGCTGGTGGAACCGTAGCTGCCATCCGACGCATCGTCGGAGACGATGAGGCCGTGCGCGCCCGGAACCAGCTTTACTGTGGCGCCAAGGACGGCGTCGAGATCGAGGTAACGGTTCGAGATGTGCAGCACCGCGATGCCGTTCGGGCTCAGCTTGTCGAGATAGAGCCTCAGCGCTTCGGCCGTCATGAGATGGACCGGGACTGCGTCCGATGAAAAGGCATCGACGATGATCAGGTCGAAGCTGCCGGACGCCTCCTTGGCCATGGTCAGGCGCGCATCGCCGATCACGATATCGGGCGGTGTCGGCTGGCAGTTGGCGAGATAGGAGAAGTTCTCCGTGTTGGTCGTCAGTTTGACCATGACGGGATCGATCTCGAAGAAGCGCCACTGCTCACCCTCGGCGGCCAGGCACGACAACGAACCGGAGCCAAGGCCGACGACGCCGAAGCGCTGCGTTCCGCCTGTTTGTCCCGCTACATGCTCGCGGGCCAGCTCCACCGAACGCGCCATGGGGCTCGCCGGATGATAGTAGGTGCCGGGCGTCGTATCGAGCACATACTCGCCGTTTTCGTCGCGGATACGCTGCGCGCCATGCAACGTCGTGCCATGCATCAGGATGTTGTAGTTGCCGGCCGCGTAAACGCGATAGACGCCGAAATAGCTGCGTTCGGCGTCCGAGCGGCGCACGCCCGACGGTAACAGAACGACGGCCGCGCACATGGCGAGCGCCATGACCAACTGGCGTGGCGGGTAGCGCCAGAAGGCCAGCAAGGCCAGTGCAAACGTTGCCGCGAGCATCGCGGTCGCGCCCCATTCCAGCGCCAACTCGCGCAGTTTCATGTAACCGTCCATGGGCGCGCGCACCCACCAGGCAGCACCCAGCATGGTGGATGTGTCGATCCGCGGCGAGCGCGGCAACAGGTGCGGGGCCCACATGACCGTCAGGATGGCAGCCGCGATCAACAGCCAAAGGATCATCAGATCGTCGCGCCGTTCCCAGTCCACCTTGATGCCGAGCGCGCCCGGCCGGCACGCCATCGTCAGCGCCAGCAGGATCGGATACTCGAACACCTCCGAGAAGATCTTCGGCGCGATCAGGGCCGCAAAGAGCCCGCCAAAGACGCCGCCGAGCGACATCCATAGATAGAACTCGGTCAGATGACGCGAAGCGGGGCGCGCCTGATACAGCGTGCGATGGGCGACCATGGTCGACGCGAAGAACACGGCGACGCCGGTTGCGGCCGAGATGAACCAGCTTTCGTAACGGGTCTGCGAGAGCGCGAACAAGCCCAGCACCACGGCGCCGAGATGCACCCCGCGCATCCAGGCCATGGGCTTGATGGAGATGAAGTGCTGGCCGACGAGGAATAACAGCGCCGCAGCCGTGCCCAGAAAGCCGACCGTGCGCAGCTGCAGCTCATCGGTCATGAAGCGGTCGCTATAGAATTTGACGGCGGCTGCGACGCCAAGCCCCAGAATGATTGCAACCGGAACCAGGACGATCGGCTTCTCGCGGAAGACCAGAACGAACGTCAGCAGATAGAGCGCTAGTGGCAAGACCCACAACAGCGGCGCCGAAGCGACATCCATCGTGACGTGATTGGTGAACGCGGTCAGCAGAGCGGACGGCACCAGCGCGAGGCCGATCCAACCGAGACGCTGGGGCCAAGAGGGATGCGACGCATCGTTGAAAGAGCTCAGCGCCGGCTTGGCGAAGGCTGCTGTATTGCCCGACAGGCGTACCGCCGCAAACGAAGCCGCCAACGCCAGGATCAACAGCGCGAAACCGGCCGACCACATGGAACTCAGCTGCCTGAGACCGAATGCCGGCTCGAGCAATAATGGGTAGCTCAGCAGCGACAGCAGACTGCCGAGATTACTGGCGCCATACAGGAAATAGGGGTCCTTGCCCTGGGGGTGACCGGTGGCCGAGAACCATGCCTGCAGCAGCGGCGCATTGGCGGCAACGGCGAAGAAGGGCAGGCCGACGGCAACGGTGAAGAGGCCGAGCTGCCAGAGGTAGGGCTCGCCCGGCGGCGGCTCTCCAAAACCCGTCGGCAACGCGATCGGCAGCACAACGAACGCCAGCGCCGACACGGCCAGATGAATGAAGCCGGTCGTGGCCGCGGGCAGATAGCGGATCAGCGCGTGCGCATAGCAATAACCGGCCAAAAGTGCGGCCTGGAAAAACAACATGGCGACCGCCCAGACCGAGGGCGAACCGCCGAGCACCGGCAGCACCATCTTGGCGAACATCGGCTGCACGGAAAAAAGCAGCACCGCCGACAGAAACGTCGTCGCCGTGAAGAGCGCGATCGTCCCGAGGCCTTCCTGCGAGGGGCTGCTTTTCCGGGTGTCCTGCCAATCCGGGCCGAGCCAGGGCTTTGGATTGTAGGGCCTTCGCGCATCGGCTCGTTCGGCATCGCGCACAGCAGTTCCGGGCGCGTTATTTCGGTCTTGCATCCCGGATCTCTCCGTTGGGGTCGTTCGAGGAAAAGAACCCATCATGGCCTGCGGACGCGTTTCGGGGGATAACTTTCCGCACTACGGTTACCGCGTACCGGCGTGATCGTCATGACGATGCGTCATCGCGACATGCGACGCAGTCGTGCCGGTCTCGATGCGGAAGCAGGAATGGCCATACCAAGTGAATTTCATAAAACGGTCTCGTCATGCATTCTGTGGATCGCAGGTTCGGGCGCGAGTATAAGGCTCTCATGGAGCCCGAGAAACCCGAAACTGCCGTCGTTCCCGCGGCCTTGACGATCGAGCCTGCTACGGCTGCCTCAGCCGTTGGTCCATTACTCGCACTGGAGGATTTCACGGCCGCCCTCCGGCAAGGCCAACGGCTTATTGGCATCGATGTCGGGACCAAAACGCTCGGGCTCGCGCTCTCGGACGTGGAGCGGCGCATTGCCAGCGGTTTTGAGACGATCCGGCGGAAAAAATTCACGCCGGATGCCGCGTATCTGTTGGAGATTGCGGCGAAACACAAGATCGGCGGCTTTGTACTTGGGCTGCCACTGAACATGGATGGCAGCGAGGGTCCGAGGGCCCAGGGCACGCGCGCCTTTCAGCGCAACCTGGGGAAGTTGACGCCGCTGCCTATGATGTTCTGGGACGAACGGCTGTCGACGGCTGCCGCCGAACGATTGCTCATCGAGGGCGACGCCTCGCGCAAACGCCGCGCCGAGGTCATCGACCAGATGGCGGCGACGATTATCCTGCAGACGGCGCTGGACCGCATGCGGCGGTTGGGGATCGGGCCTTAACCAGCTGCCCGACATCAGGATTCTGAGGCGGTTTTCGGACACCCCCATCCCCGCCCCTTCCCCGTCAAGGGGGGCAGGGAGAGGCGTTGCTCGCGAGGCCAACGCAGATTGGTCTGTCGTCATTAATCCAGCGCAACCGGATACCGTCCTAAACGTCCAGATTGGCGACGTTCAGCGCGTTGTCCTGGATGAAGGCGCGGCGGGGTTCGACCACGTCACCCATCAGTTTCGAGAAGATCTCGTCGGCTTCGGTGACGTCGCCAACCTTGACCTGCAGCAGCGTGCGGGCGTCGCGATCGAGCGTCGTTTCCCAGAGCTGCTCCGGGTTCATTTCCCCGAGGCCCTTGTAGCGCTGCAGCGACAAGCCTTTGCGGCCGGTGTCGTAAACCGCTTCCAGCAGCGAGCGCGGCCCGGTGATGGTCTTTTCCTCGTCCTTGCGCTTGAGGATCGACGGGCGGCCGTAGATTTCATGCAAATGCGCATGCCGCTCGTTTAGGCGGCGGGCGTCGAGCGAGCCCAACAATGCCCGGTCGATGATCTGCACCTCGGCGACGCCGCGGATCTCGCGCTTGAACATATAGCCGTCGTTGCCGAAGCGGCCAGACCAGCCGAGTTCCGTTTCCTCAGCGACGCCATCGAGATGCTTGGCGACGCCCTCGGCGACCTTGGTGGCGGCATCGGCCGAGAGCAGCAGTTTCGGATCGAACGCACCGCCGATGGCTGCCTGCTCCACGACGTAGCGGGCATAGCGGGAATGCAGCTCGTCGATGATTTTAGCAGTGGTGCGCGCCTGATCGACGATATCGCGCAGATCCTTGCCGGCGCGCGTTTCGCCTGTTCCCAGCGTCAGTGTGGCGCCATCGAGACCGCTGTCGATCAGATAATCCTCCAGCGCGCGCTGGTCCTTCAAGTAGGTGCCAGACTTGCCTTTCGAGACTTTGTAAAGCGGCGGTTGGGCGATATAGAGGTGCCCCTTTTCAACCAGCTCCGGCATCTGACGGTAGAAGAACGTCAGCAGCAGCGTGCGGATATGGGCGCCGTCGACGTCGGCGTCCGTCATGATGATGATCTTGTGATAGCGCAGCTTGCCGATATTGAACTCGTCGCGGCCGATGCCGGTGCCGAGGGCGGCGATGATGTTGGTCACCTGCTCGGACGAGAGCATTTTGTCGGTGCGCGCACGTTCGACGTTCAGGATCTTGCCGCGGATCGGCAGCACGGCCTGGAACTCGCGCTTGCGGCCCTGCTTGGCAGAACCACCGGCCGAGTCACCCTCGACGATGAACATCTCGGTGTTGACGGGATCGCGGTCCTGGCATTCGGCGAGACCACCGGGGAGCCGAAGCCCATCGAGCGCGCCTTTGCGTCGCGTGAGTTCGCGCGCCTTGCGGGCGGCCTCTCGCGCCAAAGCTGCCTCGACGATCTTTGTGACGACGATCTTGGCTTCCTTCGGGTGCTCCTCGAACCAGGCATTGAGCTGGTCTGCGACGATACTTTCAACGACCGGCTTCACTTCCGAAGAGACGAGCTTGTCCTTGGTTTGGCTGGAGAATTTTGGGTCCGGCACCTTGACCGACAGCACGCAGGTAAGGCCTTCGCGGCTATCGTCGCCTGTCAGGTCCACCTTCTCTTTCTTGGCGATACCGCTGTCGGTGGAATACTTGTTCACGACACGGGTCAACGCACCGCGGAAACCGGCGAGATGCGTGCCGCCGTCGCGCTGTGGAATGTTGTTGGTAAAGCTCAGCACGTGCTCGTGGTAGCTGTCGTTCCACCAGAGCCCAACCTCGACGGTGATGCCGTCCTTCTCGCCGCGGACCATGACCGGATCGGCGATGAGCGGCGTTTTCGAGCGGTCGAGATAGCGGACGAATTCGGCGACGCCGCCGTCGTAGCGCATGGCCTCGGTTTTCACGTCGGCCTTGCGGGCGTCCTTGAGCACAATCTGAGCGCCAGAATTCAGGAACGCCAACTCGCGCAGGCGGTGCTCCAGCGTGCTGTAGTCGAACTCGATGTTGGTGAACGTTTTCGGCGACGGCAAAAACGAAACCTCGGTGCCGCGGCGGCCCTTGGCTTCGCCGATCGCTTTCAAGGGAGCGACGGTATTGCCGTCGTTAAACTCGACGAAATGCTCCTTGTTGTCGCGGAAAATGCGGGCGCGCAGCCAGGTCGAGAGTGCGTTGACGACGGACACGCCGACGCCGTGCAGGCCGCCCGAAACCTTGTAGGAATTCTGGTCGAATTTGCCGCCGGCATGCAGTTCCGTAAACACGATCTCGGCGGCCGAGCGCTTCGGGTCCTGGTCGTCGTCCTTCTTGATGCCGGTCGGAATGCCGCGGCCGTTGTCGCTGACCGTGACCGAACCGTCGGCGTTTAGCGACACCAGACATTCGGTGGCATGACCGGCCAGAATCTCGTCGATGCCGTTGTCGACGACCTCGTAGACCATGTGGTGCAGGCCCGAGCCGTCGTCCGTGTCGCCGATGTACATGCCCGGCCGCTTGCGCACAGCGTCGAGGCCCTTCAGCATCTTGATCGAGTCGGCGCCATAATCGTCGACGGCCTGCTGTCGTGCGGGCTCTTCCGTCATGTTTTTTGATGTCCTGAAAGTGCGTTGAATTGCTGCCCGAACTTATAGCACGGCACGGGCTAATCCGCGCTGCGAATTCGCGCGAAATCCGCAGAAAAGAGACGCTATTTTTCGCCTCTGAATCAATGATTTGAGACGTTTCTTTGGTCGCACGCCCCGGTCAGGCGGCCGCAGCGATGCGGCCTTCCTCGACAGTCAAAAAATTCGCACCGTTCAGCAGCGATGAAAATGCCGACTTATCAGTGCCCGTCATCCAGGCCTGGGAGCCGAGATGCAGGATCTCGACGAAGAGTGCGGCGCGGCGGCGTTCGTCCAGATGGGCGGCGATCTCGTCCAGCAGCAGCAACGGGGCAGCGCCATCCCGCCGATCCCGCAGCAACTCGGCGTGGGCGAGGATCAGGCCGACCAACAGCGATTTCTGCTCGCCCGTGGAACTGGCCGAGGCGGGCATCGATTTTGGCCCGTGGCCGACGATCAAGTCGGTGCGGTGCGGGCCCGACAACGTGCGACCGGCGGCGCGATCACGCTCACGCGTTTGGGCTAAGGTCGCCACATAACCGTCCTCCACATCGACGGCTGGGTTGCTGGCAATGGCTGATTCGAGCGTGCCGTCGAGCGCGAGTGTCGCCCAGGGAAAAGGTGAATCCGGTGCGCGGGCGCGTCTTGCGGTGATGATCCCGAGCAATGCTGCGACGGCCTGGACGCGGGCCGCGGCGATGGCGACGCCGGTTTCGGCCATGACGGCCTCGAGCCCCGCAAAACGCGCCGGTTCGCGGACGCCGTCCTCGAACAAGCGGTTGCGCTGACGCATGGCGCGCTCGAACTGGCCGTAGCGCGCGGCGTGCACCGAATCGAAGCAGAGCACCAGCCGGTCGAGGAAGCGGCGGCGATCACCGGCGGCGCCTGTGAAGAGGCCGTCCATAGCCGGCGTCAACCAGATCATCTCGACGTGTTCGGCCAACACGCCGGAGCCCGTCTGCGTCTCGCCATTAAGGCGGACAATGCGGCCCCCCCGTTCAGTTTGCCCTATGGTTGGCGCGAGCCCTGTGCCGATGTCGATGGGGCCGAGTGCGGTTTGCAGGGTCGCAGCGACCGCCCAGGCGCCATTGCCGTTGACGCGCGCCAATTCCGGATAGGCGGCGCGGCGCATACCCTGTCCTGCAGTCAGCAGCGAGACGGCTTCGAGTACGTTGGTTTTGCCAGCCCCATTCGGCCCTGCCAGCACGACCGGCCGCGCATCGAGTGCGAGGGCCAGATACGCGTGGTTTCGGAAGTCCGTGAGAGTGAGGCGGGAGATGAACATTAGATTGAAAAGTCCCCTCTCCCCATCACCTGCACTTGTGATGGGGAGAGGGTTAGGGTGAGGGGCAGCCGCTTACTCTGAATATGTCGCCGCCCCTCACCTCAACCCTCCCCCCGTAAAGGACAGGGAGAGGGAGACTATCGTCACACCCGCATCGGCATAAGCACGTAAAGTGCCCGTTCGTCGCCGCCGTCCTTGACCATCGTCGGTGAGCCGGGATCAGCCAGCAGGAACTGCATCGTGTCGCTTTCGAGCTGGCCACCGATGTCGAGCAGATAGCGGGCGTTAAAGCCGATCTCGAGCGCGTTGGAGCCATATTCGATCGGCATCTCCTCGGTGGCGCTACCGCCATCGGGATTGGTTACCGACAAAATGAGCTTGTCCGGCGCGATCGACAGCTTCACCGCGCGGCCGCGCTCGCTCGCGATCGTCGAGACACGATCAACGGCGGCCATGAACTGCGCGTTGGAGACGCGCATTTTCTTATCGTTGCCCTGCGGAATGACGCGCTGGTAGTCCGGAAAACTGCCGTCGATGAGCTTCGACGTCAGGACGATCGGGCCGATCTCGAAGCGCACTTTGGCGGCTGAAACGCCGATCGCAACCTTGGCGTCGCTGTCTTCGATCAGGCGATGGATCTCGTGCACGGTCTTGCGCGGAATGATGATACCGGGCATGCCATCGGCGCCTTTCGGGCGCTCTAGATCCAACTGCGCCAGGCGGTGGCCATCCGTCGCGACGGCGCGCAAAACCGTCTCGGCGCCGCGCAGCGCGGTATGCAGATAGATGCCGTTGAGATAGTAGCGCGTCTCTTCGCTTGAAATGGCGAAGCGCGTCTTCTCGATCAGACTTTTCAGATCCGACGCCGTCAACTCGAAATTGTGGGTCATCTCACCGGCGGCGAGGTCGGGAAAATCGTCGGCGGCCAGCGTCTGCAAGGCGAACCGCGAATGCCCAGCCGTGATCGTCAGGCGCTCGCGCTCGGCGTCGCGCACGATTTCAACGCTGCTGCCGTCTGGCAACTTGCGCACGATGTCGTGCAGCATGTGGGCTGGGACCGTGATCGCGCCCGGCGTCGTCACGGTTGCCGGCGCGGATTCAACGACTTCGCGCTCGAGGTCGGTGGCCTTCAATTGCACTTCGTCGCCCGACGCCTTCAACATGACGTTCGAAAGAATCGGGATCGTCGTGCGGCGTTCGACGACGCTTGTTACGTGGCCCAATGCCCGCAACAGCTCGCTTCTTTCGATCACCAGCCGCATGGCTCAAGCCTCATCCTTGCCGTTCCGTTGCATCCTCGAACGCCACCCAGAACGTCGGCACCCAAGATCCAGGCCCAATTCGGGGGCAGCTTCCCCTTCGCTTCCCCAGTGCTGCAGCGAAGTGCTGCCGGGACAACGCGCTGACATGGCGGACATGAGGGGAATCAGTTGTGTCTCGAACTTGACGCGAACGGTTGTAATTTGCAAGTGAATTGGCACGGTTTTCCGTGATCGATTCGGGTCGCACTCAGCGGCCCATCGGCGGTGCAGACGGCCGCTTCATGCGGCCTTCTCGCTACTCGCGGGCTTTGGATCGTAATTCAGCACCGGCGCGAGCCAACGCTCGGCTTCGGCAAGGCTCCAGCCCTTGCGGCGGGCGTAATCCTCGACCTGATCACGTTCGACCTTGCCGACGCCGAAATAGTGGCTGGCGTGATTCGAGAAATAAAGGCCGGACACCGATGAGCCGGGCCACATGGCATAGCTTTCGGTCAGCGCAATACCGGCCTTGCTCTCGACGTCCATCAGATTCCAGAGCGTCGCTTTTTCGGTGTGATCGGGCTGGGCGGGGTAGCCGGGAGCCGGGCGAATGCCGACGTATTTTTCGGTGATCAGGTCCTCGGGCGAGAGTTTTTCCGACTTGGCGTAGCCCCAAAACTCGCGGCGCACGCGCTCATGCATGCGCTCGGCAAAGGCTTCGGCCAGCCGGTCGCACAACGCCTTGGCCATGATGCTACTGTAGTCGTCGGTCTTCTTGATGTGGCGTTCGATGGCCGCGTCCTCGCCAATGCCCGTTGTGACAGCGAAACCGCCGATAAAGTCGGCAAGTCCCGTTTCCTTCGGTGCGATGAAGTCAGCGAGAGCCGTATGTGCGCGGTCGCGGCCCTGGTCGCGGGCGATCTGCTGGCGCAGCGTGAAGAGCGTCGCAGCTTTCTTCTTGCGCGCGTCGTCGGCGTAAACCTCGATGTCGTCGCCGGCCGAATTGGCGGGCCAGAAACCGATCACCGCCTTCGCCGTCACCCACTTCTCGGCGACGATGCGTTTCAGCAGCGCTTCGGCGTCGGCGAACAACTTGCGCGCCTCGGTGCCGACTTTGTTGTCGTCGAGAATGCGCGGATAACGGCCGGCCAGCTCCCAGGTTTGGAAGAAGGGCGTCCAATCGATGTAGGGCACCAACTCGGCAAGTTCATAACTCGCGAACGACTTCGTTCCGAGAAACGACGGCTTGACGGGTTTCTCGCGCGCCCAGTCGATCTTCAACCGGTTCTCGCGGGCGGCCGCCACGGTGATGCGGCGCTTGTTTGCCTCGCTCTTCAGATGCGCATCGCGGACCTTGATGTACTCGGTCTTGATCGTGTCGACATAGGGGCCCTTGTCGGTCTCCGACAGCAAGGCCGACACGACACCGACCGCGCGGCTCGCGTCCGTGACGTAGACTGCCTGTCCGCGCGCATAGTTGGGGCTGATCTTGACGGCGGTGTGCACGCGGCTGGTCGTGGCGCCGCCGATCAGTAGCGGCACGCTGAAGCCCTCACGCTCCATCTCAGCCGCGACGAAGCACATTTCATCCAGCGACGGCGTGATCAGGCCCGATAGTCCGATGATGTCGGCCTTCTCGCGCTTGGCGGCTTCCAGGATCTTCGCCGCCGACACCATGACGCCGAGGTCGATGACATCATAGTTGTTGCACTGGAGCACGACGCCGACGATGTTCTTGCCGATGTCGTGCACGTCGCCCTTCACCGTCGCCATGACGATCTTGCCCTTAGGCGGCATCTCGGTGAGGCCCGACGCGCGCTTTTCCGCTTCGAGATAGGGCTGCAGATAGGCGACGGCCTGCTTCATCACGCGCGCTGATTTCACCACCTGCGGCAGGAACATCTTACCGGCGCCGAAGAGATCACCGACCACGTTCATGCCGGCCATCAGCGGACCTTCGATGACGTGCAGCGGTTTTTCAGAACCGGCGCGCGCCTCCTCGGTGTCCTTCTCGATAAAGTCCGTGACGCCGTGCACGAGCGCGTGTTTGAGCCGCTCGGCCACCGGCGCGTCGCGCCACGCCAGATCGGCTTCTTTTCGCTTGGCGCCGTCGCCTTTGAAGCGGGCTGCGGCTTCGAGCAGCCGATCGGTGCCGTCGGGGCGGCGGTTGAGGATCACGTCCTCGCACAGTTCGCGCAGTTCCGCCGGGATATTGTCGTAGACCGACAACTGGCCGGCATTGACGATGCCCATGTCCATGCCCGCCTTGATGGCGTGATAGAGGAACACGGAGTGCATCGCCTCGCGCACCAGCTCGTTGCCGCGGAACGAGAACGACAGGTTCGAGACGCCTCCCGAAATGTGCACCAGCGGATGCCGGCGCTTGATCTCGCGCGTGGCTTCGATGAAGGCGACGCCGTAGCCGTTGTGTTCCTCGATGCCCGTGGCCACCGCAAAAATATTCGGATCGAAGATGATGTCCTCGGGCGGGAAGCCGATCTTTTCGGTGAGCAGCTTGTAGGCGCGTGTGCAGATCTCGACCTTGCGCTCGTAGGAATCCGCTTGGCCTTGCTCGTCGAACGCCATGACGACGACGGCAGCACCGTAGCGCCGGACTTTGCGCGCCTGCTCCAGGAACTGCGCTTCGCCTTCCTTCATGGAGATCGAGTTGACGATCGCCTTGCCCTGCACGCACTTGAGGCCCGCCTCGATGACGTTCCATTTCGAGCTGTCGATCATGAGCGGCACGCGGGAAATGTCCGGCTCCGACGCGATCATGTTGAGGAACGTCGTCATGGCGCGCTCGCTGTCGAGCAGGCCCTCGTCCATGTTGACGTCGATGACCTGGGCGCCGCTTTCCACCTGCTGGCGCGCCACCGCGAGCGCTGCCTGATAGTCGTTGGCCTCGATCAGCTTGCGGAACTTCGCCGAGCCGGTGACGTTGGTGCGCTCACCAACGTTGATGAAGGCCGCGCCGGAGGGGGCGGAGGATGTGGCGGGCGATGCGGAGGTGGTGGTCATGTCGGTCAAAGCTCACGAATGATAGGCAACTTCGTTTCGATCTCAGGCGGCAATCCACCCACAGTGTCATCCTCGGGCTTGCTTGCCCCCGGCGAATGCCGACGGGCCCCGAGGACCCATTCCTCAACGGGCGCAAACGATGCGATCGCGCACAGCGGTTCTGCAAACTCGGGCCTTCATCGCACACGCCAAATTCGCGGCACCATGGGTTCTCGCGACAAGCCCGAGAATGACAACGTGACGTTTGACGTTGGTGCGCTCACCGAAGTTAATGAACGCGGCGCCGGAGGGGGCGAGAGAAGCTACGGAGTGGGTGGAAGGCGATGTGGCGATGGTCATTTCTCCACCTCAATGCCGAGGGATTTGAGCGTTTCGTTGCAGCACTCGATTTCTCGCTTGAGATA
>JANXRM010000392.1 GCA_025353015.1 Hyphomicrobiales bacterium
CATTTGCGCTTGTCGAGGCTCATCGTGCTCTTCGACGACAACGGCATCTCGATCGACGGGCCGACATCGCTGTCGACCAGCGAAGACCAGATCGCGCGCTTCAAGGCATCCGGTTGGAACACGTTGGCCATCGATGGGCACGACCCCGCCGCCATCACCAAGGCGATGACGACAGCTACGGCCGATGCAACCAAACCGTGGCTGATCGCCTGCAAGACGCGAATCGGTTTTGGCGCGCCGACCAAGGAAGGCAAGGCCTCCTCGCACGGTTCGCCGCTGGGAGCAGATGAAATAAAAGGCGCGCGTGAGAAAATCGGCTGGCCGCACGAGCCGTTCGTCATTCCCACCGAAATCCAGGCTGCGTGGAACGCGGCTGGTGTGCGTGGCCAAGCGGCCAGGACTGCCTGGGAAGGGCGATGGACCAAACTCGACGCCAAGGCCCGCGCGTTGATGGAGCATCCCGCCAAGGCGACGGGTCCGGCAGTCGCCGCCGCCATCAAGGCGATGAAGATCGAAGCTGCCGCATCCGGCAAGACGGAGCGGGCCACCCGCATCTGGTCGGAAATGACCATCGGCAAGCTGGTTGAGGCGTGCCCGGCGCTGATCGGTGGCTCGGCTGATCTTACGGGCTCGAACAATACCAAGGCCAAGTCGCAGGCGGTGATCTCGCGTGGGAATTTCGCGGGCAGTTATATCCACTACGGCATCCGCGAGCACGGGATGGCGGCGGCCATGAATGGGCTGGCGCTGCATGGCGGCCTCATTCCCTACGGCGGCACGTTTATGGTCTTCACGGACTATTGCCGCCCGGCAATCCGGCTTTCGGCCTTGATGAAGCAGCGCGTGATCTACGTCATGACACACGACTCGATCGGCCTCGGCGAGGACGGCCCGACACACCAGCCGGTGGAGCATCTGGCAGCACTTCGGGCGATCCCCAATCTCAACGTGTTCCGGCCGGCTGACGGTGTCGAGACCGCCGAGGCCTGGGCGTTGGCTGTAGCGACCGGGGATACGCCGTCGGTGCTCGCACTGACGCGCCAGAACGTGCCGAACTTGCGAATGGCGCCAACGGACGAGAACCTGACGGCCAAGGGCGGCTATGTCCTCCGGGAGACCACAGGCGAGCGTGATGTCACGCTGATCGCGACCGGGTCCGAAGTCGGCATGGCGGTGGCGGCCGCGGAGCTTCTGGCCAAGGACCGGATCAAAGCCGCCGTTGTCTCGATGCCCTGCATCGAGCTGTTCCGGAAGCAGTCGCCTGGGTATCAGGCAGCGACCCTCGGTATCGGTCCACGCGTCGCCGTCGAAGCCGGCATCGCCCAATGCTGGCATGAATGGCTCGGTCCGAAGGGACGGTTCGTTGGATTGTCGGATTTTGGTGCGTCGGCTCCCGCACCGAAACTTTTTGCGCATTTCGGGTTGACGGCGGGGAACGTTGCAGCGGCGGCGAAGGCCCTCGTTTGAGGACGGACGACGGTTGAGCGGACCGGTTGGGAAGCGTTTGGCCCTTTTTATGCAGTGCAAACGGAGGTGTTTTCGTTCGCAGCGTCATGCGAGTGCTTGCTTTGGCGGCATTTGCATCCCTATGATGTCCGACCATGAAGCTGCCCATAAGATAAAAACGAGACCGGGGAGGTCACGGGCTTGGCCAGTCGCGTCGCAACGCTGTTCGCCGCGGTCATGACGGCGCTGGGGTGTCTCTGGGGCGCAGGTCTCGCAGTTGGCAGCGATGCAGCAATGGCCGGGGACCTCCGGCGTGAGGTTCTCAAGTCGCAAAGCCTGGGACGGGACCTTCCCTACTTGGTGTATGTGCCGGATGGTTATGATGCCGGTGGTCAGTACTATCCCGTGCTCTACCTGTTGCATGGCGCTGGCGACAACGAACTGTCCTGGGCTGACAAGGGCCTCATCCGCGAAAAGGCCGATCAGTTGATTGAGAGCGGCGTCATCCCGCCGACGCTGATCGTGATGCCGGGCTGTCCCGGTTGCTGGTGGATCGACGGGCCAAAAGACAAGGCAGAGACGGCGTTCTGGCAGGAACTCGTTCCGGCGATAGAAAAGGATTATCGCGCCATCGAAAAACGGCAAGGCCGGCTCCTCGCTGGACTTTCGGCGGGCGGCTATGGCGTGGTGCGTTTTCTGCTGCGCTATCCCGATAAGATCGGCGCCGCTGCCGCTTTCAGTCCAGCCGTCTATGCAGAGACGCCACCAGCCGCATCCGCAGCTCGATCCAATGCGGCGTTTCAAGACGCCAGCGGCAAATTCGATCAGGCCGCCTGGGAAAGCCGGAACTATCCAGCGCTGATTGACGGCTATTTCAACCAACCGGCGCGCGTGCCGCTGTTTCTGGCGTCTGGCGACAACGACCGGCTCGGCGCAGCCTTCGAGTCCGCACTGCTCTACAAGCGCATGACCGCTCGCCAGCCCGTGCTGATGGAACTGCGGATCGTCGATGGCGGTCACAACTGGGCGGTCTGGGCGACGGTCATCGACGAGGCCATGCGCTATATGTTCCGGTTTGCGTCGCGGCCGACGGCGCATGCCGATGAAGTGACGCGCGACGACGGTTTGCCGCGCGTGCGCGTGGCGCCCAATCCACGGCAGGAATGAGCACTTGAACCTCGACGCGAAGGTGGGAGCGCGAGTGCTTCGCTGGCTTCTCGGCGGCCTGTTGCTGGGGCATGTGGTGACGTGGACCATTTACGGTGCGGTTGGCCTCCGGGGTGGCGTGCACGAGGACATGCTGGAAGCCTGGGTCTGGGGCAAGGAACCGCAGCTCGGCTATTTCAAGCATCCGCCACTGTTCGCTTGGCTGGCGGGGGCGTGGTTCCGCGTGATGCCGATTGCGGATTGGTCGTTCTACCTGCTAGCGGCGCTGAATTCGGCGCTGGCGCTTTGGGCAATCTGGCTACTCGCGGGCCTGTTCGTCGAGGGCGAAAAGCGGTTGTTTCCCGTTCTCGTGGCTATGTTGACGCCGCTCTACGGGGTGCTGGCGCTGAAGTTCAATGCCAACAGCGTGCTGCTCGCGAGCTGGCCGCTGGCGATGTGGTTTTTTATTCGATCGCTCCGGCACCGCCGCCCGGCCGACGCGCTGGGTGTTGGCGCCGTCGCAGCTTTGGCTGTGCTGTCGAAATATTATTCGGTGCTGCTGCTGATGGGGATGCTGGTAACGGCAATGCTGCATCCTGCCCGCCGCGCCTATTGGCGCTCGAGTGCGCCCTACCTTGCCGCAGCGATGGGACTGCTTGTCTTGGCCCCGCACATGCGTTGGTTGGCCGAGACGAATGGACAGACGTTCGATTATGCGGGAACGAAGTTTGGCTTCGACACCAAGCAGGCGTTGATCTGGTCGGCGGTGACGGCCCTGGCGCCGGGGCTGTTCTTTGCTGCACCAGCCGTCGTGCTGTTGGGTTTCAAACGTGAGCGGTGGGCTTCCGCATGGACCGAGGTGACCATGTGGTGCGCATCGCGCGGAAGCCCCTGGTTGGGCGTGCTTGCATGCGCGCCGTTCCTGCTGACGCTGCTCTGGGGAATTGGCGGCGTCAAAGTGTCGATCAGTTACACGATCCCGATTTTCGCTTTGGTGCCCGTTCTGATGCTGCTGGCGTTGCCAAATGCCTTCGACCAGAAGGCAATGCGCCGGCTCTTCAATGCGGCTCGCCTTGTCATGCTGGCCGTTGCGCTGGCCTCGCCATTCATCGGGTTTGTCCGTTTCAACGCCGATACCCGGGCGGCAATCGAACCGCGCGCCGAAGCTTCGGTCGCACTCACCCGCCTCTGGCACGAGCGGTTCCAAAAGCCTTTGCGGCTGGTCGCCGGCAGCACGGCGTTTGCGTCAGCGCTGCCGTTCTACAGCCCGGATCATCCCTCGCAGTTCATCGATTTCAGCGCTGCCGCGGCGCCATGGGTGACACCGGAAAAGCTTCGGCGCGACGGCCTCCTGATTGTCTGCGAGGACGGCGACCAAAGCTGCCACGGCGAACTCGCGCGCCGGGAGATGCACGATATCAGGCGCTTCAAACAAACGTTTGCACGGAGTGCGTTCGGTCGTGCGGCGCCGGGCGTGACACTGACGATCCTCGTGCTGCCGCCAGTAGACTAGATCTCACCGCACCTTGGAAAAACGTCCTTCGATGGGATAGCCGGGGTCGGTGTATCCAGGCGTCGAGGGATGGCCGGGCCGCACGAGCGTATCGACCAGCGCTTCGTCATCCGGTCCCCACGGGTAGGCGAGCGCGCCGGCGTAGGAACTCCATTGTTCGAACGTGCGTGGGCCCGCGATAACAGACGTTATGGCCTGATTGTTCAGCACCCAGGCGACCGCGAAATCGACGAGGCTGTGGCCCTTCTTGGCAGCGTGGGCCTTCAATTGTTGCGCGATGGCGAGTGACTCCGGCCGCCATTCGGTTTCCATCAACCGGCGGTCGTTGCGGCCGGCGCGGGTGTCGGGCGGCGCGTTGCTGCCCGGTTGGTATTTGCCGGAGAGAACGCCGCGCGCGATCGGGCTGTAGCTGGCGACGCCGATGTTGAAGGCCTTCGCGGCAGGCAGAACCTCGACCTCCGGTTGCCGGTTCATCAGATTGTAGTAGGGCTGCAGCACGACCGGCAGCGGCGCGTTGGCGTCCCGGCAGGCGGTGGCGATGACGGGAATATGCCAGGCGCGGACGTTGGAGATGCCCCAGTAGCGCAGTTTCCCCGATTGGATGAGATCGCCGAACGTGCGCGCCACCTCGATCCACGGCACGGTCATGTCGACGCGATGGATGTAGTCGATGTCGATGTGATCGAGGCCTAACCGCTTCAGCGAGGCATCGACGGCGGCGATCATGTGCCGGCGCGAGAGGCCGCGGTCGTTCGGGCCGCTGCCTGTCGGCTGTGCGAGTTTGGTGGCCAACACCCAGTGATCCCGCTTCGCTTTGATCAGACGGCCCACGACCTCTTCGGAACGGCCCTTCTCGTAGACATTGGCCGTGTCGATGAAGTTGACCCCGGTCTCGACGCCGTGATCGACGATGCGCTGGGCTTCGGCCTCAGGTGTCGGGCCGCCGAACATCATCGTGCCCAAGCAAATCTCGGAAACCTTGAGCCCGCTGGTGCCGAGGGTTCGATAGCGCATAGCCAGCTTGGCTTGGGCGGGTGTGGCTGAAGGCGCTGACGGCATGGGGTGCTCGCATTTCGAGTAAGGCCCCATGACAGTGGCACGGCGCCCGGCCGTTGTCGCGCGTCAGAGCGCGGTATATCCCTCAGGTGCAGCGGGCGGGTCCTCGGGCCTCACCCAGCGCGTGTTCCACCACATCCATTGCTCGGGTTTGTCGCGAATCCATTCCTCGAAGATGGCGAACACGGCCGTCGTCATGGCCAGCGTATCGGCGTTCTTGTCGCCCGACTTCCGCACATCCAACGCGCGGTATTCGATGTTGAAGCGGCTGTCCTTGCCGAGCCGCACGACCCGGCCGACGAGAAGGCGGGCGTCCAGATGGCGGGCGATCATGGCCGGTGCCGTCGTGAACTTGGCGTGTCGCCCCATGAACGGGATCGGTGTTCCCCGGCGGTCGAAATGATCGCAGACGAAGCCGACGGAATGGCCTTTGCGCGCGACGCTGATGATCTGGCGGGCGGTTCGCTGGCCGCCTTTCGCGTCGTCGTCGTTGCCGCTTTTGCCGAGGAGGCCGCCGGGGTAGAGATGGCGGCGCGCGCCAGCAACCCAGTGATCGACGAGCGGGTTGCTCAGCGGCTTGTAGACGCCGGCCGGCTCCCGCCCGAAGAGCGTCAGCGGCCAGGTCGCCAGCTCCCAGTTGCCCGCGTGCAACGTGCAGCCGATCGTCGGGCCCGGCGTCGAAAGGAGCACCTTCCAGCGCTCGCTGTCGGTCATCGTGATGCGCGTGGGATCGGCCACCAGGCGATCGAGGACGAGGGTTTCGGCAAAAATGCGGCCCATGTTGGCCCACATGGCGCGCGCGATCCGGCGGTGCTCGGCTGCGCTTTTGTCGGGGAAAGCGATCGCGAGGTTTTGCAGCGCCCGGCGGTTCTGGCGCAACCAGGGCCCAGCGGTCCAGGCGAGCCCGGCGCCAATGTCCGTCAAGGCCCGTATCGGCACCACACGTGCAAGGGCGACAGCCAGCCGCAATCCAAGATATTGGACCCGATGTGAGACGCTGGCATCGATCGCGGGTGACGGCGTCTCCAGCGGGGTTGATTTTCGTTGTTGCGCGTTCATGACCATCGCCGGTTCGACCACATCCATTGTTCCGGCACCTCCCTGATCCAGGCTTCGAACTCCAGCTGCATGGCCGCCGTGATCGCCTTCACGTCATCGCCCGCATTGCCTGTTCGCGGAACCTTTAATTCCTTGATTTCCACACGAAACCGGCTGGCCTTGCCCTCACGGACACAACGGGCCAGCCAGATACGGGCGCCGATCCGCCGTGCGATCATGGCGGGGATGACGACGGAACGGGCGGGCGTGCCAAAGAACGGGACCGGTAAGCCGCTCTTGTCGTAGAGGTCGCAGACCACGCCGAGGCGCCCGCCGTTGCGCACGAAATCCATGATTTGGCGCGCCGTGTTCTGGCCTTCCTCGCGGCTGCCATCGACCTTGCCTTTGCCGAGGAGGCCGCCGGGATAGAGGTCGCGCCGTTGGTGGCGGAGATAGGCGTCGACGTAGGGGTTCTTGACGGTGCGGTAGACGGCGGCAGGGTTCGTGCCGGCGATGACGAGCGGCCAGATTGCCAGCTCCCAATTGCCCATGTGCAGGGACGCCCCGATGACCGGGCCGAGCTTGTCCTTGTAGCGGCCGAAGACTTCCGGATTGGCGATCGTGATCCGCTCGGGTTCGCGAATGAGCCGGTCGATCTGCATCGTCTCGGCCATGACGCGCCCGAGGTTCTCCCACATATTGCGCGCAACGTTCTCACGCCATTCCGGAGACTTGTCGGGATAAGCGATCGTCAGATTGGCGATCGCGCGCTTATGGCGGCGCAGGCGCGGAGCGACCGCGCGCCAGATGCCCCCTGAAACGTTAGCAGCCGTCTCTATCGACATTGCGCGCACGCAGCCGACGAGCAGCCTGAGCGCCCCATATTCGAGCCGATAACGGAGATCGATCAGCAGCGGCATCATGCGTGTTGGCGGGCCTCGTCACGGACTGGGCTGGAAAAAATGAAACGCGGGATGCTTCGTCGAGACTGATCGGCGGGCCTGCGCCCAGATGATTGGGCCTCGACGCATGCGCCTGGGCTCTCGCACGGTAATGGCAGAATGGCGGAAACAGTGGCTCATCGGTGCATGCAACCCCGTCGCGGGTGGGGTCAAGCCTCCACGCTGCCGCAGTGGTCTCAGATGTCGTCTCCCGGTCGGTTGGGCGGAGCAAGCGCCTCAGACAGCCTGATAGGGCTGGAGGAGGCTTGGCTGCGTGCCCGATACGCCCATGCCGCTATCCATGGCGAGGCGTCGCAACCACGGAAATGCTGCCAGGGCCGCCATGCCGGTGCCGCGCGCGAGATGCAGCGGCAAGAACCCGCTGATCAATGACCGGTTGAGGAGATCAACTGCGAGGCCGCGCGACCAGACGTCGAGCCGCCGCGCTTGCACATAGTCGGCAAGCGCGTCTTCTCCACCGATATCTTTACCGGCCCGAACCTGGCGTTCCACGATTTCAGCGATCCAGGCCGCATCGCGAAACCCAAGATTGAGGCCTTGCGCCCCGATCGGCGGAAGGACGTGCGCGGCTTCTCCGGCGAGAATAGTCCGTGCTCGCGCTGGTGGTTCGGCGGCCAGGCCGGATAACGGAAATGCGGCGCGCGGGCCAATGGCGCCGATCTCGCCCAGGAGCCCCTGCAGGCGGAGATGCAACTCGGCTGCAAATGTACCCTCATCAAGACACATCAGCCGGGCGGCCTCACCTGGCGTTTCGACCCAGACGAGGCTGGATTGATGGGGCGTCCCCGGGCTTGAAGGGCTTGGCGCCATGGGAACCGTCGTCAGCGGCCCGCTTCGCCGGTGGAACTCCGTTGAGACCCCCCCATGCGCGCGGCTATGTATGAAGCGCGTCGCCAATGCCGTTTGCGGGTAGCTCCAGCCTCGTTGACCGATACCCGCCGCTTGGCGGCACACCGACTTGCGCCCATCGGCGCCGATGACAAGGTCGCCGATCCAGTCGGTCCCGTTCTCGAACTGGGCGACGATGCTATCGGCGGCCGGTGTCAGGGCGCGGACCGGGCTCGGGATGCGCAAAACGTCCGACCGAGAGCCCAGTGCGCGAGCCAGCCCTGCGACGAGATTGGCATTCGCAATATTGTAGCCAAAAGCTTCGGCATCGATTTCGCGCGCCTCGAACAGGATTTCCGGTGCCCTGAAGAGGCCGCCCGTGTCGTCGATCAGGCGCAAGCCCGACAGAGGGGCTGCCTGCGCGGCCAGCTGCGGCCAGACTGCCAGATGCCGCAACATTTCGACGCTGCCACCGAAAAGCGCGGTCGTCCGTTGGTCGGGAGGGGTCTCAGGTGCCAGGGGATCGGGGCCGGCAAGTGTCACCTCTGCGCCAGAGCCCGCGAGTGCGAGGGCTGCAACCAGGCCCACCGGGCCGGTGCCGACCACAAGCGCGCGATTGTGTCTGACAAAAGCCGGTCGATTTGGTGGAGGGGGTGTGGGCACAGGACGTTCCGAGGCAAAGTTGCTGGCAGTCTAACGGAAAGTCGATGGTGGCTCGATGCGATGAATTGAGCAATTGAACCGCAATCGGTCGCCTGTCGCGGCTGGCATGGAACCTC
>JANXRM010000483.1 GCA_025353015.1 Hyphomicrobiales bacterium
ACTGAAGACGCTGAACGCCGCCGACTTCGGCGATCTCCTGCTCGAAGCCGTGCGGCTGTTTCGCGAAAACCCTGATGTGCTGCGCCAGTATCAGGAGCGCTTTCGTTACATCCTCGTCGACGAGTATCAGGACACCAACACGATCCAGTATCTCTGGCTGCGCCTGCTCGCGCAGCCGTCGGGATCGAAGAGCCAACAGAATGTCTGCTGCGTCGGCGATGACGACCAGTCGATCTACGGCTGGCGCGGCGCCGAGGTCGACAACATCCTGCGCTTCGACAAGGATTTTCCAGGCGCCGCCGTCATCCGGCTGGAGTGTAACTACAGGTCTACCGGACACATTCTGGCAGCGGCCTCGGGCATCATCGCCAAAAACGCCAGCCGCTTGGGCAAGACGCTCTTCACCGACGACGAAGATGGCATCAAGCCGACCGTGACCGGCGTCTGGGATGACGAGGAAGAGGCGCGGAACATCGGCGAAACGATCGAGAGCGTGAAAATGAAGGGCCACAAGCTCAACGCGATCGCCGTGCTGGTGCGGGCTTCGTTCCAGATGCGTGTGCTCGAAGACCGTTTCATTACGCTGGGGTTGCCCTATCGCGTTATCGGGGGTCCAAGGTTCTACGAGCGGCAGGAAATCAAGGACGCCATCGCCTATCTCGAGGTGACGGCCAATCCGGCGAACGATCTCAAGTTCGAGCGAATCGTCAATGTGCCGAAGCGCGGCATCGGGGATACGACCGTCAAGCGTATCCACGAACTGGCGCGCGCGCAGGGCATGCCGATGGTGCAGGCGGCGCGCGACCTGGCGCAGACCGACGAGATTGGTGCCAAGGCGCGCAAGGCGATCGGCGATCTCATTCGCTCGTTCGAGCGTTGGCGGGCGCGCGCCGTGGACATGAAGCACACCGAGCTTGCGGAACTCATCCTGGACGAGTCCGGCTACACGGCAATGTGGCAGGCCGACAAAAGCCCGCAGGCGCATTCGCGGCTGGAGAACTTGAAGGAGTTGATCCGCTTCATGCACCAGTTCGATACGCTCGCGGGGTTCCTCGAGCACGTGTCGCTGGTCATGGATACGGAAAGCGGTGACGACGGCGACCGTGTCTCGCTGATGACGCTGCATGCGGCCAAGGGGCTGGAATTCGACACCGTGTTTCTGCCGGGGTGGGAAGAGGGTCTCTTCCCGCATCAGCGGTCGCTGGACGAGTCGGGCCTCGCCGGCCTTGAGGAAGAACGCCGCCTCGCCTATGTCGGCATCACGCGGGCCCGGAAATGTGCGCGTATCTCCTTTGCGCAGAACCGCCGCACGCGCGGGCTTTATCAGTCCGCGAGCCCTTCGCGGTTCGTCGACGAATTGCCCGAGGACCATATCGACGTTGTCGAAGCGAAGAGCCCGTTTGGCGGCGCCTATGCCGGGTTCGGTCGCGCCAACCCCTATGGCACCAGCCGGTTCGACGACGCGCCGGCGGCCTTCAAAAGCAGCTATGAGACGCCCGGCTGGCAGCGCGCCAAGCAGAATGGTTGGACGTCACAAAGTTCGACAAGCCGCGGCGGTGCGACCAAATGGGCGCCGAAGACGATCGAAGGTAAAGTCATCGCCTCGTCGACCGAAGAATCCGGATTCGCCAAAGGCGACCGTGTCAGCCACGCAAAATTCGGAGTTGGGTCGGTGACAGCCGTCGATGGTAACAAGCTCACAATCGCGTTCGATAGTGGCGAGACCAAACGCGTCGTCGCGAGTTTCGTCGAGCGGGCGTGACGGCCAGTTGCGTCTGCTGACCATTGCCGATGCTGCGTCGCGATTTGTGCTCAGCTTATGAGCACAACGATCAAGCAGGGGATCGCTTCGACGCCGCCGAATTGGGCGGCGCATTTGCAGCGCTGCATGGAAATCCACCAGCCGGGGCATGTATCCGACACACATTCATATCATAACAATCTGATTTCAATAGATATAGTTGGAATTTTTGATCCCGGCATGGTTCTTGAATTGGATTAACCATTCGTTCTCAGGAATGGACCCGACCATGTTGAAGTCCGCTGATCATCCACCGTTGCTTGTCGATGCAAAGTCCTCCGCATCGCGCGCATCTGTGGCAGCCGCTGCAACGCGGACGGCGTGCCCTTACTGCGGGGTTGGCTGCGGTATCCTGGCGACACCTAAAGACGATGGGACAGCCGAAATCGTCGGCGATCCGGAGCATCCTGCCAACCTCGGGCGCCTTTGCATCAAAGGCGCGGCGCTGGGCGAGACACTGTCGCTCGAGGACCGGATTTTGCATCCCCTGGTCGATGGCAAGCAAACAGCTTGGGACACAGCGCTTGATCTGGTGGCGTTGCGATTCAAGTCCAGCATCGCCGAGCATGGTCCAGACAGCGTGGCGTTCTACGTGTCGGGGCAGATCCTGACCGAAGATTACTATGTCGCCAATAAGCTGATGAAAGGCTTCATTGGCTCAGGCAACATCGACACCAATTCGCGGCTCTGCATGGCGTCGTCGGTGGCCGGTCACAAGCGGGCCTTCGGCGCTGACACGGTGCCCGGAACTTACGAGGACCTGGAACTGGCTGATCTCGTGGTGCTGGTCGGTTCGAACCTCGCGTGGTGCCATCCCGTATTGTTCCAGCGCCTGGCTGCCGCCCGCGAGGCGCGGGGGACGAAAATCGTCGTGATTGATCCCCGGCGGACAGCCACGTGCGAGATTGCGGACCTGCATCTGGCCATTGCGCCCGGTTCCGACGTGGCTCTGTTCAACGGCCTGCTGACGCAGATCGTCGGGGGCAATGCGGCGAAGACCGCCTTCATCGCCGAGCATACCAGCGGCTTCAAAGCTGCCGCCGAGGCGGCGCGGGGTCTCAGCTCCAAGCTGATCGCGCAAGAGACGGGCTTGAGCCGGGAGCAATTGTTCGAGTTTTACGATCTATTCGCTGCAACCGAGCGGACGGTCACCGTCTACAGCCAGGGCGTCAATCAATCGTCGGCCGGAACTGACAAGGTCAACGCAATCATCAACTGTCACCTGGCGACGGGGCGCATCGGCCGGCCGGGCATGGGGCCGTTCTCGGTCACCGGGCAGCCGAATGCCATGGGCGGCCGCGAAACGGGTGGGCTCGCCAACATGCTGGCGGCGCACATGGAGATCAACAATTCAGAGCATCGCCGCATCGTGCAGACGTATTGGCGGTCGCCTGATATCGTGGCGAAACCGGGTCTCAAGGCCGTTGATCTCTTCAAGGCGGTCGGCGAAGGGCGCATCAAGGCGCTCTGGATCATGGCGACCAATCCGGTGGACAGCCTGCCCGAGGCGGACGGTGTGCGCGCGGCGCTGGAGGCCTGTCCATTCGTCGTTATCTCTGATGTGATCCGGCATACCGACACGACGGCTGTTGGCGATGTGCTTTTGCCATCGACCGCCTGGGGCGAGAAGGACGGCACGGTCACGAATTCGGAACGGCGAATCTCGCGGCAACGGTCCTTCCTGAAGCCGCCGGGTGAAGCGCGCGCAGATTGGTGGCAGCTTGCGGAAGTCGCCAAACGCATGGGGTTTGCCGAGGCTTTCGGTTGGTCGTCGGTGCACGAGATTTTTGCTGAGTACGCCGGGCTCACAGGCCAAGAGAACGGCGGCACGCGCGATCTCGATATCAGCGCATTCGCCGGAATTTCTGAGACTGCCTATGAGAGGCTGCAACCGTTTCAGTGGCCGCAGGCGGCCGGGCAGGGGGCCACAACAACTCGGTTTTTCGGCGATGGCCGTTTCTATACGCCTGATCAACGCGCGCGGTTTGTGCCCACAGCCTGGCGAAAGCCTGCTTCGACACTTTCCAGCGCCTATCCGTTCGTGCTCAATACGGGGCGTGCCCGCGATCAGTGGCATACCATGACACGTACCGGAAAGGCGGCCCGCTTGATGCGCCACGCCAGCGAACCCACTGTCGAGATCCATCCGGACGACGCGACAACGGCCGGCGTAACGGAGGGCGGCTTGGCGACCGTCGGCAGCACGCACGGGCGGATTATTGCGCGTGTGAAGATCACGGCCAGCCAGCGGCGCGGCTCGCTGTTCGTGCCGATGCATTGGACCGATCGGCTGGCGGGCAACGCGCGGGTCGGGCGCCTTGTGCTGGCCAATTGCGATCCGGTTTCCGGACAGCCAGAGTTGAAATTCACACCGGCGGCCGTGGCGCCCTATGCCGTCGCCTGGAATGGGTTCGCCGTTATGCGCGACCGGCCAGAAAATCCAGGTGCCGAGTATTGGGCGCTGGCGCCAGTCGATGCCGGCTGGCAGATCGAGCTGGCGGGATTGGCGGCGCAGGATTGGGATGTGTTCGCGCGCCAATTGTTTGGTGTTGCCGTGCCGGTTGAAGGCTCCGCCGCGCCGACACCCGAGATCCTGGCTTATGGCGACGCGACGGCCGGACAGTATCGCGTCGCCATTTTCGCCGAGGACCGTCTGATCGGGGCCTTGTTCGTCGGGCGTGAGCCCGTCGTCATCGCGCGCGAATGGCTGGCGGCACGGCTCGATACGCCGTTGGATCAGGCTGAGCGCTTCCGGTTGCTCGCTGGCCGTCCAGGCGGAGCGATGAAACCTCGTGGGCCGGTGGTTTGCTCCTGCTGCGATGTGCGCCGGAACGAGATCACCGATGCTATCCTGGCCGGCTGTAGCACCGTGCAAAAGGTCGGCGACCAGACGCGGGCTGGCACCAACTGCGGTTCCTGCCGGCCTGAAATTCAGGCATTGATCGAGGAGACGCGGCTGGCGAAAGCGGGCTGAGCTGCGTTTGGCTTCGGTCGAAGGAATACGATAATCGCAGCAGGTGCTGCCTGGTCGGGTAAAGCTACGGGACCCGACACCACAGGCTCCGGCGCCGTCCCTGTCGGGTCTCGCAAGTGCGTCCATGCGGAGCATGGCTTCGCCATGACGCTCTACCCGACGGCGGATGAATCGAATGGCTCGTGCGCCGGCAGCGATGTCGTCGCCTAAGCGATCAGTCCATCCAGCGTCTTGGCGCCAGCGCTGTCGGGAAATACGGTTTTGGCGAGCGCGCCATCGGGGATGCCCAAGTGGTCGCGCAAGACGCCTTTCAGCACCACGCGCAGATCCAACGTCGGCTTGAGGTCGCGGTTTTCGTGAAGGGCTTTCTCGCCCAATCCGGGCCAGTCGGCGATCATGCGGCCGCCTTTCAGCGCGCCGCCGACCAGCAAGGCTGCCATGCCGGTGCCGTGGTCCGTGCCATCAGTGCCGTTGACGCGGGCGGTGCGGCCGAACTCCGTCGCGATGATGACGACCGTGTCTTTCCAGGCTGCGCCCATGCCGGTGTGTAGGGCCTGTATGGCGGCATCGAGCCCGGCGAGCCGGTTGCCAAGCTGACCTTGGATGACACCTTCGTTGGCGTGCGTGTCCCAGCCGCCGTAGCTGAGTGCGCCGATGCGGGGGCCATCGGCCGAGCTCAGGAACTTGGATGCCGCTTCCGCTGCTTCGACGAAGTCGCGGAAAGGACGCTGTTGCGGTGGCGCGGCGGGAGTTGCAAGTTTTGTAGCGGTTGCGTTCTGGGCAGGTGGCATAGCGTAGGCTGCCGTCGAGATGCGATCGATCTCCAAGCCTTCGGAAAACGCCTTGGCGAGCATCGGATCCGTGAGGCCATAGAGTTCGTGCAGGCGAGCGATGGTCGATTCCTTGAGCGCTAAATTGTAGGTCTTCGGAATCCACGAGAGGACGGGTGCATTGCCGCGCATCACCAGCGGCACGACGGCGCCCATGGCCAAACCTTTTTTCGGCGCCGCTGCGCCCGATACCGGCATGCCGGCGAGCGCGCGATTGAGCCAGCCGTCCTCGATGCGTCCGACGCCAGCCATGCCGCTTTCGAGAACGTCCTGGCCGTCGAAATGCGAGCGGCCGCGATAGGGCGTCGCTACGGCGTGAACGCCGATGGCTTCACGTTTTTGATAGAGGCTGTGCAGAAACGGCATGTTGGCGTTCAATACGAACATGCTGTCGAGCGGCAGACCGGCGCCGGTGCCACTTGCTGGAATGGCGAGTCGTCCGCGCAATTTCTGATACTCGGGATCGCCCACCGGGGCGATCATGGAAATGCCGTCGAGACCGCCACGCAGGACGACCATGAGCAGGCGCGGATCGCGTGAGCCAGCGATGGCGGCTTTCGGGAGGAGACCCCAGAGAGCGAGGCTTGCCGTGCTGCCCTGGAGCAGACGGCGGCGAGATAGCTGCGCGTTCTCATTGCAGCCGATCGTTGCAGGGCTCATGGGACGGCTCATCGTGTGTTACCTCGTCTCTGACCGGCAGTCATCTTGGTGGTGGTTGCGTTCGCGCTTCAATGCCGCCGGACCTTTCGTCGCAAGAATTCATCTTCTTAAAAATTCTGGCGCCATCACCAGGATCTCGAAGCCCTGCTCGCGGGATTCGGCCCGGGCAATACTCTGCCGTGTTTCTTCGCGCATCTGCTCGCCAAGCAGGTCAACCGCCAAGGCCCTGGGGTCGGTGAGTTTGTCCATCTGCCGTGCCAGCATCTCTGCGATGCGCAGGCGCTCCCGGACAGCTGACGGGCCCATCCAGGCATCATCCTCGTCGGGCCAACCCTTGGGAGAGAGGACCTGCCATGTTGGCTGGCCGAGGGCTGCTGCGATGCGGGCGATCTCGACAGCCTTCGGGCGGACACCGAATCCGCGTGCAATCGAAATCGTGAAATCGAACGGGGGCACGACTTTGCGCGGCCGCGACGCCCACATTTCGGGCGCTTCGACCAGCGTCCTGGTGACATCGGCTAGATTGCCGTCCGATTTCGTGAAGGTCGCGGCGATGCGGTCGATCAAGGCTTGCGGGGCGTCGTCGGCCAGGAAATGGCGGGCCAGCTTACGGGCGATATGGCGTGCGGTGGATGGGTGCCGGGCCATGTCAGCCAGCACGTCTTCGCCCGCGGCCCGGCCCTTGTCTTCGTAGCGTTTGCCGACCACGTTCCAGGCGCCGGGCTCGTGGCGCGCCGGAGTGAACGCGAACTTGCCCGCCTCGAAATTTGGCTGATTGACGTTGCCGACCGTCCAGCCGGTCAGGATGCGGGCAAAATTGGTGACATCGTCCTGGGTGTAACCGCCGTCGACGCCCAGTGTGTGCAACTCGAGGATCTCGCGCGCGAGATTTTCATTGAGGCCGACGCCGCGGTTTTTCCCGGCCTGGCTGTTCGGGCCGACGGATTGCTGGTTATCGAGATAGATCAACATCGCCGGGTGCTGGGCGGAGGCTTTCAGCATGTCGGCGAAACGACCGAGCACGTGCGGGCGGATCGCTTCGCGTTCATAGCCACCCGCGAGCCCGCGCACCTGGCCTTTGGTGGCCGAGACGCAGAAATGGCCGGACCAGAACAGCACCAGCCGTTCCAGGAAGGAGTTTTCGGTCGTTATCGCGCGGTCGATGCGGGCCGACAGTTCATCGACGAAGGCGTCGCGGCGGATTGCATTCGCTTTCAAGACGCCCGGCTGGGGAGGCCCAACGGCGAGTGGCGGCTGTGGCGCTGCCGGGGCTGCGGGTTGTGCAGCCTTCGACGCACCTGGGGCTGCCGGCTGGTTCGCAGTTGCGGCGGCAGCCGCTGCCATTGCCTTCTGCTCAGCCTGCTTGGCTGCGTCCTTGGTCGCGCGCTGATCTATCTGGGCGCGCTGGGCCTCGGCGAAAACGAGGTGGCTGGGCTCGAGGTCGAGATCGCTCAACAAGGCGGAAGTTGGTTTTGCGAGTTGACCCAGCACGAAGCCGCGGGGATCGGCTGCAATGCGCGCAACCTCACCCGGACGGGAGCCCAGTCCAAAACGACGGAGTGCGATGGCTGCCTCGCGTGTCGACATACCAGAAGCCTCAGGCAAACAAGCTACTTATGCTCAGATAACGCGGTGGACTTAACATTCCGTCGCAGCAATGGTTTATTGCGACTGTTCGCTCTGGCCTCAGCGTACGGCCGCATCGCGGCGCCAGCAGGGCAAGCCTCGAGGATTGATCGCACAAATGCTCTGGTTGCTCATTCTCGGCCTCGGACTTCTCGCTGGTACAGTTGGTGGTGTCGTTGGGTTCGGTGGATCGACGATCCTGTTGCCGGCTGTAGTGCTGGCATTTGGACCGAAAGCGGCCGTGCCGATCATGGGGATTGCTGGTTTTCTCGCCAATATGGCGCGTGTCATCGTCTGGTGGCGCGAGGTTGATTGGCGTGCTGCCGCTGTTTATTCGGCGACGGCCGTTCCGGCGGTCGCCCTTGGCGCCCGATCGTTCCTGGCGCTCGATGCGCGTTTGGTTGAAGGGTTCCTCGGCCTCTTCATGCTGGCAATGATCCCGGCGCGGCGCTGGTTCCTGGCGCGGCAGTTCTCGATCGGTTATGGCGGGCTTGCGGCGGCTGGCGCTGGAATTGGTTTTCTGACGGGTATGGTGGCTTCGACCGGGCCGGTCAACACGCCGTTCTTTCTGGCGCATGGCTTGGTCAAAGGGGCGTACATCGCCACCGAAGCCTTGGGGTCCTTGTCGGTCTATTTTACGAAATCCGTCGTATTTCAAAGATTTGGCGCCTTGCCATGGGATCTGGCGCTCAAGGGGGCCATCATCGGGGCTTCGATGATGGTCGGGTCGTGGCTCGCCAAGCGCATCGTACAGCGTCTCGATGCGCAGCAGTTTCAGACAACAATGGATATTTTGATGTTTGTGGCGGGCCTGGCGCTGATCTGGGGGGCGCTTGGCTGATCGCCTTTCGAAGCCCGGATCACCCATCTGGTCCTGCCACATTCCGGCCAGGATTGGTTAATCGTGACTTAACTAATCCGTTGTAGTCACTTGATTGCTCGGGCACCTGGAAATTGCCGTTTTTCTAGTTGAAGCAAGAGCTGTCCCAATTTTCGGACTGGTGTGCGTAGACGGGGGTCAACGTGAAGTTTGCGTCATTGGCGTTTGCCGCCGGCGTTTGCCGCGGGTGGGGTGCTGTTGCCATCCTTGCATTTTCGACGGCCGTCATCTCGACGAACAGCGTGTCGGCGGCGCCGCCAGCTGAAAAAGCTACCGCCGAGAAGGTAGCGACCGATAAAATCGCTGGCGAGAAAGCCGGCGACAAGCTCGCGCTCAACGGAAACAAGGCCCGGACACGCTTCGTCATCGGCCTCGAGCAAAAGAGTGACTTCCAGGTTTCCTCGCTGCAAAACCCTAATCGCGTGGTCGTCGATCTTCCCGACGTCAAGGTCAACTTGCCGACAATTTCCGGCGATCAACCCGTGGGACTTGTCAAAAGTTTCCGTGGTGGTCTGGCCTCGGCCGGTAAAATGCGCGTTATCATCGACGTCACGGATCCGGTGATCGTCGAGAGCGCGAAATTCGAACCCGCTAAGGACGGACGCTCGGCACGCCTCGTTCTGGAAATCGTGCTGGCGGATGGTGCGAAGTCAGCACCAAAGAAGGTGTTGGCAAGTGCCGAAGGACCATCGAACGTCGGCCTCGGTGGCGTGCAGCCGCCGCTGCCGAAACCGGCGCAACGGCCGGAAGCGCGCGCGGCGAAATCATTCAAGCCGGTTATCGTGCTGGATCCCGGTCACGGCGGACACGACAGCGGTGCCAACCGGAACGGCGCCATGGAAAAGGAGGTCGTGCTGGCCTTCGCTCTAGCGTTGCGCGACCGGCTCAATGCCACGGGCCGCTATAAGGTTCTGATGACGCGGGAGAACGATACGTTCGTACCGCTGGATGATCGCCGGGCGTTCGGGGAAAACAACAAGGCGGCACTGTTCATTGCCATCCATGCCGACTATGCGGGCGCGCAGGCGCGCGGTGCCACCATCTATTCGTTGCGTGAGTCGGTCGCCAACGATTTGAAGCGATCGGCCAAGGGCGGGCATAATTCTCTGTCCGAGCGGGAACTCAATGCTTTGCCGGCGGTCGAAAACTCCGACCAGGGTGCGATCAAGGGCATGCTGTCGGACCTCGCGGATACGGAGGTTCAGGTCAACAAGCAACGGACCAGCGTCTTCGCGCGGTCCGTGATCGAGTACATGGGCGCTAGCACGCCGATGATGAGCAATCCTGATCGCTCGGCGGCGTTTCGCGTGTTGAAGACAGCGACGGTGCCGGCGGTGCTGATCGAGCTTGCCTATGTTTCCAACAAGGAAGACGCGGCGCGCCTCAAATCGAACGAGTGGCGCACCAAGGTGTCGACCTCCATCGTGACTGCGATCGAAAACTATTTCGGCAACCAGATTGCGCGCTGCTCGCAATGTTGAGCGTTTGATCGAGACTGCGCCGATATCGCGTGCTCCCGTGAGCCAATTCGTGGTGCTATTGCGCCGGCGGCAGTAATCGCTGCTGCTGGAAGTCGCGTAGCCACTTCACGAACATGGCTTCGGTATCGATGACCTCATGGAAGCCTGCCTGCATCAGTTTGATGGTCGATGAAAACGCTGGCGGCGGCGCCTCGGTGCGGCCGTAGCCCCACTGGTAATCCGCGTACTGGAACGACAAGCCGACAAACGCTTTCAGATCGGGTGCCGTGAGTTTGTATTTGGTCCGTATCTTTGCCCATTCCGCCTCGCGCGGCAGGATTTCGGCTTCAAGGCTCATGGGTTTGTTGGCGCCGGGTTGCATGCCGAGGGCGTCAGCGATTGCGGGCCAGATGTTCTGCCAGACGTAGACGTCGCCGTTGGCGACGTTGAATGTTTCGTTGTGTGCCGCCTCGACCGTTCCAGCCCAGGCCATCGCCCGGGCCAGCATGTCGGCGTCGATGGCTTGGGCCACGCGGGGTGGGCCGCCTGGATAGTGCAGCGGCTCTCCGGCCGCCTTCAGCAGGGCTGCATAGGCGCCGATGGCCGGGATCAGGTTCATGGCGCTGCCCTGGGAATAGCCAATGATCAGAACGGGCCGAAAAATCGAGAAAGACCAGGACTGGCCTTGTTGTTTGTCGCGAAGATAGTCCTCCTGGTTCCAATAGAAGTTGGGTTGCTCGCGCATCTCCGAGCGGCCTTCGCGGGCTGGAACCTTCATCGGGCGCACATGCACGCCGTAAGCCTTGGTGCCTTGCAGCAAGGACACGTGTGTCAGATTTTTTGCGGCGGCGGCGAGTGGGTCGAGCAGGTTGCGCAACATGCGATCGTTGGTGGCAATCTGGTCGGCGTCGCGCCAGCCGGCGACGAGGCCGGGTTTTTCATAGAGTGCCGCGTAGATGATGTGCGAGACGGTTGGTAAGGCGCTGAAGACCGCGGCGCATTGCGCGCGGTCGGTTAGGTCGGCTGCGACGAAGCGGGCGCCAAATGTTTCACCCGGATGGCGCCGCGAGACGGCGATGACGTCGCAGTCCGGTTCGCTGGCGAAATGCTTCATGGCCGCGTAGCCGACAAGGCCCGATGCGCCCGCGACCAGAACGGTTTTTCGCGGCATGCGTTTTCTCCGCGCGATGCGTCGGTGTTCTTGTCGGTTGTCCGGTCCGGGCATCAGTCTTTTTTTGCCAATCCGACTTTGTCGAGGGCGACTTTTTCACTGGCGTAAAGCTTTGCCGCCAGTGCCGTATAATCGGCGCTGTTCATGTAGCGGCGGCTGTAATCATACTTGTCGTAAAGTTCCGGCATTTTCGGATCGTCGTAGGCCTGCTTGAACGCATCGTGGAGCTTCTGGACGATGACGGGATCGATGCCTTTCGGACCTGCAAGGCCGGTCGGTGAATCGAAATCAAAGGAGTAACCGACCTCTTTCAGGACGGGGACATCCGGCCACTTCTTGCTGCGCTCGCTGCCGAGCATGAGCAGCAGGCGGAATTCGCCGGCGGCCACCATCGGCGCCCAGGCGGGGCTTTCAACCATCATGTTGACGTGCCCGCCGAGCAACGCCGCGATCGACTCGCCGCCGCCTTTCGACGGGATGTGGGTCATCTGCATGCCGGACTCACGGTTGGCGAGTTCCATGGCGATACCGTTGGTCGTGGCGGCGCCGATCGTTGCGTATGTGAATTTTCCTGGGTTTGCCTTGGCGTAGTCGACGACGTCCTGCCATTTTTTGAAGGGGCTGTCCGCCTTGACGACGGCGCCCAGGTTGTAGCCGGCGAGGAGGACGACGAACGTCAGATCCTTGAGGGGATCATAGGTCGCTTTCTGCATGAGCGGTACGCGGAAGACGGGGATCGGGATCTGCGAGATCGTGTAACCGTCCGGTTTGGCGGTTGCGACCATTTGCGAGACGCCGAGCGTGCCGCTGCCGCCGGTTTTGTTGTCGACGATGATGGGCTGTCCCAGATGTTTCGAGGCGACTTCGGCGATGCCGCGGAACAGCAAGTCGGCAGAGACGCCAGCGGCGAACGGCACGACCAGCGTGACCGGCTTCGTCGGGAATTCGGCTGGTGTTTCGGCGTGCAGCGAGGTTGGGCCGCCGAGGACGGCCAGAAGTGTTGCCGCCATCACTGCGCTGGCGGTCTTTTTCTTGGCTCTCACGTAACGTCTCCCTTTGAGTGTCGTGCCGGTTTTGGGTCGTGCAGAAACTCCGGCCTATGGCTGGCCGGCTCGGGCGGGACATTAGCTGTTCGGCCCGCGCCTGTCAGCCCGGGCAAACACTCGGGGCCAAAATCTCCGAGCGATCGCCGTACTGGGACACGACATACTGGACGCGGCAACCGGAATGGGGCCAAACTTCACTTTGAATTTTTCCATTCGCCTCTTGGAGAAAGCCAGCTCATGAATCTGAACGACCAAATCGTCATCGTGACAGGCGCAGGGCAAGGGATCGGCAGGGCTGCCGCTCTGAAGCTTGCGGCTGCCGGCGCTCACATTGCGGCCGTCGATATCAATGGCCCGGCGGCGCGCGAAACGGCGGCTGCGGTCGTCAAGCTCGGGCGGCGTGGCCACGCGATCGAAGCCGATCTTGGAAGCGTGGCCGATATCGATCGGATGGTGGGCGAGACGGTCAAGACGTTGGGCCGGGTGGATACGCTGGTGAATAACGCGGGCGTCACGCGTCGTGCCGATATCATGGATCTGACCGAAGCGGATTGGGACCGTATTCATCGCGTCAACGCCAAGGGCGTGTTCTTTTGCCTGCAGCGCTGCGCCCGCGAGATGATTCCGCGGCGGAGCGGCATCATCATCAACATCGCCTCGATCGCGGGCAAAGGCTTTCCGGGCACGTCGAATGCCATTTATGCGGCATCGAAGGGTGCCGTAATCAGCCTGACGAAAACGGCGGCGCAGCAACTCGGCCGGCACAACATCAACGTCAACTCCGTATGTCCCGGTGTCGTGATGACGCCGCTGGTGGCGGAAATTCTGCGGGTCGATTCGGAAAAGTCCGGCATCAGCATCGCCGAGGCCGAGAAGAAATTCGTCGCCGGTATCCCGCTGAAGCGCGCGAACCAGCCCGAGGATATCGCCGACATGATCGTGTTCCTGGCCTCGCCCGGCGCACGCAACATCACCGGTCAATCGTTCAACGTGGACGGCGGCCTGGTGCCGGATTGAGTTTGTCCATCTGATCACATCGAATTCACCAACCACGGGAGACTGATATGAAGGGCGTCGTGTTTACTGGAGACCGCAAGCTGGAGATCCGGGACTTTCCCGATCCAACGCCGGGTCCGCGCGAAGTCGTGCTGGAAATCAAGGCTTCCGGCATGTGTGGCAGCGACCTGCATAACTACCGCGCACCACCCCAAGTTCCGGGCACTGTAACGGGCGGTATCAAGCGCGAAGCCGGCACTATTGCGGGGCATGAGCCGTGCGGCATCGTTGCAGCCGTCGGTTCGGGTGTGACGGAGCGAGAAGCGCGCATTGGCCAACGCGTCATGGATCACCATTACGACGGCTGCGGCGGCTGCAAGCATTGCCGTGGTGGCTGGACGCAGATGTGCCTCGAGGGCACGACGGTCTACGGCTCCGGTGGCCACGGCGGCCATGCGAAATACATGAAAGTGCCTGTGCATACGCTGGTGCCACTGCCGGACGAGTTGTCGTTCGTGACCGGTGCCGCTGTCTCATGCGGTACAGGAACGGCCTGGGGCGCCTTGAAGCGGCTCAATCTGCAAGGCGGCGAGTCGATCGCCATCTTCGGGCAAGGGCCCGTCGGACTGTCGGCAACGCAGCTCGCGGTAGCGATGGGTGCCGAAGTCATCGCCATCGACATTTCGCAGGAGCGGTTGCAGCGGGCGAAGGAGTTCGGTGCGACGCATCTGATCGACGGCAAGAAAAACGACATGGTGCAGGCGATCCGCGATCTCACGCACGGTGAGGGCGCGCACAAGACACTTGATTGCTCCTCGGCGCCAGAAGCACGCGCGTCGGCAGTGCGGTCGGTACGTTCGTGGGGTACGGCGTGCTTTGTCGGCGAGCGTGGTCAAGTCACGCTCGATGTTTCACCGGATATTCTGCGGCGGCAGGTGACGCTGGTTGGTTCCTGGACGTTCTCGAAGCAGGGGCAGGCCGAATGCGCGCAGTTCATCGCCGACAAGAAGATCGACGTGGAAAAGCTGTTCACGCACCGCTGG
>JANXRM010000502.1 GCA_025353015.1 Hyphomicrobiales bacterium
GCCATCGGGGCCTTGACCGCGGGCGCCTCGCAAACCGTCACAACCAGCATCAACACCAGCACGTTCACCAACGGCGTGCACACGCTGTCGATCGTCGCTGACGCGACCAACCTGATCTTCGAGAAGAACGAGCTCAACAACACGCAGACCTCGACCTTTACTGTGACTGGCGCTCTGCAGCCGGATCTCATCATCGCTAGCGTCACGCCGGCAGCCCTCAGCGTCGTGCAAGGCCAGAACCTCGGCTTCTCCTACGTCTTGAAGAACAGCGGCACCGGCGTGGCCGGCGTCAGCTACGCCGGTTTTGCCGTCGACCAGAAGCCGTCGACGGTTAAATACGCGGGATATGACTACTCCACGGGCCTCGCCGCAAACGGCAGCACCACGTTCAACGAAACGTTGAACACGGCGAACCTCAGCGTCGGAACTCACACACTTTGGGTCGGCGCCGACACCTGGGGCTACGTCAACGAGGGTGACGAGACCAACAATTGGACGGCCGTAAACTTCACGGTCACCGCTGCCCCGAAAGCCGATCTCACGATCACCGGCATCACCTCGCCGGCCACTGTTGCCAAAGGCGCGTTGCTCAATTTCTCCTATAAGGAAAGCAACGTGGGCGGGGCGGCAACTGGCCAGAACTGGGCGGGCATTTATCTCGACGGCCAGACCAACGCAATCGCTTGGAACCTGATCGGTGGCGTCGCCGCCGGCGCTTCAACGACAGCGACCAGCGCCATCTCGACGGCAGGCCTCGCGGTCGGCAATCATACGCTCACAGTCACTGCCGACGCCTACCAGAACTGGATCGGCGAGAGCAGCGAGACGAACAACTCCACAACGTTGTCGTTCAAAGTCGTCTGAGCCAACATTGCGAATTGTATCTAGATTCTGCGGGCGGTGCATTGTAGCGCCGCCCGTTTTGCTGCGGCGGCCATGGTTCACGCCTGCGGCGACGCGATCATGCCCGCGTGCCGGGCAAGGGCTGCGAGCCCGGCTGCAGCACAATCGGCGGGCGCCGTTATCGGTTCGATGCCTAAGCTGCGAAACGCCTGCCCGTAGCGGGCCGCAAGAGCATCGCTGGCAATGACGACCACCTCGGACGTTGCGCCAGCGGCATCCCGGATTTCCGCGCCGACAAGTAATCCCGAGAGATAGTCGGCGATGTCTTCCGACGCCAGCTCGTCGAAAAGTCCGAGCGTGCGCGCCGAAAATATCAGCCGCAAGAGTGCGCCTGGCCCGCCTGCAATCCCGGCCGCCGCCGAAACGCCGCGAACGAAGGCAGCACCACTCGATGGACCGGCCCCAGCCCTCGGGGCGGGCATCAGCCGTCCGAGGATCGTGTGATCCTTGAGCGCTGAAAAAACTTCCCCGGTCATGTATGTCGAAAAGCCTGTGATCGCGCCATCAGCCACGGTCACCCATTTGGAATGCGTGCCAGGCAAGACAAGCGTGCCGGCGTTGACGCCGAGCCGTTCGAGCGCCCCGAAAATCTGAGTTTCCTCACCGCGCATCACATCCGGATGGCCTGATGCATCCCGCGCGACGACACCGGGCACGATCGATACGCGCAGCCCGCCGCCCGTCAGAGTTTCGGGCAACGGGAGCAGTGCGCGCGCAGCGTCGGCGATACGAACGGGGCAAGCCTGATAAGGCGCCTCACACCAGCCCTGGCGGCTGCCGATCATTCCCGACATCAGGACCGGCAATGGGCCATGTGCGCTGACCCAAGGCGCCGTCGCCACCTGTAGAACCGGCGCGAATTGACCGTCCGCGATGCGCAGGATTCCGGACGCCGTTTCCACCGCGTCCAGAACCTGGCCACTAGCCGACGTCAGGAAGGCCCGAAACGAGCTGGTTCCCCAATCGACCGCGATTAATGCTGGAACCGCGGCTCGCGCTGGAACCAGTGACGGGGCGCTGATCGACATTACGGGCCTCCATTGCAGAGGTCAGTTCCGCTAACGCGTCAGGCCGGCGAATGCGCCTCGTTGTCACCGCGAGCCCTAACCTCCGCCTCGTGGCGGGCGATATCCTCGGCCCCCTTGACCGAGACATCTCGATCAACCAGCTCGATAACGCCGCGCGGCGCGCTGTCGCCGTAGCGATAGCCGGCCTTTAGGACGCGCGTATAGCCGCCATTGCGGTCCTTATACCGCGGGGCAAGCACGTCGAAGAGCTTCTTGGTCATCGCCTCGTCACCCATACGCGAGGCCGCAAGACGGCGCGAATTGAGATCGCCGCGCTTGGCCAACGTGATGTACTTATCCATGATCCGCCGCAGATCCTTGGCCTTGGGCAGCGTGGTGACAATCTGCTCGTGCTTGATTAGCGCTGCGACCATATTCGAGAACATGGCTTGGCGGTGGGCGCTATCGCGGTTGAACCGCCTTCCGAGACTTCCGTGACGCATTGTCTTTCTCTTTCTTTCGCTTCGGTTGTTACGGGGAGGTTCTTCGGCCTCACCTCGTTGGTCTTGCAGAAAAGAGTGGGGAGCAGGCAGCAGGGAATAGGTCTGTCCCTACTCCCAATTCGCTACTCCCTAATCCCTAATCCCTCAATTCTTAGAATTGATCCTCGAAGCGCTTTGCCAGATCTTCGATGTTATCAGGTGGCCAATTCGGCACTTCCATGCCGAGGTGGAGCCCCATCGAGGCTAGCACCTCTTTGATCTCGTTCAGCGACTTGCGCCCGAAATTCGGTGTGCGCAACATCTCGGCCTCGGTCTTTTGAATGAGATCGCCGATGTAGACGATGTTGTCGTTCTTCAGGCAGTTGGCGGAGCGCACCGAGAGTTCCAGCTCGTCCACCTTCTTGAGCAGAGCGGCATTGAACGCCAACTCGGGATGCGAACGCTCCTCGACGGCGCGCTTCGGTTCCTCGAAGTTGATGAACACCGACAGCTGATCCTGCAG
>JANXRM010000508.1 GCA_025353015.1 Hyphomicrobiales bacterium
CAGGGCGTGAAGACCATGGCAGTCGGGGCGATGCGCGCCATAAAGACGGCATCGTGGCCAGCGCCCGAGGTGATCTCGCGTGCCGAGTAGCCGAGCGTTCTCGCGGCTTTGCGCACCGCGTCGACGCAGGCGGGATCGAACGGCGTCGGCGGATAGTCTTGCACCAGACGCATGTCGAACGTGAGGCCTGTGCGTTTTGCGATGTCGGCAATGCCCGCGCGCAATGCCCTGTCCATCGAGCGCAGCTTTTCCCCGTCGGGATGCCGGAAATCGACGGTCAGGAAGACGCTGCCGGGGATGACGTTGCGCGAGTTTGGATAGGCCTGGATCATGCCGCAGGTGGCGCAGGCGGCGGGATCGTGGGCATGGCCGATCGCGTTGACGACCTCGATGATGCGGGCGGCTCCGAGCAATGCATCCTTGCGCCGGTTCATGGGTGTCGGGCCAGCGTGACTTTCGACGCCGGTCAACGTGATCTCGTACCACTTCTGGCCGTTGGCTGCAGTAACGATGCCTATGTCGATGCCTTCTTCCTCGAGGATCGGCCCTTGCTCGATGTGGAGTTCGAAGAAGGCAGCCACGGGCCGGCCGCCGACCTCGGCGTCGCCGGCATAGCCGATGCGCTTGAGTTCCGCGCCGAACTCGCGGCCGTCGACATCCTTGACCTTCAACGAGTCTTCGAGCTTCAGGACGCCGGTGAAAACGCCCGAAGCGGTCATGGCCGGCGCGAAGCGCGAGCCTTCCTCGTTGGTCCACATGGCGATCTCGATCGGGTGGCGCGTTTTGACGTCCAAGTCGTTCAAGGTACGTACGACCTCAAGCGCCGCCATCACACCGAGCGCGCCGTCGAATTTGCCGCCGGTCGGCTGGGTATCGAGATGGCTGCCGACCATGACCGGCGGCAGCGTATCGTCCTGGCCCGCCCGCCGCGCGAACATTGAGCCGACCCGATCGATCGTGACGGTGCAGCCGGCCTCGCTGCACCATTTGGCGAAGAGGTCGCGGCTGTCGCGATCGAGATTCGTCAGGGTCAGGCGATTGACACCACCTTTGGCCGTCGCACCGATTTTCGCCATGTCCATCAGGCTCGCCCAGAGGCGTGGACCGTTGATGCGCAGATTGCCGTCGGTTTTCATGCTGTCCCGCTTGGTCCCTTGCCGTTACCGCTGCCCATCGCCCACCAAAGTGAGCGTCGCAACCGGCGGCGAAACTATGCTGTAATGGTCGCGACGGGCAAGTGGGACGAGAAACGAGCGACGAGAGCGTGAGATCCGGTTCAGGGCGCCAGCTTTTCCGCGTTACCGGCGGCCGTCTTTAGGATTTTGGCACGGGTTTGTCCCGAAGCGCTGTCAATGATCGACGTCGTGTCCCCGACCTTGTCGTAGCGTGAGCACGCCGTGCCCGGCCGCTCCTTCCATTCGGTGCAAACGGTATTGCCCTTGATCTCCGTCTTGCCATGCCACATGACGGCGGTCGGGGTCTTGTAGAGCGCCGTTCCATCGCCTGGGTAATAGATCACACCTTGGCCGGCCTTGCCGGTAACGGAGGCCGCTGACGTCTCGATGTAAACTGAGTTTCCCCAGATAAGCGCTTTGATCTCAGCTTCCGCCAAATCCGCGGCGCGGGCGGCACTGGCGACGCCCAAAATGCCGATGCCGACTGTCCCAATTAGCGCGAGGATTGCGCGTGCACGTTTGGACATGATCGTCGAACTCCTTGACCTAAAATGGTTTGAACGAAACACGATCAAACAATAGCCGCTTAGCAGCGCTTTGTCAGTACGCATCCGTGCGCCATACCGTGTCGCAATGCGAAAATATTAACCATCACGCGCGATGGCCCACGTCCTTGCGGCTTCCTTAATTCGAGTATGGCAATTTGGATGGAGTGCGAGGGATTGGCTATTTGCAGGCCGTAAACCACCATGACGGTGCGGATCTTGCAGTGCAGAGCCGCACGGCCAACGTGGACAGGGGTCCGTACTATGGCGAAGGGCAAGATCGGTATCGCTTTCGGTGGCGGCGCCGCGCGCGGATGGGCGCACATCGGCGTTTTGCGCGCCCTGCTACAGGCGGGCATCGTGCCTGACATCATCGCGGGGACATCCATTGGCGCGGTCGTCGGCGGCTGCTACTCCGCTGGACGGCTCGACGAACTCGAAGGCTTCGCGCGGGATCTGACCCGGCGCAAAGTGTTCGGCTACCTCGACTTCAATTTGACGGGGTCGGGCCTGATCACTGGCCAACGGGTTGTCGAGCGCCTGGAAGGCCATCTCGCCGGCATCGATATCAAGCAGGTCGTGCCACGGTTTGTCGCCGTGGCCACCGAAATCGGTACGGGGCAGGAAATTTGGGTTTCGCGTGGTTCGCTGGTGCAGGCAATGCGTGCGTCCTACGCCATTCCCGGCATCTTCAAGCCCGTCAACATCGAGGGGCGCTGGCTTTTCGACGGCGCACTGGTCAATCCGGTGCCGGTCTCGGTGTGCCGTGCGCTCGGCGCGCGATATGTCATCGCTGTAAATCTCAACTCCGACCTCTGTGGTCGTGGTACTGTTCTACCCGAGGCCAGTCTCACGCCGGAGCCTGTATCGGCGTCCGCCAAGGCCGAAGAAACGCGTCCCGGTGCCCGCAAGCTGCTGCAGCGGCAACTTTTCGGCGGCGGCGACAGTGGCCCCGGCATCTCGACTGTGATGCTCGACGCCTTCAATATCGTGCAGGATCGCATCGCCCGTTCGCGGCTGGCTGGCGATCCGCCGGACGCGATCATCAATCCGAAGCTCGCCGGTATCGGCCTATTCGACTTCCACCGGGCCGACGATCTTATCGGCCTCGGCCTCGCCGCCGCCAACCGCGAGATCGACGACCTGAAACGCGAAATCAACGCGCGCCGGGTGGTGAATGGCGGCGCCAGCCTGCACAGCTGACGCCTGCACAGCTGACGCCTGCACCTGGCGAAAGTGGTCCTCGCGGCATCAGCTCGCCGTGATGTAATCCCGCATCATGGTAGCTTCGAGCTCCGCTTCCGCCACGCGATGCTTGACCACGTCGCCGATCGATATGATGCCGCTGAGGCGGCCCTGATCGAGAACCGGCAGATGCCGGAAGCGGTGCGTCGTCATCGTCGCCATTAACGTGCCGACGGTATCGGATTCGACGCACGTCATGACGGACCGGGTCATGATATCGGCCACAGGCCAGTCCAAAACGCTGGCACCTTCCCGGCCGACCCCCCGGATGATGTCGCGCTCTGACACGATCCCGGCGATGCTGCCGTCGTCGTTGGTGACCACGATCGCGCCGATCCGCAAGGCCGAGAGCCGTGCGGCCACGTCCATAACCGTAGCTTTTACTCCGGCGGTTTCGACCGCGCGGCCCTTTTCTCTTAATATTGCTGCTACATGCATCGTGGTCTCCTCCCGTTTGCCGGTCGAGGACGCCCCTTCATGCCCCACGTTGTGCCCGGATTATGCGATCCCGGTTCACCATGACGGATATCCGCTGGCAGCAGACTTGGTTTGGACACAATTCGCCCGGACCTCATGGCCGGGCGTTGCCTATCTTCCGATAAAAAACTGTGTTTTGCAAGACGTCGCAGATGTTGCAGGTTCCCGATCTGCGGGTATTCTTGCGAAAGTTCAATCTGAAGGGGAATCCCATACACGCATTATCGATCCAGGGGCCGCACGAACTGCACCGAATCACCTCGTTAATTATCTGTTCTATAAAGGTTTAAGTACGAAGCAGGTGCGATAAATCGATCCACAAGTTTGACATCGTTCAAACTCGAACCGGCCACCAGGATCTGTCACGCTCAACCTAGAGGTGAGCGTGACATGATCGATACAACCTTAAAGGCATATGCAACTCAACAGGCCGGATGCCTGGCGCTGTCTTTTACACTAGCTGTCGGACTGCTTTTGTTCGGTGGCAGCCAGACGCAGACAGCGGGCGCACGGGAAAACTTACCTGCACGGGACGCGTCGCCTCGGGATGCTTCGGCATTCGGCCGGCAGAGCGGTGGCAAGAGCAATGGCGGTAACGTTGGGCCGGTTCGGGGGCGGATTGAGGGGCAAGCCCGCGTCGTCGATGGCGATACGATCGTGGTTTCTGGCGTTCGCGTCCGCCTTGAGGGTATCGACGCGCCGGAAGCCAGCCAGACATGCACGACGTTCCCAGGCCGTGACTTGGGCATTGCCGACGGTCAAGACGGGGGTAAAAACTGGGCCTGCGGCCGTGCGGCGACCACAGAACTCAATCATATGATCGCGGATCGAACGGTTACGTGCGACGACCGTGGTCTTGATAAGTATGGTCGCGTGCTTGGCACCTGCCGTGTCGGGAACCTCAATATCAATGCCGAGATGGTCAGGCGGGGCTATGCATGGGCATTCGTGCGTTATTCGCATACCTACGTTGCGCTGGAGGTCGAAGCCAAGGCGGCCAAGGTGGGCATCTGGTCGGGTGAGGCGATACCCGCCTGGGACTACCGCGCCGGCCGTTGGCAGACGGCAAAAGAAACCGCTCCGGACGGCTGTGCCATCAAGGGCAATGTTACAGCAAATGGTCGGATCTATCATTTGCCGTGGAGCCCGTGGTACGAGAAGGTCCGCATGGATGGCAACCGCGACAAGCGCTGGTTCTGTTCGGAAGCCGAAGCCCTGAACGCGGGATGGCGGCCGGCCCAGGTTCACTGACCATCCCCATTGAAACGGGGCGTGATGAGGGATTTTCGTCTTGGACGCCAGATCCCCGCACAAGCGGGTGGACGGCACCAAACGCATTGAATATAAAGAGGGAATAACGAGTTAGTGCCGCCCGCGACCACGTCTCGATCCGTAAAAACTGGGGATTGCGACAACTTGACCACGTGCCCGCACTCAAGGCGTCCCATAAATGGCGGTCAGTAATCGGGCCAAGGTTGAAAAAATGACCTACATCGTCAACGAGAATTGCATCAAGTGCAAGTTCACCGATTGCGTCGAGGTTTGTCCAGTCGACTGCTTCTATGAAGGTGAAAACATGCTTGTCATTCACCCTGACGAGTGCATCGACTGCGGCGTCTGTGAACCGGAGTGCCCAGTTGATGCCATCAAGGCGGACACAGAGCCAGCGCTTGAAAAATGGCTCGAACTCAATCGTGAGTACGCCGAAAAGTGGCCGAACATCACGACCAAGAAGGAAGCTCCGGCCGACGCTGATAAGTACCGGGACGAAAAAGGTAAATTTGATAAATACTTTGTCGATAAACCCGGCGAAGGCGACTAAGCCGCCGGGCAATCGTGTCAAAATTGCACACGAGGCAGTCAGTTTATTTAATCATTTTTATGCCACGACGGACGGTGCAACGCACTGAGCCGCTTCATTTTCGATGAATAATGTGTTACAAGCTCGTCTGTGGCGTCAGTCTGGATCTCAGATTGCGTGCTGGGCGTGTGCGTTGGGCAACAGTGATGCGTGGAGTGCTTGTTTGTGGTCCTCTGGGGGAGGCCGCTGAGAGTTTTTCGCAGATCTGGTCCCGGGTCTGGTCCGTGAC
>JANXRM010000513.1 GCA_025353015.1 Hyphomicrobiales bacterium
ACCAGTACACAAGCTGATGGGGAGTTTCCGTCGGAGCGTGCCCGCCTATGCGTCGTCAGCCGTGCTGACGTCGGCAGAGGCCTATGCCGAGGAGGCGCTGGCGTTCAAGGGACGTGGTTGGGGTGCCTACAAGATCCACCCACCGACACAATGGCAGACCGACATCAAGGTCTGCGAGGCCGTCCGCCGGGCCGTCGGCGACGATTATCGGCTGATGCTCGACTCGACCTGGGCCTATGACTACGTCGAGGCGTTGCGCGTCGGCCAGGCCGTGGAGCGGTTGGGATTTTACTGGTACGAGGACCCGTTGTGCGAGGATGATATCAACGGCTATGTAAAATTGAAGTCCCAGTTGTCGATTCCGATCCTGGCGACGGAGTATGCTCCAGGTGGTCACACGGCCTACGTGCCGTGGCTGACCAGCCGGGCAACCGATTTCTTGCGCGGCGACGTCGCGGTGAAAGGCGGGCTCACGGCCTGTTTGAAGACAGCGCATCTCGCGGAATGCTTCCACATGAACTACGAGGTGCACCATGCCGGCAACTCGTTGAACAATGTCGCCAACCTGCACTTGATCATGGCCATCAAGAACTGCGAGTACTTCGAAGTGCTGTTGCCGGACGGCGCGCAAAAATATGGGCTGGTGCAGGATATCGAGATCGATGCGCAGGGCATGGTGCATGCGCCGACTGAGCCTGGACTGGGGGCCAAGATCGACTTCGATCTGATCAAGCGTAAGCAGGTGGCAGTGCTGGCATAGGCTCTACTGGCCAGATGTTGTGGCTGGAGCGGACTGGCAGCCAGATCAGATGCTGATCGCTGGCCGAGCAAAAAACAGTATTGAGCGCCGTTCATCGGGACACGCAAAGTCTGTGGCAAAGCCTCGGGAGTGGCCTGGCAAACGTTGCGGCGCCGGGCTTGGTCCGCTATGAACGGTCAGCAAATCAAAAGCATGTGCAACTGCGCAAAGGTACCAGACCCTCGTGGCTGACAACGACCAGACGACCGGCGGCGGCGAAGTGCCGAAAGGCCCGAACGACATCCGCCCCATTACCATTGCCGAGGAAATGAAGCGCAGCTACCTCGATTACGCCATGAGCGTGATCGTGTCGCGCGCGCTGCCGGATGTGCGCGACGGGCTGAAACCCGTGCACCGGCGCATTCTCTACGCCATGCACGGCTTGAATCTCTCCTGGAACCGCAAGCACATCAAATCTGCCAAGGTGGTCGGCGAGGTGATGGGCGATTTCCACCCGCACGGCGATCTCGCGATCTATGACGCGCTGGTGCGCATGGCGCAAGAATTCTCGCTCCGGCTGCCGCTGATTGACGGCCAGGGCAATTTCGGCTCCATCGATGGCGATCCGCCGGCCTCCATGCGTTACACCGAGGTGCGACTGCAGAAGGTGACGCAGAGCCTGCTCGAGGACATCGAAAAGGACACCGTCGCCTTCAAGCCCAATTACGACGACCGCGTGCAGGAGCCGACGGTCCTGCCGGCGGCATTCCCCAATCTCCTGGTCAATGGCGCGGGCGGCATCGCCGTCGGAATGGCGACGAACATTCCGCCGCACAACCTCGGCGAAGTCATCGACGCCTGCGTGGCGCACCTCGATAATCCCGAGATCACGCTCGAGGATCTGTGCACGATCGTGCCCGGCCCCGATTTTCCGACAGGTGCGACGATCCTCGGCCGCGCCGGCATTCTCGCCGCCTACCACAAGAGCCGCGGCTCCATCATCATGCGCGCGCGTGTGCACACGGAGGAGATCCGCAAGGACCGCGAGGCGCTGATCGTCACGGAGATCCCCTATCAGGTCAACAAGCGCACGCTGATCGAGAAGATCGCCGAGCAGGTTCGCGACAAGAAAATCGAAGGCATCGCGGATCTGTGGGACGAATCGAACCGCGAGGGCATCCGCATCGTCATCGAATTAAAGCGCGATGCGATGGCCGACGTGGTGCTGAACCAGCTCTGGCGCTTCTCGGACCTGCAGACGTCGTTCGGCGCCAACATGATCGCACTCAACGGCGGGCGGCCCGAGCAGCTCAACCTGCGCGACATGATCGTTGCGTTCAACGCCTTCCGCGAGGAGGTGGTGAGCCGGCGCATCAAGTTCATGCTCGGCAAGGCGCGCAACCGAGCGCACGTGCTGGTGGGCTTGGCCATCGCTGTCGCCAACATCGACGAAGTAATCAAGCTGATCCGCGGTTCGGCGTCGCCAGCGGAAGCCAAGGAGGCTTTGAAAGCCCGCGACTGGCCGGCCAAGGACATGGCGCCGTTGATCGATCTCATCGCTGACCCCAGGCATAAGCTCAGCGACGACGGCATCTACAAGCTGTCGGAAGAGCAGGCGACCGCCATCCTGGCGCTGACGCTGTCACGTCTGACCGCGCTCGGCCAAGGCGAAATTTCCGACGAGTTGAAGAAGCTCGCCGAGGAGATCAAGGATTACCTGGACATCCTGTCGTCGCGCGTCCGCATCGTCGACATCATCAAGACGGAGATGCTCGACATCAAGGCGGAGTTCGCGACGCCGCGCAAAACCGAGATCCTGGATATCGAGGGCGATCTCGACGACGAGGACCTGATCCAGCGCGAGGATTGCGTCGTCACGGTGAGCCACAAGGGCTACATCAAGCGCGTGCCACTCTCGACCTATCGCGCGCAACGGCGCGGCGGCAAGGGACGCTCCGGCATGTCGACGCGCGACGAGGATGTGGTCACGCAGATCTTCATCGCCTCGACGCACACGCCCGTGCTGTTCTTCTCGTCGCG
>JANXRM010000514.1 GCA_025353015.1 Hyphomicrobiales bacterium
GAGGGCGTCCAGAACCGGCTGACCAGCACCTTGTCGTCGCGGGTGTTGGTGACGCGGCGTGGCGCCTTTCCCTGCTGCGGAAGGACGAAACCCCAGGACATCGTGATAAGCTCGCGCTCTCCGTCGCCGGCCATGCGCACGATCGGCGCCACATGGCCGGGGAAGATCGCGTCCTTGGACTTGAACGCGGCAGCCCTGTTGTCTGACACGCCGAACAGGCGCGCGACCTCGGTGCGGGAACGGGTGACGCTGTAGAGGTTGCTCATCGTGCTACTTGTTTGGGTCGGATTGTTCGATCTGCCGGCCAAAAGGCTGAGTGGCTGTTTGATCTTCTTGGCCGTTTGGCGTTGAAAACCGGTTGGGCATGAAGGGCCGACGATAATCCCGATTGTCCCATTCTTGCCGTGGGTAATTCCATTGCTGGGGTGGATCAAGCCGTTCGGGGTTAGGGGGCAGCGATCGATTGGTGACCGTTTGGGGGCGGGCAGAAGTGGCTTCCCGCTCCACGCCAGACCACAATTCTACCCCTGCAATTGCAATGACGACGCCACATGCGGCGAAGGCCCACGGCGCTATCTTCTCCAGTCTGTCGTTCGCTTGCCCCCGATCCTCGAAGAATTCCTTGATCTCTGTGGTTAGCCATATCCATCCAAGCGCTAACGGCAGCATCCCGATGCCGATGGCGACCGGGCGGATTTTCGCGTGCGCCAACGCCATGAACCCTGCCGTGAGGTAGGCTGATCCGAGCAGTATAAACACGCCGGCGTAGACCATTCTGAGCGGTGGTATTAGGCGCCCGAGAACGCCCAACGCGACGACGCCTGAGATGCCGACAATCCACCACATCCACGGTTCCATGTGTCTCCCCCCTGCCCTTGGTCCACCTATTTTGCATGTTGCTTGAGGTTGTCCAACCGACTTTCCGTGCGCAAATCGGTCGATCTATTTTCCGTGCCTGATTTGGGCTAAGTGAGGATCATTAGTCGCCACCACATCCTGAATGGTGCTCTGGGCCGGCAGCCCCATTCAGTCCCAAGGGAAGAACCAGCAGTCATGCAAGTCGCCTATCGCCTGACGGGGAGAAAGATGGAGCTTCTGTAGTTGTTGGGTCTTGTCTGCGGGCTCTGCATGTTGATCAGGTGGATTTATCGATTGGGCATGATGCGTGGCGCATCGGAGACCCAGAAAAGCTTGATGGACGGGGCAATATTCGGGCTGACTGACGACAAGCAAAATGAACTCGCGGCCGAATTGAACCGCATCAAACGCGAAATGCCTGTGAAGCATGGCGATGACCTGCGGAAGTTCACAAACCGCTCGCGAGAGATCGGAGAGGCGCTGGCAACTCTCAATAGAATACACGGTCGTGGGTCATAAGTCAGGACACGTCGCCAATCAGCCGATCGAGAACCTACTATGCGCAAGGGCGAACAAGGCAAGCGCGCACTCGATGCCGGCTGGCCTCATCAGGTCACGATGCCGGCCGACCGCTGCACGGGGGAGCAATACACAGCCATCCACTCGTTCTGCCGGGGCCGGTCGCTGGCTTCACGCGGGCACACGTATGTCGAGGGCGGCGCCTACCACAGTGTCTTCTGCTTCGCCGTCGAGGCCGATGCCCTGGCCTTTGCGGAAGAGTTTGGCGGCCGGATCATGGACCCGGCGGTAAGGCCACGATGGGGACGTGCGCGTCAGTAACGTCGTCAGGCGACCCGCATTCCCCATGGCCACGCTGATGGCGATCATCGGGGTTATCCGGTCAATGCTGGCCCAACAGTTTGCGCTTACGGCTTCGATTACGTGGGGCTGGGCTGGCGACCATTGTCGACCGTTCAACGGCTCGGGCTAGCCGTACAGTTGCACCGGTCTCCTCGCCTCGACATGGTAGGTGCCGCCGGGCTCCAGGCGTAAACTCCCGCTCTGGCGCAACACGTGGCCGCTCGGCCTCGTTGATCGGCAGCAATCGGCTACGCTCGTGGTTGCTGCTCAATGTGGCTACGTCCGAACCCGCGGTCACGAAGCTGTCGACCTAAATTCGACGACAGGTGCCCCGTGCCTTCGCCGGCCCCTGCGTGGTGGTGCAGGCCACGCTGAACCAACATTCATCCTAAGTTCGGCAGTTGAGATCCGGCGTCGTTGCTGAGAATCGCGCATTATCAGCGGCATGAGCGAT
>JANXRM010000036.1 GCA_025353015.1 Hyphomicrobiales bacterium
GGAACGTACAAGCAGATGGCCGCCGCCGGCTATCAGGTGCGCAAGGGAGAGACGGCTTCGTTGGTGGTGTTCTATCGCGAGCTGGAATTCGCCAGGGAGGACGCCACGCCGGGGGACGATGACCAGACCCGCTCCGCCTGGCTGGCGCGCGGCTACTGGGTGTTCAATGCCGAGCAATGCGACGGCTACCCGTTACCCGAGCCTCCGCCTGTGGCCGTGATCGAGCGTAACGAACGGGTCGAGGCGTTCTTGGCGGCGACCGGGATCGAGGTGCGTTACGGCGGACACTCCGCCTACTATCGGCCGGCCGAGGATTGCATCCAAATGCCGGATGCCGGGCTATTCACCGGCACGGACACGTCGAGCGCGACCGAAGCCCTGTACGCAACATTGCTGCACGAGGCAGCGCACGCGACAGGCCATTCATCGAGGCTCGACCGGGGCTTCACCGGACGCATGGGCCGAGAAGAGGTGTGCAAGGAAGAGTTGCTCGCCGAGCTGGCGTCGGCATTTCTGTGCGCCGACCTCGGCGTAACGCCGCATCTGCGCGATGACCACGCCCACTACATCGGACATTGGCTCGAATTATTGAAGGGCGAGAAGAAGGCGATCTTTACCGCCGCTGCCGCCGCGAACCGGGCCGTCGAGTTCCTGCACGGGCTGCAGCCGAAGAGCGCCTGACGCACCGCACGACACATCATCGAAGCCAACGAGCCTCGGTCCCACCGGATCGAGGTTTTTTCTTTTTCACCAGCATCTATCCAAAGGAACGAACGTCATGATGAAGCAGAAGGCAGCGCCGCTGAAGGCGGACGCAACGAGAGTGGCAAGGACGCCAGTGTCCAAGAAGGGAGCGGCGAGCAAGGGAGCGGCGAAGGCGAAGGCCACCAAGAAACGGCTCGCCACGGCCAGGACGACGCACAAGCTGTTCTGGCGCGACGTAACCTGCCGGGTCATGCACACGCCCGACTACATCTCAAAGGGATGGACGCACCTGGAGCTGATCGTCGTCAAGCCTAAGGGCGCGCCGGTGCCGGTCACCAGCACGGGCTATCTCTCGCACTTCCTGGACGAGGACCTGCTCGCCAAGCACGGCGGGCCGGTGGCGTTCTTCCTGGGCTGGATGGAGCGGGAGGCACGCACCAAGGCCTGGGCAAAGGCTGAGTTCAAGTGGCGGCAGCTAGAGCTGTTCCCACGGCGAGCGTGAGTGACGCGCAAGGCTCCGACGGCGGCACTGCCGGAGCCAATGTTGCCGATGCAGGCCGGCCCGCCTGCCTCATGCCGCCCAATGCTGTGGCATGGAGTCTTGCATTCTTGTGGCACCGGTGTGGCATCAGCTGGTTTGCGGCACCGGATTTTTCGTCTAAGTCTTTGATTTTATTGGTGGAGCCGAGGAGGATCGAACTCCTGACCTCTGCAGTGCGATTGCAGCGCTCTCCCATCTGAGCTACGGCCCCGATTTCAAGTCGTCTTATTTATCGGCCGCCCAACACGATTGTCAATTCTTGTGGCGAGACCGCTACCTACAGCCTGGCGGCGCCCCGTTTGAATGCTCCCCATCTCCGCAGCCACGCTCGCGGCCAAACCCTGATTGCCCTAAGATTGCGTTACTTGCCGCACTGGACTTGACGGGCAACCGGCGAAGGGCGTTTAACAACGCCAGCAGTCCGCCACCACGGCGCTTCCCTCAGAGGTAAACTATGGACAAGTTCACGACGCTGACGGGCGTGGCCGCCCCCCTCAACATGATCAATGTCGATACCGACAAGATCATCCCGAAAAATTACCTGAAAACGATCAAGCGGACCGGCCTCGGCAAGTTCGCCTTCGCCGAGATGCGCTACGACGAATCCGGCCGCGAAAAGCCCGATTTCGTGCTTAACCAAGGCCCGTTCCGCAAGGCGTCGATCCTGGTCGCGGGCACCAACTTCGGCTGCGGCTCGAGCCGCGAGCATGCGCCCTGGGCGCTCCTCGATTTCGGCATCCGCTGCGTCATCGCGCCGTCGTTCGCCGACATCTTCCACAACAACACCTTCAAAAATGGCATTCTGCCGATCGTCTTGGCCGAGGCGCGGGTCAACCAGCTATTGCGGTTCCTGCTCGAACTGCCTGGCGCCGAGATCACGATCGACTTGCCCGCGCAAACCGTGAAGGGCCCGGACGGGCAGACGGACACGTTCGAGATCGACGCCTTCCGCAAGCACTGCCTGATCAACGGCCTCGACGACATCGGTCTTACGCTCGAAAAAGCAGCCGCCATCAAGGCCTTCGAAATCCGCAGCGCCAGCGAGCGTCCCTGGGCGTGAACTGGGCGTGAGCGCCGCTCGCCCGCAACCGGGTGATGCAGCGCTCTTTACGTCCGCGCCGACTACTTCATCGCATCTGCCCCTACTTTCGCCACCTGCCCATCCTGGGGGGCGGTGCCTCCCGATACGCCGATGGCGCCGACAATCTTGCCATCGACAACGATCGGGATGCCACCTTCGATCGGGTAGGCACCGCGCAAGTTCAGGACGCGCAGGCCGATGCCGCCTTGTGCGAGCAAATCCTCGAACACTTTGGACGGGCGCCGAAAGTTGAAGGCCGAGCGTGCCTTGTCTTCTGCGGCGGCAAGAGAGCCATACTGCGTGTTGTCGAGCTTGTGCAGCATGACCGTGTGCCCGGTGCTGTCGAGAATGACGATCGCCATCGGCCAGCCATTCTTGACCGCCTCGGCTTCGGCAGCAGCCATCGCCTTTTTAGCAGCCTCGAACGTGATGGGCGCACCGTAGGGCACAACCGGGGGCGGGGCCGGCGCGGCAGGTTGCTGCGCGAGGGCGCCGACAGAGTGTGCGGCAACGCATGCTAGGCCGACGATGAGGTGAGTTCCAATGCGGCGCATATGTCCTCCATCTCTTCTTGTTCAAGCGCTCGTGGCCGCGATCGTGCAGCTTTGATTCGTTCCAAACAGGATGCTGATGCAGTTCTGCAGTCACCAACCCGGACATAGCGCCACAGTGGCATTCGTTGGTCAATGATGGAAACTCTGCCTAATGTTCCCGGAACAAAGGTCGTCTCATTTCGCGGCACTTGCTTGCCTAACCCAACGAGGTCTCGCCCGTGCTCCGACTTTCCGTTCTCGACCAGTCCGTCGCCCGCGCCGGCCATCCCCAGGACGAGGCAATCCGCAACACGATCGCGCTGGCGCAGCATTGCGAGCGGCTCGGCTATGACCGGTTCTGGGTCTCGGAGCACCACAACAACGATACCATCGTCGGCACCGCGCCCGAGGTGCTGATGGCAGCGATCGCGGCCACGACCAGCCGCATCCGCGTCGGCAGCGCCGGCATCATGCTGCCGCATTACGCGCCCTTGAAAGTTGCCGAACAATTCCGCGTGCTCGAGGCCATCGCGCCCGGCCGCATCGACATGGGGCTTGGCCGCGCCCCCGGCTCTGACGGCAAAACAGCGTATGCGCTCAATCCTCTCGCCGACCAGCGCCCGCAGCAATTTCCCTCCGATGTCGCCGATCTCGAAGCCTGGTTGGCCGATACGCCTTTGCGCGAGGGCCACCCCTTCGCCCGCATCGGCGCACACCCGAAAGGCCCGACACGGCCGGAAACCTGGATCCTCGGCAGCTCCGATTATGGTGCCCAGGTCGCGGCCCACTTCGGTCTGCCCTACGCCTTCGCCTGGTTCTTCACTGATGGGCAGGGCGGCGAGGAAGCCCTCGCCCTCTACCGCCAACTCTTCAAACCGAGCCCGCGGCATCCGAAACCCCACTCCGCCATCTGTGTGTGGGCTCTGGCCGCCGCCACCGACGCCGAGGCCGAGCACCATTTCGCCTCCCGCGCCCGCTTCCGGCTGCTGCGCGACCGTGGCGTATTCTCGGCGATCGAGTCGCCGGAGGCGGCCAGGGCCTACCCCTACTCGGATGCCGAAAAGGCCCGCTTGGAGGGCTATCGCAGCCGCGCCTTCGTCGGCACAGCCTCCGATGTGGCGGCCCGTATCAAGGCACTCGCGGAACAACTCGAGGTGCAGGAGGTCGCCGTCGTCACCTGGACCTGGGACGAGGCCGTCCGCCAGGATAGCTACCGGCTGCTCCTCGACGCTATGCGCGCGTAAGCCCCCCGCCGCGGTGCCGCCCGGAGTTGTCGCGAACCAGGCGCAGGGCGGCATCGCCGCGTGAACCACTTTTGCAAGATGCGGTAAGACCGCCCTGCCGCACCGGCACAGCCCCTCTGCCGACTGGCAGTTCAGAGCGTCGCGGCCGTCCAGGCTCCGGCTGCCGTGCCGAAAGCGGAGGCTTCCGGTTCGATCACGCCGTTTCCGGGCCTGTTCTGCCTGGAGGACGCATCCGCCAGGTGCCCGGCGCCAGGTCCGTCGCTCTCTCGCGAGTGGCGACTGCCCAGCGAGCCTGGAACCGGTTGTCAGGCTCATCCTGCCTCCGCCGGTCCCGTGCTCCCGCCGCGCTGTCGTCCGTCGAGCGGTACGTACGCGCCCTGGTCTTGGCGGTGGGATGGCGGGGAGAATATGCGACCGCAGCACCTGGGGGATAACTTTGCCGTTGGACCGGCTCATCGCATCTCCGCGCTCACGCCGCCGGCGGCGTTTCGACCTTGCGCGGGCGATGCTGATCGTCGAGCGCCACATAGGTGAACGTGCCCTCGGTGACGAGGATGCGCGCGCCCACGTTCTGCCGCACCACCCAGGCCTCGACCCTGACCGCAATCGACGTCGTGCCGATGCGCACAAGATCGGTGTAAAGGCACATCACATCGCCGACATGCACGGGCTTGCGGAACACCATCGCATCGACGGCCACCGTCGCCGTTCTCCCCTGCGCGGTCTGCGCTGCAAACACGCCGCCCGCGATATCCATCTGGCCGAGCAGCCAGCCGCCGAAGATATCACCCGACGGGTTCGTATCGGCCGGCATGCATACGGTCCGGATCGAAAGCGTACCACGCGGCTCGCGCCCTGCAGCCGTGCCTGTCGCCGGCTCTGGTGTCGCGGCCATTGCGTCGTCTCCTGTTACCGACCTGCGAGCCAATCGCCACGCATTGCTCAATCTCTGAGTTTGAACCGCTGGATTTTGCCTGTCGCGGTTTTCGGCAAGTCGCTGCGCGCTTCGATCCAGCGCGGATATTTCCATGTCCCCGCCGTCGCTTTCACGTGCGCCTTCAGGTCTTCGCACAGCGCATCGTCGACGGTGACGCCGGGCTTGAACACGACGAACGCCCGCGGCTTCATGAGCCCGTCGCTGTCTTCCTTGCCAACGACGGCGGCCTCGAACACGGCCTTGTGCGTGATCAGCGCGCTTTCGACCTCGAATGGCGACACCCAGATGCCCGAGACCTTGAACATGTCGTCGGTGCGGCCGCAGTAATAATAAAGTCCATCCTCGCCGATGCGGTACTTGTCGCCGGTGTGCGTCCAGGCCCCGCGGAATGTCTTCTGCGATCGCTCGCGCTGCAGCCAATAGCCGTCAGCGGCCGACGGCCCGCGGATGACGAGCTCGCCGATCTCGCCTTGCGCCACCGGCGCGCCGTCGTCGTCGAGCAGCCGCGCGTCGTAGCCCGGCACAGGTGTGCCCGATGATCCATAGCGGACGCGGCCCGGCCGGTTCGAACAATAGATATGCAGCATTTCCGTCGAACCGATGCCATCGATGATTTCGACGCCCGTTGCCTTTTCGAATCGAACACCGATGTCTTCCGGCAGCGCTTCTCCCGCCGATGTGGAGAGCCGCAGCCGGTTCGATCCGGCGCCTTTCCCCAACGATGATGTCGCCAGCATCGCGGCAAACAGCGTCGGCACGCCGCAGAAAATCGTTGGATTATGTCTCGCCATAACGACCCCGACGCTCTCAGGCGTCGGCCGGTCAGCCATCAGGATGGTGGTCGCGCCGACCGACATCGGAAACGACATGCCGTTGCCGAGACCATAGGCGAAGAACAGTTTCGCCGCCGAGAAAACCACATCGTCCGTGTTCATACCGAGCACGCCCTGTGCGAACAGTTTTGCCGTCGCCATGGGGCTTGCGTGCAGATGCCGCGTGCCCTTCGGCATCCCGGTGGAGCCGGAGGAATAGAGCCAGAACGCCACCTCGTCGGCATCGGTGTCGGCGGCTTGGGCTGTGGGCTCGCTGGAGGCCAGCAGGCTGCCAAGTTCAAGCACGCGAGCATTGGGCGCCGCCCCCGTCACAATCACATGCAGATGCCGTTTCGCCGCGATCGCGTCGAGCATCGACGCCGCCCGCTCGTAAAGTTCGCTCGAAATGACCACCGCGTCGGCGCGCGAGTCCTCGATCATGTACGCCCACGCCTCGTTCGGCAGCAGCGTGTTGAGCGGCACCGGCACCACGCCCGCCTTGATCGCGCCCCAGAACACGACCGGAAAATCCACGGTATCGAGCATGATCTGCACGATGCGCCGCTCGCGCCCAATGCCCAGCCGCGGCAACGCATTGGCGAAGCGATTGCACGCCGCCTGCAGCTCCGCGTAGGTCAGTTGCCGCTTGCCATCGACGAACGCCGCCTTAGCACCCGACCCTTCGGCAACGTTGCGATCCACCATATCGACCGCGGCATTGTAGAGGCCCGACGGCGGCGTCCACCGGCGCGTTTGGTTCATCGACATGCCCGTTTCCTCCTACGCTCTTTTTTCGTTTGGCTCTTCATGCGTCGACGGCCGCCTCTGTGGCCTCTTCATCCAACTCACACCCCGAGATGGCGATGCAGGATCGCCGGATCGGCCTTGAGTGCTGCCGGCGAGCCTTCGAACGCGACCTCACCTTTGACCAGAATGACGACGCGATCGGCAATCGCCGTCACCTCCGACACGGTCTTGTCGACAAGCAGCGTCGCGATGCCAGCGTCGCGCACCAACCGCACCGTCTTCCAGATTTCATCCCGGATCAACGGCGCCAACCCTTCCGTTGCTTCGTCGAGAATGAGCACGCGCGGGTTACTCATCAGCGCGCGGCCGATCGCCAGCATCTGCTGCTCGCCGCCCGACAACTGATCGCCGCGATTGGCCAGCCGCTCGGCGAGCCGCGGGAACAGCTCGAGAATGAGGGGCAGCGTCCATGTCGTCGCCCCATCGATGCCAGCCCGGCCGGAAATGGCAAGATTTTCACGCACCGATAGCGATGCGAAAATTCCGCGTCCTTCCGGCACATAGGAAATGCCTTGCTGCGCGATGCGAAACGCGGCCTCACGCGTCATATCCCGGCCACCCACGTGCACCGTTCCGGACCGCGGCCGCACCAGCCCCATGATCGTGCGAATGAGCGTTGTTTTTCCCATGCCGTTGCGGCCCATCAGACCAAGCGTTTCGCCCGGCTTCAGCACAATCGAAACGCCGCGCAAGATGTGGCTGTCGTCGTAATAGGTATGGAGGTTCTTGGTCTCGATCAACGGCGCGGTTTGCGAAGAGATCATCCGCGTCCCCCGAGATAGGCAGCCTGCACGGCTGGATCGGCGCGCACATCCGCCGGTTTACCCGAGGCCAGCACGGCGCCTTCGACCAGCACCGTCATGCGATCGGCAACCCGAAACACGAAATCCATATCGTGCTCGATCAGCAGCAGCGCATGCTCCTTGGCGAGCGACTGCAATAACACGGCCATGCGCTCACCTTCCTCCTGGCCCATGCCCGCCAGCGGCTCATCGAGCAGCAGCACCTTGGGATCGACTGCCAGCGCCATGGCGATCTCGAGCTGGCGCTGCGCGCCATGACTGAGAACGCCGGACTGGACGCGATCGAAACCAATGAGACCGACGCGATTGATGGCGCGGCGAGCGGTCTCGATCAATGCGGTCTCGCGCGCGGGCTTTCGCAGAACGCGTGCTGCCGGAAGCCTTACGGCTTGCACGGCAAGCCGCACATTTTCGAGCACAGAAAGCGATTTCAGAATGTTCGTTCGCTGGAACGAACGGGCGATGCCGAGATGCGGCATGCGCCAGGCAGGCGTGCCCGTGATGTCGCGACCCTCCAACAGGATGCGCCCACTCGTCGGGGGCAGTTGCCCCGTCAGCAGATTGACGAACGTCGACTTGCCTGCACCATTCGGCCCGATCACCGCGTGCAGCTCGCCGACGTTGAGCGCAAGCGTGACATCGTCGACGGCACGCAGACCGCCGAACGCTTTAGAGAGCGCTTGCGTCGCGAGGACGCCACCGGGCATGTCATTCAGAGGCTGCATGGACGCTCGTTTCCTGCTGGGAAGGCGGCCCATCGATCTCCAAGGCGGAACTTTCCTTAGGCTCGGCCATGCCAGGCAGCGATGATCCAATCCCCATAATCCCATTGCGCAGCAGAATCACGGCCGCCAGGATCACGACGCCCTCCACCAGCAGCTTGCGCTCCGTCGCCAGTTGCGCGGCCTCACCCAACGCGACATAGGCAAACGCGCCCGCGATCGCGCCGGCCAGCGAGCCGATGCCGCCGAGCAGGATCATCAACAGCGCTTCCGCCGACTTGTGCCAACTGACGAGCTCGGGGTTCACGAAACCGGAATGCAGGCTCCACATATGTCCGGCCGCGCCCGACAACATCCCCGCAATCACGAATGCCGCAAGCTTGTAGCGATGCACCGCAAAGCCCATCGCCTCCATGCGGTGCTCGTTGACCTTGATGCCTTCCAGCACCCGCCCGAACAACGAATTGAGCAGGAAGGCAAGGCCGAGATAGGTGACCACCAACTGCACCAACGCCACGTAGTAGGCGGGCCACCCGCGTTGCGCGCGCGGCAATTCCTTGGGGTCGAGTGTCAAGCCGAACGCCTGGATCAGCGGCTTCGCCAGGTACGCACCATCAGTGCCACCGCCGAGCTTGGTGTCGTGAAACACGAAAAAAAACATCTGCCCGAACGCCAACGTCACCATCAGGAAGAAAAAGCCCTTGGTGCGCAGCGACAGCGCACCGACCAACAATGCCGCGATACCGGCAACCAGCATCGCCGATGGCAGCGTGACCCAGATCGGGCGCGGCGCTCCCTCCGGTGACATGAGGTAGACGATATAGGCAGCCAACCCATAAAACGCACCGTGCCCGAGACTGACAAGGCCCGTTGCCCCGACCAAAAGATGCAGGGCCAACGCCAGCATCGCCCCGATCATCGCCGTCGTAACGAGGCCCGTGTAGTAGGGTGTCGCCGACAGCGGCAGCACCGCAAGCACACCGACAACGGCCGCCAGCGCCAACCAGCCGGCCGCCGACTGCGGCAGCATGCGATGGGCCGTCCGGTCCGCTATTCGATCGGGCCGCATCATGCACGCCTCCCGAACAGGCCAGCCGGGCGGAACAGCAACACAATCACCATCAGGATGTAGACCGCCATCGACGCGCAGGCCGCGATGATATTGCCAAGCCCGCTACCAGCGAATGCTTGGCCATAGGCCTTGCCGAGCGTATCGATCAGCCCGATCAAGAGTGCTGCAAAGAACGCTCCCGACACCGAGCCGAGCCCGCCGATGACGACGACGACAAACGAAATGATCAGCATGCCATCGCCCATGTTCGGATAAACCGATGTCAGTGGCGCCGCGAGCCCCCCCGCCGTCACGGCCAGTGCCGTTCCCACGGCGAACACGGTCAGATGCACGCGCCTGGCATCAAGCCCGAGGATATCGACCATTTCCGGTTTCTCGGCCGCGGCCCTGATGACCGCGCCCATGTTTGTGCGCTCGATCCAGGTGATGAGCGCCGCCGCCAGCACCAGGCACGCGCCGATCACAAAAAAGCGATAGGCCGCATAACTGAACCCCGCCGTGATCGGGATCGAGAAATCCAGCGCCGCCGGCACCGGCACCGAATAAAAATCATTGCCGACGACGAGCGAGCGCATCTCTTCGAAAATCAGAATGAGCGCGAACGTCACCAGCACCTGATCGAGATGCTCGCGGTCGTAGAAATACCGGAACAGGACCCGCTCCAGCACTGCCCCGATCACCAGCCCGGCACCGATCCCGACAGGCAGCGCGAACCATAGCGAGCCGGTCGCCTTGGTGACCAGAAACGCCAGATAGGCGCCGATCATGAAAAGGCTGCCGTGCGCCAGATTGATGATCCCGAGCACGCCGAAAATCAGCGTCAAACCGCTGGCGATCAGGAATAGCAGCAGGCCATATTGCAGCCCGTTCAGCAGCTGCGAGAGAAATCCGGACATCGTTGCCCCTCCCCGAGGCGTTTGACGTAAGGGTCCGTTCGGACTCTCTTACAGGTCGCGGTCGTTTTCGACGAGGCTGGTTTTCCAGCAATTCGTTCGCGGCCGCGGCGACCCTTTCAGTAGGTCTCCACGTGATACCGCCCTTCAGCCCGCATTTTCTGCTTGAGCTCCGGCCAGTCCTGCCCCTGCTTGCGCACGATATCGGCCAGCGCTTCCTCGACGCCGGCTTCCATGTCCTTCAATCCGCAGATGAAGATGTGCGTGGCTGGATCGGCGATGAGCGGCGCAACGCTGGCACGATCCGCACGCAAGCGATCCTGCACATACTCCTTTTCGGCGCCGGGAATACGCGAGAATACCAGATGCTTTTCCAGCAGGTTTTCCGGCACCTTCTGCAGCGGTCCGAAATACGGCAACTCCCCAGGCGTGCGCGCGCCGAAGTACATGACGAGCTTGCCCGGCGCTCCAGGTGCCGCCCGCCGCCGCCGTTCCGTGAAGGCGCGGAACGGTGCCGACCCGGTGCCGGTGCAGATCAT
>JANXRM010000043.1 GCA_025353015.1 Hyphomicrobiales bacterium
GTTGAACCAGACCGCTTGACGATCTTGGCACAGCACTATGTGGATCTCGATGCCAAGGACCGGGCCAAACTCGACGCCGCGTTGAAAGCCGCTGAAGCCAACCTGGCCGACGCCAAGGATGATGCGCAACGTCTCGACGCACGCGACGCCGTCGATGCGCTGAAGGTCATCGCCGCAACGGCTTGAAGGCCGCGCCTTGCCCGATCTCGACGCCGGTTCTCGTAGTTCAGAGACCGGAGGACATCCCGGCCCGCACGAGTTCCGGAGTTTGAGCCATGGCCCGCATCCCCTATCCAGACCTCACTACGTCCAGCCTCGAGGTTCGCGATATGCTGGGGCGGTTGCCGTCGCCCGCCAACATCTTCAACATGATGGCGCATGCCGAGACGTGCCTGAAGCCAGTTATGAAGCTCGGCGGCACGCTGCTCGGTAAGTTGAAGCTCGACCCGATGTTGCGCGAGCTCTGCCTGCTACATGCCGTCAAGCTCGAAGGCGGCGACTACGAGTGGGTGCAGCACGTGCCTATCGCGCTTGACCTAGGCGCTACGCAGCCCCAGATCGACGCCCTGGAAAAAGGCGTCGACACGGCCAGTTGTTTTTCCACGCTCGAGAAAGCTGCGCTCATCTTCACACGTGAAGTCGTGGTCAACGCCAAGGCCTCCGAAGCGGCGCTGGCCGAGGTCCGCAAACATCTCACCGAGCGTGAAGTCGTCGAGTTGATCCTGATGGCCGGTTTCTATATCACGCTGGCGCGGCTGACCGAAACCCTCGGTGTCGAGAACGATCCGCCTATGGGCAGCGCCCTGATCCGCGGTATCGAAAAGCGCGTGTCGGCAAAAAACGGCTGAACGCCAGCAGTTTTCGACCGCTAATGACACGAACGGAGAATGGCCGATGTGGCCCATGAATGGGGCGCGTCAATACTTGCGGCCGACCAAAAGACGCACGCCCTTCTCCCCCACCGCCTCGCAGTGCAGCTGCCCTTCCGGGACGGCAAAGATATCGCCGGGACGATAGGCCGTTGTTTTACCGTCGGTCGTGATCAGGAACTCGCCGTCGAGAATGAGGCCGCGCACGGAAAAATGATGCCCGTGCTCGCCGTTCGCGGGGCGTGCCGGATAGTTTTTCGTGTCAATTTCCACGTAACCGTCGGCTTTGAGGCCGGCTTCGAAATGGTTGGTATCGGTCATGTTCTGCCTCCGCATTCTGGTGGTCGCCCATCGCATAGTATAGTGCGGTTGCCGCGGTGTGTCATGTCCAGGCGATCCATGTTAATCCGGGCTCAGCACATCAACCCGGGCCCATTTCTATGACAGACATGAAACCGCCAGCCGCGCAAGGCACCACGTCGCCGCTGCAAACCATCCTGGATTGGCTTGGCGTCGAGGCGACAGCTTTGCGCGCCGTCGCATGGTCGTTCGCGACTTTTTTCGCGGTGCTCTGCAGCTACTATATCATCCGCCCGTTGCGTGACGAGATGGGCGTGGCGGTCGGCGCGGACGGGCGCGAACGGCTGTTCTTCATCGTGTTCGTGGTGATGCTCGCCGCCGTTCCGTTGTTCGGCTGGCTCGTTTCGACGTTTCCGAAAAAGCGCGTCGCGCCATTGGTCTATGCGTTTTTCATTGCCAATCTCGGTGTCTTCTGGGTGCTGCTGTCGGTGTCGAAGGGCAACCCATTCCTGGCTTCGGCGTTCTTCGTCTGGGTCAGCGTCTTCAACCTCTTCGTCGTGTCGTTGTTCTGGATCGTGATGGCGGATCTCTGGGCGACGGGCGATGCCAAGAAATATTACGGCTTGATCGCGGCCGGCGGCAGTGCGGGCGCGTTCAGCGGGCCTTACATCACGCAGAGCATCGTGCATCACGTCGGCGTCGCCAATCTGTTGCTGGTATCGGCCGGCTTCCTGGGCCTTGCGATGACAGGTCTCATGGCCTTGCGCCGGGAACTGGGGCGCGCGCAGCCTGAAGCCAGCGACGCACCTGCGAGCGATGGCTTGCTCGCGGGGGCACGACGGGTCTTCCAGTCGCCCTACCTGTTCCAGATCGCGCTCTGGATTTTCATCACCAACCTGGTTTCGACGTTCTTTTACCTGGAGCAGGCGCGGATTATCGGCGAGGCCATAAAAGTCAGCGCCGACCGTGTGCAGCTATTCGCGCGCATCGACTGGACCGTGAGCTCGTTGACGATCCTTTCTCAGGTTTTCGTCACGGCCTGGGTGTTACAACGGTTCCGCGTCGGGCTCTGCATGGCGGCCCTCCCCGCCAGCGCCGCCATCGGATTGTTAGCCTTGGCGGTCGCCCCAACCCTTTGGGTTGTCGTCGCGATCATCATCGCCGAACGCGCAATTGGTTTCGGCATTTCCAATCCGGCGGCGCGCGTTCTCTATACTGTTGTGGAGCCATCCGACAAATACAAGGCGCAGAACTTCATCGATACCGTGGTGTTTCGCGGCGGTGACGCAGCCAGTGGCTGGGTCTTCAACAGTGCAGTCAAGGCCGTAGGTTTGGCGACACCCGCCGTCGCTCTGTTGACGTTGCCGTTCGCGCTCGGCTGGATCGGTTTGAGCCTTTTCCTTGGCCGAGAGCAGGAGACACGGGCTGCGAAGCAAGAAGCCGCGCTGAAGGCTGCCGCGAAGTCGTAATCCCGGCATTGGCCTCGGAATGCCTCGTCTGGGCGGTGAGGCTACTTTCGTCACCCAGTTCTTTGGCAACCCGTGCTATTCATGTTTTCGGCTTCCCGGTGGACACCCAGGAAGCCCGATGTTAAAGGATGGCTCCAGTCCCGGTTTTCGGGGCAACCCTATTTGCCGCCTTAGCTCAGTTGGTTAGAGCACCAGATTGTGGATCTGGGGGTCCCCCGTTCGAGCCGGGGAGGCGGTACCAATAAAAAACAATAAAATCAAGGGCTTGGCCGGCAGACAAAGTGAGCAGATTGCTTCCGCCACCCTCCGTAGTTACCACCTAGTTACAGGCAGGCTTGTCCTTTGGAAGAAACATGTCTCCCCGGCAGACTGCATCAACGGCTGCATGCACTGCGAACAATGCTTGATGCGCGCAGAGCTTGGCAGCCTTGCTGTCAGAAGCTTCGAACATTAAATGACTCTCGTTGGCGAATTCCACCTCGCCGGTGAACTCTGCCAAACACCAATAGGCTTCTGCCGAGCCGTCGCACTGCGGCGGAGGGCGAGTTGGGCGGGCGCCCCAGGAACTCCTTTGTGTTCTCCAACACGGCGCCGGGAAGGTCGGAGAAATACTGATTTGCAACATCAACCCATCGCGGCAAGCTGCGCTCAGCGCAGGCAATTTCGAGAAGAACCCGGAACAGCGCAGAATCTCGTTGGCTGACACTCGCATCGTGCTCAGTCAAACTCACCAACAATCGAACTTCACCAAAGGTCAGAAAACCCTTGTCGTGGATAGCTTTCCGTGCGCTCGCCCTTGCGGCGTCGAATTGTTCCAAGTTCATGACGACCACCTGTGGCTTCGGGAATGCACTCGGAACTGGACATGGGCGACGATAGGCCCATGTCCAGCCTCCCCTCACTTGCCCTCACTTGCCCTCACTTGGGATAGTAGTAGGCGACGCCCGGGGATCCTGCCGGAGCGTCCGGCGTTTTGACTACCACGACGATGGCTTGGTTCTTTGCCACCGAGTAGGCCTGGAAGAACCCTTGGCAACTTGTACATTGACCGCCCGTCGGGGTCGCGACCCCGATCGCGCCGGCAGTGGGCACCACCTTGAGTGCCTGAATTTCGCCGTCCGACGCATTCGCGGCGCCCGACGAAGTGCCACCCTTGTAGTTGTTGTCTGCGGCGCCGGATGCCGGGAAAGCGCCGCTCCAAATGGCTCGTCCCCACGTGATTGTAACGGCCGGGTCGAGCTGTGCCTGGACACCAGATATCGGACCATCGGACCAGCCGCTCATGAAAAGGAGCGTGGCTCCGCTGGAGTTTGTCACAGCCGCAAATGTTTTTGTATCGCGAACACCCGTCGTTGCGCTTTTCTTCTTAACGGCGACGTCAGCAAGGTCGGCAGCCCGTTTCCTCGCATTCGGTCGAAGCAATCGTCTTGATGGTGCGGCCAACAACCTTCGTGAGCGCGTCGACGGTTCGCGCGGCGACTTTACGCGTCGTGACCTGCGTCCGTTTAAGGCAACGCTTGCGCTGGCAAATACCACACATTTTCCAAAGCGCCGTTAGAAAAGAAAAACACGAAACGCCATTCTGCAGACCCCAAAAGCGAGAACTGCGCACGGCTACAACTCAACCGATCTTTCGTTGTGTTCTGACGGCAGTCAAAATTCATCCCCTCCATGGCAAGCTGGGCCTCGTGCCGCGTTGCCCCAAACGGAATTCGCCGAACCATCTTGATTCGCACGTCATTGGGGTCCGGACGCGCAAAATAGGAGTATTTGACGCCGAAATCCCGCCCCGGGAATGTGACCCATTCAGATGCTGCAGACGCAACCAACGCCGTGATCAGCAAGAGCGCAAGCGGGCGCATCAGTTGTCTTCACCTTCTATTGCGGAACCATGGAGCGGTGCATGGGAGCCTCCCAGTTAAGATCTTTGGACAAATGTGTTGAATAAAGTTTGGCGCTGTTCGGGAGTGATGTTGGTGCATGAGCAACAGATGTGAAATGATTGGGAAATTCTAGCATTCCTACGCACTTAACTCCGGCGCCTTGTCCGGAAACATGCGAAAAGGCACGGTTTCCTTGACGATCTGGTGCATCGTCAGCGGTGCGTGAGCGACCAGTTGCGCGATGGTGCGGGCCGCGATGCGGCCGACGCCCTTG
>JANXRM010000086.1 GCA_025353015.1 Hyphomicrobiales bacterium
CGGGGGAATCTTTGCCGCCGCGGGTGGTCCCGCCAACGACACCGGACAGTTCCGTCCCAGCCCTTGGCGTGGGAGTCCGGGGCTCGTTGCCGGGGCGCGAGCGCTCTTGCCCCGGTGAGCCAATCCAATCCGAAGGCAGCACTTCGACATGCCGACCCGGTCCGTGCTCCCGCTTTGCCCTCGAGATCCAAGCTCGACCTCGAAGCCCTGGGCCACGTGCGCCGGATGCATCATGCCGGTGGCGTGTCTCCAACACGACGTGGGCATCTGAAGGCGCACCAATAAAGCCGCAGCTCAAGCGGGATGGCTCAGAGAATGCGCCACGCCTGCCCGAGGGGGATAATATTTTGTAGGGTGCAAAAGCCGAAAGGGCATCGCACCGATCGAGCGGTCGTCAGCGCCACCAACCGAGCATCGAGGCTGCGCGTCACATTCTGTCCAGTAATAGAAGCCATGCCATGTGCGATCCACGGGGCGAAGCTATCGAGGACTTCGATGCGTCTCGAGAACAAAAATAGAACATTTACTCAAATTCGAAATTGCCGGCCGTCAAATCAACAAGCCGTCCACAAACTGTCCGTCTCAAAGACGTCCCCATTTCTTCATTTCTTCGTCCTCCTCCATTTGTTCCCGCACAGAAGTAGGAGCAGTTCGCCCATCAGTAGGCTCCGCAAATGGCGCAGCCACCCGTTTGGCGTATCGTTTCGCTCCTGTACTTTTTGCGACATTGCGCCGATGCACAGCAATTGAGCGGGCCGCACCCGCTGGTCACGCGTGTCACGTCAAGCGGCGTGAACCGAAGCCCCGGCATGGCGCTTAAGGGGGAAACCTGGACCTTGGAACTGCGCTCCTGCGCCAACGACGGGCAGCACAGACCGAGCATAAAAACTGCTGTCAATAGAAGCCGCATTTTTTACTCCTTCCCACATTGACCGACAAATGTCTGACTGCCCCTCTCGCAAACGCTAAGCTGCCGCTGCGCGCGCCGCTTGAGCGGTTATGGTCGCCTCTGAAAATCCGACGAACGCCATGGTTTTCCCGTCTCTGCCTCTAAACATCCCCGCGGATATAGGCCTGCATCGTCTTCCGCTTGAGCCCCGCAATCGACGCGGTGGGGTTCAGCGCCACCGGGCAATGCTGCTCGCACGACTGATGCGTGTGGCAGGCGTGGCAACCGCCGCCTTGCGCCACGGCGAAGATGCGCTCGGCGTTGCCGGCATCGCGGACGTCGTTGACGAGCGTCCACGCCCGGTTGAGCGCGGCTGGGCCCATATAGTCCTCGTTCCAGCGCACGGTATCGCAGGCGGCAAAGCAGACGCCGCAGTTGATGCACTCGATGGCGGCGTCGGCAGCGCGGCGCTCGGGCGAGGCCGGCGAGATGGGCTCGACCGGATCGTGGCGCGTCATCGAGGGAACAAAGGTGCCCTTGGCGTCCTGCCACTTCTCGAAGAAGCGGTTCATGTCCGTCGCCAGGTCCTTGATGACCGGCAGGTTCGCCAACGGCCCGATCTCGAGCCGGCCGTTTTCGACCACTTTCGAGACGTGCGTGCGGCAGGTCCAGCGTGGGCGGCCGTTGACGGTCATGGCGCAAGAGCCGCAGACGCCGACGCGGCACGCGAACCGGTAAGACAACGTCGGATCGAGGTGGCGCTGCACGTGCGTGACGACATCCAGCACCGTCTGGCTGGCGCGCATGGGCACCGTGAACGTCTGGTAATCGCCGGTGTCGCCGCCGCGCCAGATGGAGACTTCGATGGTGGTATCGTCCGCGGTTGAACCAGCGCCGCTTTCCGGACTTAGTATCGTTTCCTGCATCAGCGCACCGTTACCTGAACTCGTTGCACGGCGTTGTTGCCAAAGCCGCCGCGGTCGAACGGCACGTCGAGAGGCTGGGTTGCCCCCTCGGCGTCCATGGCCCGGCAAGCAACCACGAATTCGCCCTTTGTCGCCACCCAGTCGAATGTCCACCCGCGCCAGGCATAACGGCCTGATGGCGCATCCAGCCGCGCCGCGCTCCACACGCCATTGACCGAAACCTCCACCTTGGCGATCGGCACGCCGTTGCCAGACCAGGCGCGGCCGAAAACCATCACCGGGCCAGCCTCCACGAGCCGTTGCCGCGTGTACCAGTCGGGCATGCCGGGCGGCACCATCAGCGACTTCACCCGGATCGTCGTGATCGGCACGCCGCGATCCTCGGGCCGGGCCTTGAACATATAGGTCTTGACCTGCTGATAGCCCTGGTACGGCCTCGTCAGCGCCTCGATGCGGTCGAGCCATTTGACGCTCGCCATGCCGTACCAACCCGGCACGATCAGCCTGAGCGGAAAGCCATGTTGCGGCAGCAGCGGCTGGCCATTCATGGCAGTAACCAGCAGCACGTCGTCGGAGAGCGCCAGCCCGGGTGTCAGGCTGCGGCCATAGGCGTGCTCGTCGCCCTTGTCGAAGCCGCGGTCGATGCCGGTGAACGCGATGTCGGCAGTATCAGGCTGCATGCCCGCCATCTCGAGCACGCTCTTCAACGGCGTGCCCGTCCAGTCGCTGGTGCCGACCGCTTCCGCCATCCACGGCATGCTCGGCCAGCGCGGTGTCACCTGACCGCGACCATTGCCGGCGCATTCGAGCGTGACCCGCAATGTCCGCTGCGGCAGCGCCTTAATCTGAGCGACGGACAGTGACAGCGGCGTGATGACGTTACCACCGACGGCAAGCCGCCAGGCCGCGGCGTCCGGCACATAGGGCACGTCGAAATGGTTGAGCAGGTAGTGCAGGCCGGCCGGCGTCACGTCGTGGCGCAGCGCTTCCAGCAAGGCGCCGTGGTTGCGGTTGGCGAGCACGACCTCCTCGCGCAGGAAATCGCCATCGAGATGCCCGCGCGGCGCCGGGTTCGTGAACGGGTTGTGCGTTGGCATACTGGACCCTTCTGAGCTCTTCCGATCCTTAGCAAAGGCCTGGCGCGGTAGCAAAGGCGTCTCAACGCTTGGCTGTCAAAATCGTAACAAGCACCAATTCTTAGGAATTTTTAGCTAGCTTGGAGGGGAGAAGTTGGTCCTGTATGCGTGTGAGAGTCCCCATGTACAAGTTTATCGCCCTGCCCGTTGCAGCTATCGTTTGTGGAGCAGCAGTGCTCTACGCCACCCGGACACCCGATAACGCCCAGGCCGAGGCTACCGCGCCGGCCGTCGCCGCGCAGGTCGAGGCCGCGACGTCGATCCCCGAGGCCGCCAGCGTGCCCGCCGTGGCCGCGACCTGCAAGGACATGCTGACCGTCAAGTTCTCGACGTCGGCCGACCCCAAAGACGCCGGCCGCCAGGCTATCGGCAAGTGGCACAACCGGGCGCAGAAGCTCTACGGCGCGGAATTCGCGAATTTCAAGTCAGCCGAAGAACCGAATGTCCGCTGCCGCAAGCAAGGCAAAAGCGCCGATCTGAATTGCGTCGCCGAAGCGCGTCCTTGCGCCAAGTAACATTTGCGCGAAGCAACTAACGCCCAGTTTTCCGGCGGCTCTTGCCGGCACGACGCGTCCCGGCCGGTTCCGCCGCAGGGTCGAGCGCGGCGGCCGGAAGCGCGAACACTTCGCCCTCGCTCTCGTCGGTATCGAGCCACAGGAACGTGATGTCCCGACGCGCGCCTTCGAGCGCTTCGCGGCCCATACCGATCTCGACGATGAGTTGGCCGTCAGGCGTCAGATGGGCGGCCGCATCCGCCAGTATCCGGTGGACCAGATCGAGGCCGTCACGGCCGCCTAAATGGGCAAGCGCTGGTTCCGCCTGGAATTCGGGCGGGAACGCACGGACCGCCGCCTCGGTCACATAAGGCGGGTTTGACAGGATCAGATCGTAGCGGCGGTCGCCAAGGGCGGCGAACAAGTCCGATCGGTGCAAGGTAATTCGGCGGCTGAGGCCATAATCCGCGACGTTGCGCTTGGCCACCTCCAGCGCATCGCCCGAGATGTCCACGGCATCGACCTGTGCGCCTGGATAGGCGAGCGCGGCAAGAATCGCCAGCGAACCGCCGCCTGTGCAGAGATCCAGGATGCGCGAGACCTCAGTCTCGTCCGGCACGACGCCATCCAACCCACGATCCAGCAATTCGCCGATGTAGGAGCGCGGCACGATCACCCGCTCGTCAACGTAAAAGCGCCTGCCCCGGATATAGGCGCATTTCGTCAGATAGGGCGCGGGCTTCCGCGTCGAAATGCGCGCGGCAATAATCTCAGCCAGGCCCATGCGTTCCGGGACGGTCAGCCGCGCGTCGAGCCAGGGCTCCAACTGATCGATTGGTAAATGCAGCGTTTCCAAAATCAGGAACGCCGCCTCGTCCATGGCCGTCGCCGTGCCGTGGCCATAAACCAAGTGCGCCGAGGTGAAAGCGCTGACGGCAAAGCGCAGCCAGTCCCTGACCGTCACCAGCGTTTCGAGGGTTTCGGGGGCGATAGCCAGGTGCGGCGGCAATGGTTGATTCCTTGGTTTCGGGCAGGCTCACGCTGGCATACGCTCGATTGGCATGGTTGCGCTATAGCACGGGGACGGGCACCGTCGTTTTGGCTGAAATGTGCTAAACTTTGGTCCGATAGCGATGGCCTGCCAATGCCATGGCTTTCCGCCACGCTCCTGCATCCGCGAGGCTTGCGATGTCCGCCGCCGAAAAACGGCTTGAGTTGATGCCCGTCGCCGAGTTCCTGGCCTGGAAGGGCGACGGCACCGGGCGGCGCGATGAACTGGTAGAGGGCGTCCTTCGCGCGCAGGATTCCGCCAGCGACACGCATGGCACGATCCAGGCCAACCTCCTCGGAGAAATCCGCAACCATCTTCTGGCGCACCGCCCCGATTGCCGCATTGTTGCCGCGCCAATTGGAACAACGTCGCGCTGATCGCCACGTTGCCGAGCGTCACTGAAATCCTGGTGGTCGACTCGACCAAGGCGGAGGCACAACTCTTGCGCCGCGGTACGGGCGGATTCTGGCCGGAGAACCCGGCGCTGCTCGGTCCGGGCGAGGCGCTGCACCTCGAGTCGATCGAATTGACGTTGGCCCTCGCCGAAGCCTATCGGGGCATGACCAGCTCGCGGAACGGACGGTGCGGCCGCCCCTGTCGCCGTTCAGCTCTGGCACTTGGCGCGAGCCTTTGATAAGCCTGATCAAACACCAATTTAGGCGTCCGGCTCATGACCCAGATCCCCGACTTCTCGAAAATCGACCTCGATGCGCCAAATGCTGCGTTGCCCAATGCGGCAACCGCTGCCGCTACCGCATCGGCCAGTCAGAGCTTTCTCGCGCAGGAGGGCTTCCTGACGCCGGAAGGCATCCGCGTGAAGCCGGTTTATACGGCCGCCGATTCGGCCGGGCTCGACTTCATCGATGGGCTACCGGGCATCGCGCCCTATCTGCGCGGACCCTATCCCGCCATGTACGTGACGCAGCCCTGGACCATCCGCCAATACGCGGGTTTCTCGACGGCCGAGGACAGCAATGCCTTTTACCGGCGCAACATCGCGGCCGGCCAGAAGGGCCTTTCGGTCGCCTTCGATCTCGCCACCCACCGCGGTTACGACAGCGACCACCCGCGCGTCCGCGGTGACGTTGGCATGGCAGGCGTGGCCATCGACAGCATTTACGACATGCGCACGCTGTTCGACGGCATCGACCTGTCGCAGATGTCGGTATCCATGACCATGAACGGCGCCGTGCTGCCGATCCTGGCGCTGTTTATCGTCGCGGGCGAGGAGCAGGGCGTGTCCCCGCAGAAATTGTCCGGCACCATTCAGAACGACATCCTGAAGGAGTTCATGGTTCGCAACACCTACATCTACCCGCCGTCACCTTCCATGCGGATCATTTCGGACATCTTCGCCTACACGTCGCAGACCATGCCGAAGTTCAATTCCATCTCCATTTCCGGCTACCATATGCAGGAGGCCGGCGCGACCGCCGACCTGGAGCTCGCGTACACCCTAGCTGATGGCGTCGAATATGCGCGGGCGGGCGTCAAGGCGGGCCTCGATATCGACAAGTTCGCGCCGCGCCTGTCGTTCTTTTGGGCAATCGGCATGAACTTCTTCATGGAGGTGGCGAAAATGCGCGCCGCCCGCTTGCTCTGGGCGAAGCTGATCAGGGAAGAGTTTGCGCCGAAGGACGAGCGCTCGCTGTCGCTGCGCACGCATTGCCAGACGTCAGGCTGGTCGCTGACGGCGCAGGACGTGTTCAACAACGTCACGCGCACGGCCATCGAAGCGATGGCTGCAACGCAGGGCCATACGCAGTCGCTACACACCAACGCGCTGGACGAAGCCATCGCCCTGCCGACCGATTTCTCGGCCCGCATCGCCCGCAACACGCAGCTCTTCCTGCAGCAGGAGAGCGGCACCACGCGCATCGTCGATCCGTGGGGCGGCAGCCACTATGTCGAACGGCTCACTTATGAGCTGGCGGCGAAGGCCTGGGGCCACATCCAAGAGGTCGAAAAGCTCGGGGGCATGGCCAAGGCGATCGCCGCCGGCATCCCGAAAATGCGCATTGAGGAGGCCGCCGCCCGTACCCAGGCGCGGATTGATAGCGGCCGCCAGACCATCGTCGGCGTCAACAAATTCAGGATCGAGAATTCGGCCGAAATCGAGATTCTGACCGTGAATAATGCCCGCGTCCGCGAGGCGCAGGTGGCCAAGCTCGCCCGGCTCAAGGGCGAACGTGACGCGCAGGCCGTGACCGCAGCACTGGCGAATCTGACCGAGGGTGCGCGCGGCAACGGCAATCTGCTCGATCTCGCAGTCAAGGCGGCGCGTCTCAAAGCCACGGTCGGCGAGATCTCGGACGCCCTGGAAGCCGTCTATGGCCGCCACCGGGCCGATATCCGCTCGGTCTCGGGCGTTTACCGTTCCGAAGCGATGTCGCGAAAGGATGGCCGCATGGGTATCGATCTCGCCCGCGTGCAGTCGCTGGTTGAAGCCTTCGAGAAGGACGACGGCCGCCGCCCGCGCATCCTGATCGCCAAGATCGGCCAGGACGGCCACGACCGCGGCCAGAAGGTGATCGCGACCGCCTTTGCCGACCTTGGCTTCGACGTCGACATCGGCCCGCTCTTCTCGACCCCCGACGAGGTGGCGCGGCAGGCCGTCGAGAACGACGTGCACATCGTTGGCGTCTCGTCGCTGGCGGCGGGTCACCTGACGCTCGTGCCGGAACTGCGGGCAGCGCTCGACAAGGAAGGCCGCGGCGACATCATGATCGTCGTCGGCGGCGTCATTCCGCCGGGAGATTACGAGACCCTGTTCAGGGCCGGCGCCAAGGCCGTTTTCGGGCCGGGGACGAATATTGCGGAGGCGGCGGCCGATCTCATCATCAAGCTCAACGCCGCGCTCGGTTATGCGGGCGCCGCAGCCGCAGAGTAACAAAGCCGCAGCGTAAAGTTGGCGGTTGAGGTCTGCAGCAAGGTAAGGACTGTACCCGGCTTTTCATGCAGCCAGATGTCACCGAACTCCTGGATTTCTATGGCCGTCCGCTCGGTGGAACGGTACGCCGCATCCTTGCGCATCGCATCCGTGGCCGCTGGCGCCGCGTGCCCGGCTCGACGCTGGTCGGGCTTGGCTATGCCACGCCCTATCTCGGCTCGTTCCGCGGCGAGGCGCAAAGCGTCTCGGCCCTGATGCCTTGGACGCAGGGCGCGGTCGTTTGGCCACCAACTGGTCCTGTCCATACCGTCGTCGTCGACGAGACGCACTTGCCGCTATCAGACAATTCGGTGGATCACCTGCTGGCCATCCATTGCCTCGAAGCGAGCGAAAACGTGCGCGGGTTGCTGCGCGACATCTGGCGTGTCCTCAAGCCCGATGGACGGTTGCTGATCGTCGTGCCCAATCGACGCGGCGTCTGGGCGCGCTTCGACCGGACACCCTTCGGGCATGGCCGGCCATTCAGCCAAAGCCAACTCGAACGCTTGCTGGCGGATGCCATGTTCGCGCCCCTCGACTGGAGCGCGGCCCTGTTTATTCCGCCGATCGATCGCCGGATCGTGCTTCGTTCGGCCCTAAGCGCGGAGCGGATCGGGCTCAGAGTTTCGCGCGCCTTTGCCGGCGTCATCCTGGTCGAAGCGCGGAAAGAACTCATCGCGCCTGTCGGTAAAGTTGCGCCTTCGAAGGGCATTCAGGTCTTGGTGCCGCAGCGCGGCGCGACCTTTCTCGGCTCCGAAAAACAGTCGGATCGACAGCCGGAACATCACGAATAGTTGATTTTAAATTCTGGGAAAAACTGTTGTTCCGCCTGAAGGCGAGGCGTAGCCTCCAGGCGTTGCCGCATCCGAAGGGCGTTGGCCCATTTCAGTTCGATGCGGAGTGGCTGCCGGCAATTTTGCCGGATGTGTAGGTGATGATGCAGGTAATGATAAGGAGTGATTATCATGCGGAAGCTCATAGCAATTGCACTTCTGTGCACCCCCGTAGTCCTGACCGCGACAGTCCTGACCTCGACGCAAGCGGCGGCTGATATTTTCACCGATCTTGACCGCACGGCTCCAAATATCTTCACGGATCTTGACCGCACGGCTCCACGTGGGGCCGTCAGCAAACCGTCTGATGTGGTTGCGAGGGGCCTGTTCGATCAACTCAACGAAACGGCGCCTGTGCGTCGGCCGGTTCCCCGGGATGACGTCTACCCCGGCGAATAAGTTTGCAGTCAAGTTGCATCGGGACGAATGAAATGTGGGGTCCGGCTAAGCTGGGCCCCTTTGTTTTTGGGCCGCTTCATTCCACCCATTTCATCCCGAGAGCCTTTGGTCTAGGCCGCAATGCTCGCTTCTACGGAGAGCGCTCAAAAACAAACTCGCGAATAATTTCCGCTTGTGATGGGGCGCACAGCCGGGGGGCGGTTGATCAGGCATCTTGGTGTCATCGGAACAGGGCAACGCCGGACGGACAGGCCGGCAGCCAACCACAGACACGCAAGTGCAG
>JANXRM010000106.1 GCA_025353015.1 Hyphomicrobiales bacterium
CTGCACGTTCCTATGTGATCAAGGAGGCGATGGACTTTTCCACCGGCCTGATCGACGCGCAGGGCAACCTGATATCGCAGGGCCTGTGCCTGCCGATGCACATGGGCTCGTTTCCGCCCACGATCGAGACCATCATCGCGCGCTTCAAGGGCGACATGTTCGAGGGCGACGTCTACATCACCAACGATCCGTACACCGGCGGCGGCACGCATCTGCCCGACATCGTGCTGGCAGAACCGATTTTCTACGACGGCCGTCTCGTCGCCTGGGCCACGAACACCGCGCATCACGCCGATTTCGTCGATCGCAGCCACGCCCATATTTTCCAGGAGGGGTTGCGCATTCCGCCTGTCCGCCTCTACCGCGAAGGCGAGGTGGTGTATGACATCCTCGATCTCATTCTGCTGAATTGTCAGGTGCCGCGCGAGCGGCTGAACGATCTGCGCGCGCAGATGGCGGCCAACCGCCAGGGCATTCAGCGCTTCCAAAGTTTGTGCGAGCGCTATGGGCCGGACTTGCTGCTCGAAGCATCGGACGCGCTGCTCGATTACGCCGAGCGCCTGACCCGCGCCGGAATAGCGACCATTCCCTCGGGCGTCTACACGTTCGAGGACGTTTATGAATCAAACGAACTCGACGCGATGTTGACCCTGAAAATCCGCGTCGAGGTGAAAGGCGATGAAATCCACGTCGCCTTCGAGGCGCCGCCACAAGTTCGCGCCGGCATCAATCTGGTTTGGACCGGCTTGCTTGCTACCGTCTACTACGCGGTGAAGGCGCTGGTGGGACCTGAGATCCCGCCGAACGCCGGGTTGTTCCGGCCAATCCACGTTTCATGCCCTGCGGGCACGATCCTCAATGCCGCGCCGCCAGGGGCCGTCAATTCGCGGCTGCATACGGGCCAGCGCGTCGTCGACCTCATTTTCGGCGCGCTGGCACCGGCTATGCCCGACCGCATCATCGCGGCCTGCAATGGCGCCTGCACAAACTCCACGTTCTCGGGCGTCAATCCACGCACCGGCCAGTTCTACGTGTATCTTGAGACGATCGGTGGTGGCTTCGGCGCGCGCGCAGCAAAGGATGGCCTTGACGGCGTGCACGTGCATCTGACCAACACCTCGAACCTGCCTGTGGAGGCATTGGAAACCGAATATCCGCTGGTGCTTGAACGCTATGAACTGGTCAACGAGTCTGGTGGCGCTGGAAAATTCCGTGGCGGCATGGGGCTCTACCGGCAGGTGCGCATCGAGGATCACGAGTGCCGCACGTACATCCACGGCTCGCGCTTCCGCGCCGGTCCCTGGGGCTTGTTCGGTGGCAAGGAGGGCGGCCGCGCCCGGTTTGATTTCTCGAACGGCGTCGAGTTTCCATCCAAGGCTCGTGCCGTCATCCGCGACGGCCAGCGGGTTTACATCACGACGCCGGGGGCTGGCGGCTACGGCGACCCCAAGGCGCGTGACCGCGAGATGGTCCACCGCGATCTCGCCGAAGCGCGCATCTCGGCCAAGACTGCGCGCGATGTTTATGGGTTGGACTGATCGTGTGTCGGTTCGCGGCCGTGTTTAACGGCCATCAGTTCATCGCCCACCAGTAGATGAGCGTTGCAATCGACCCCAGGATCGTGCGGACCGCATGCAGGCCGCCCCAGGCCTCGATCAATTGCCGTGATGCCGCACCTGCCTGTTCCCCGGCAATTGCATTGAGTTTGTGGTTGGTCGGCATGATGCCAAAGATTGTGTAGGGCCAGTTCGCCAGGATGAAAATAGCGCCGGCGATCCAGCGAAGGTCCTGCGTTAGCCACCATGCGACGAGGCCGGATGCACCCGACACGATGGCGAGGCTCGACTGCATGGTGAAACCACGCGCATAGCTGGGTTTCCATTGGGCGAGTAGCGCGCGGTCGTCCAACAGCAATCGTGCCGGCTGTTCGGCGAAATTGATGTAGAAGGCAGCGCCCACGAAGAGCGCCGCGGTGATCAGGGCAAGTTGTCCAGCGAGCATCGTTGTCCCCAAAGTTCTCGTATCGAGATGCGTTTCCGATGCAGAGATCGTCGGGCTGACGACCGTGTCGAGAGGCAGGAGAGAACGCCGGTGTCACATACTACGCTGCGCCGATCTAAGCCGAAACGAACACCGGCAACGTCAGGTCCCTGGTTGCGATCTCGAACGCGACCTTGACCGGCAATCCGATCTTGAGTTTGCCGGCGGCGATGCCCCGTGCCTGCGCCTGCATGCGAACGCCTTCCGCCAGATCGACCGTCAGCAGCGTATAGGGCAATTCCCCCTTGAAGCCGGGATGGAAGGCGTGATGCGCGGTCGTCCAGCTATGGATGGTCCCTGTGCCTTTCGCCTCCACCCATTTGTGCTCCATCGAATAGCAATACGGGCAGACTTGACGCGGGTAATGGCGGAGCTTGCCGCAGGCGGAACAGGCCTGGATGCGGAGCTTGCCATCCTGCAGGCTTTTCCAGAACGGTAGCGTATCGGGCGATGCTTCGGGCAGCGGCTTCATGTAGGTCGTTTCAGTCATTTTTCGCGCTCCTCGCGTCAGCCTCTAGCCATGATGGCCACGGTGCCGTCGCCCATGTCGCCGTAGCCGGTGACGAGGCCGAGCTTGGCGTCCTTGACCTGCGCCTTGCCGGCCTCGCCCCGCAATTGCCGCACGAGTTCGACGACGTGATTGAGGCCCGCCATGTGCGCCTGCGATAGCAATCCGCCATGGGTGTTGATGGGCAGCTTACCGCCGAGCTTGATGGCGCCCGAGGCGACGAACGGTCCGCCCTCCCCCTTCTTGCAGAATCCCAGATCCTCGAGCTGGCACATGACGATATAGGTGAAGCAGTCGTAGATTTCGGCGACCTGGATGTCCTTGTGCGTGACGCCGGCCATCTCGAATGCGCGCGGAGCGGCCTTCGCAATACCGAGGCGGGTCATGTCGGGCCGCTGCGTGATGGCGGACGGTGAATCCGGGTGGGCTTCGGCGACGCTCAGCACTTGTACGCGCGGCTGCGCCATATCGTTGGCGCGTTCCGCCGACGAAACAACGATCGCGCAGGCGCCGTCGCTTTCCAGACTGCAATCATAGAGCCGGAGCGGATCGGAAATCATGCGCGAGGCCTGATGATCCTCCACCGTCAGTGGTTTCGTCATCATGGCGTTGCCGTTGAGAATGGCGTTGTGGCGAGTCGAGACCGCGATCTCGGCCAGTTGCCGGCTGGTGGTGCCGTAAAGCTCCATGTGCCGTCGCGCCATCGGCGCGTACAGCTGAGCCGGCGCGATGGCACCCATGGGCATTTCGAACTCGCCGATCGTCCGGAACTGCGGCATCTCGCGGACGCGCGAGCCGATGCGCCCGCCCGCGCCCGACGACCCATTGCGGCCGAGCGGGATCAGCACGTGATTACAGATGCCGGCGGAAATGGCGGCTATAGCGCACTGTACCGAGGCGACAGCGCTGGCGCCGCCCAGCGGCGTGACAGCCGAAAATCGGAGGTCGGCAATACCGAAGTTGGTGATAAAATCCTCGGCGACGACCGCCATGTTGCCATAGACGATAATGCCGTCGATCTCCTTGGGATCGAGGCCGGCGTCGCGGATCGCCGCCAGCGAAGCCTCCATCTGCAGCGTGGTGACGCTTTTTCCCGAGTTTTTCGAGTAGCGCGTATCGCCGACGCCTGTGACGGCGCCTTTGGCCTTGAGTGACATGATCTCGCCTCCGTACCTCGCCGTCCGTGCGCCAGCATACCCTCGGCCAACACGTCATGACTTGCGGACTTGAGCCTTGCCCATGTTAGCTTCGGTTGCAAGAGCCCGATTGCCATAGGGAAAGCCATCCGAGGGAGCTGCTCATGACTGCCGCTATGACCGCTGTTGCCATCGACGAAGCCGCGCTGCGCAAACACATAGGCACGCGCATGGTTGACGAGGATGCCGCCACCGAAGCGCCGCTGAAAATGCTGGTCGCGACGTTCGACCGGCCAGAAGCGGCGCCCCGTGAGGGTGAGGCGATCCCGCCCGGTTGGCACATCGGCTATTTCCTCAACATGGCGGCGCAGGCGACGCTGACGCCGGACGGACTGCCCACCGGTGCCGGCGTGTTGCCGAAACTACCGCTGCCGCGCCGCATGTTCGCGGGCATTCGCATGGCGTTCCACGGCGACATCCGCGTCGGCGACAAGCTCCGCCGGGAGACGGAACTCACGGATCTCGTCGTGCGCAAGGGTTCCACCGGCACGCTGATCTTCACGACGCAAACGCGGAAAATTTTCACGCCGCGCGGCCTCGCATTGACCGAGGACTATGATGGGGCCGTGCGTGAGGAAGTAAAGCCCGGCGAAAAGAGCGCAATCCCCAGGCGTGACCCGGTGCCCGACAATCTGCCCTGGCGGCGCGTCATCAAAACCACGCCGGTGTCGCTGTTTCGCTTTTCGGCGATCACCTTCAATCCGCATCGTATTCACTACGACACGCCCTATGCAACTGGCGTCGAAGGCTATCCGGGCCTGGTCGTGCACGGGCCTTACTCCCAGCACTGCCTCATCGATTTCGTGCGCGACTGCAATCCTGGCCGCACCATCAAGACATTCCAGATGAAGGCGCGTGCGCCGCTGTTCGACATCGAGCCCTTCACGCTGGCCGGGCGGCCCATTGAGGGCGGCAACGCGTGCGAGGTCTGGGCGCTGACGCCTGCGGGTACGATCGCGATGCAGGCGACGGCCACGCTTTTGTAAACTCGGAGGCTCAAGACGCTGCCGATGCTCGATCTCACCCGCTTCCTGCCGCCGGCCTTTGCCAAGCCTCGCTACCGGATCTTTGCGGCGGGGCAGGCCGTGTCGGTGATCGGCAGCTGGATTCAGCAGGTGGCGCTGGCGTGGCTCGTCTACCGTTTGACCGGCTCGGTGTTCTATCTGGGCCTGACGGGCTTCATGCTGCAGATCCCGCATCTCTTCATCGCGCCGGTTGCGGGCTTTCTCATCGACCGTCTGCCGCGTGTAAAAACACTGATCGCTATCAATGTGACGCTGGCCGCGCTGGCCTCGACGTTGGCACTACTCGTGGTTTCAGGCGTGTCGCGGATCGAGCCTTATCTTATGCTCGCCATGCTGATCGGCATCTGCAATGCGTGCGAGGCGCCCGCCCGGCAATCGCTCCTGGGCGCCATCGTCGAGGATCGGGCACTGCTCCCAAGTGCGATCGGTTTCAATTCGGTGCTGTTCAACACTGGCCGCATGATCGGCCCGGCGATTGCGGGTTTTTTGCTGCATCACGTCTCCGAGGGGGTGTGCTTTTCGCTCAACGCGTTGAGCTTCGTCGCCATCATCGGTGCGCTTGTCGCCATGCGCCTGAAGGACGACGCCATCGACCCGGCCAAGGCCGCAGCTCCACCGGAAATACGTTCGACGCTGGAACGGCTCTGGAGTTTGCCGGTGGCGCGCTATCTGCTGCCGTCGGCCTCGGCGGTGGCGCTGTTCGGCCTGCCGCTCAATCAATTGATGCCGTCAATCGCGGTCGATTTTTTTGAGGGTAATCCCGGCACAGTCGGCCTGTTGTTGAGCAGTGCGGGGGCAGGCGCGATGACGGCCGCGCTGT
>JANXRM010000180.1 GCA_025353015.1 Hyphomicrobiales bacterium
TCTGGCCGTCGGGTCGAACTGCACGCGAGACCCGACACCGCGAGGTCCAGAGCCCACCCTGTCGGGTCTCGCAAGAGCGTCCCGGCGGAGCATGGCTTCGCCAAGGCGCTCGACCCGACCTGCACCGAGTAAATTGCGTACCCCTGCTTTTGCCTTGGGTTCGCCGATGCTAAAGATTGAGTCGGCCGTCTGATTTGTAGGGTTGCCGCCTCGACGTTTCCGATCACGGAATTACAGGGAGATGCTCCAATGACGAATGGTTCTGTTCCTCCGTTCGGGCGTCGCGGCAAAATTCAAGGATCGGGTGATGGGCAGGGCAATCCGTCGGGCCCTTCCCAGCAAGGCAGTTTTTTGCGCCCGTCGATGCCACCGGCTTCTGCCGCGTCACCGCCACCGGTCGATCCCCCGGCACCTGACCCCAGAGCGACCGCCTACAGCGCGGTATCGTCGGGCACGCCGACAACTGTTTCTGACGAGATCGACTATCAGATCTGCGGCCATGAGATGCAGTTCGTCGAAATCGAACTGGATCCCGGCGAGAGCGCGATCGCGGAAGCTGGCGCCATGATGTTTAAAGACGCCGCGATCCAGATGGACACCGCGTTCGGCGACGGCTCGAAGGCCAATACCGGCTTTTTCGGCAAACTCGGTGCAGCGGGGCGTCGTCTCATCACGGGTGAGAGCTTGTTCGTGACGGTCTTTACCCATCAGGGCCAAGGCAAGGCGCGTGTGGCGTTCGCAGCACCCTATCCCGGAACGATCATACCGTTTCATCTGGCTGAGATGGGCGGCTGCATGATCGCCCAGAAGGACAGCTTTCTGTGTGCGGCACGCGGTGTCTCCATCGGCATTCATTTCCAGCGCAAGATCATGACCGGGCTCTTCGGTGGCGAAGGCTTCGTCATGCAGAAGTTGGAAGGCGACGGCTGGGTCTTCATTCATGGCGGCGGCACGATTGTCGAACGCGAGCTAGGTCCGGGCGAGGAATTGCACGTCGATACAGGTTGCTTGGCAGCCATGACGCCGACGATCGATTTCGACATCGTCCGGGCGGGGTCGATCAAGTCGATGATGTTCGGCGGCGAAGGCGTATTCTTCGCGCAGTTGCGCGGACCAGGAAAAATCTGGCTGCAGAGCCTGCCGTTCTCACGGCTTGCCGGGCGGATGCTGATGGCGTCGAAGGGCGGTAAGGAAGAGAGCTCGATGCTAGGTGGCCTTGGGCGCGTGATTGGCGGAGATGACAATTGATCTCAGGCGTTGTCCTTGACGTGTCTGCATGAGTAGCGCGCAGCGTGATCGGGGCGTTGCACTGGTTACCGGCGCCGGCCGCAGGATCGGCCGGTCCATCGCCCTGGATCTGGCGTCGCTGGGATGGACCGTTGGCGTGCACTATTCCGGCTCGGCTGAAGAAGCCGATGCCGTGGTGGGCGAGATCCGGACCAGCGGTGGTCAGGCGCAGGCTCTCAAGGCGGATTTGGCAGACGCCGCCGCGGTCGAGGGCCTCATTCCGGAGTGCGTGCAGAAGTTGGGCGCGCCGGTTTGCCTTATCAACAATGCGGCGCTCTTTCTCGATGACCGATTGGGAACGCTCGACGTTGCGCAGTGGGACCGGCAGCTGGCAGTCAATTTCCGCGCGCCGGTCTTTCTGGCGCAAGCGTTTGCAGCCCATCTCCCCGCGAACCGTACGGGCACGGTCGTCAACATCATCGATCAGCGCGTCCTGCGGCCCAATCCGCAGTTTTTCTCGTATTCCGCCGCGAAGGCGGGCCTGTGGGCTGTCACGCGGACGCTGGCGCAGGCGCTGGCACCCCGCATCCGCGTCAACGCCATCGGGCCAGGGCCGACCTTGCCGAACGTACTGCAGAGTGCCGCGGATTTCGCGACCGAAGCCGGCGCCACGCTGCTCGAGCGCGGCACGACGCCCGGCGAAATCGCTGCCGCCATCCGCTTCATCCTTGACGCTCCGGCCATGACCGGACAGATGATCACGCTCGACGGTGGTCAGCATCTCGCCTGGCGCACCCCCGATATCGCAGGCGATTGAGAAGGCGCGAGGCCATGAGCGAGCCGACCCCCCGGACTTGGAACAGCGGCCGCGGGCCGTCGCGGCGTGTTTTCGTCACGGGTCTCGAGCTGATGGCGAGTGTTGGCATCTTCGAGGTCGAGAAGCGCTACGAGCAGCGGATCGTCGTGTCGGTCGATCTCGATGTTCTCGATGATTATGACGGTGTCTCGGACCGGCTGGATGCGGTTGTGGACTACGGACGCGTCGTGACGGCTGTCCGGGCGCTGGTCGAAAGCCGGCATTTCCAACTGATCGAGACCTTGGCCGAGCGCATTGCCGAAGCTTGCCTCACCGACGCGCGGGTGCTCGTGGCGCGCATCACGATCGAAAAACCGGACATTCTGCCGGCGTGCCGTTCCGTTGGCATTGCCATCGAGCGGCATCGCTGAATAGCGCGGACGTGGATACAACTGGTTTGCTCGGAAACCAGCCGACTTACGTCCGGCGATTTATGACCGCGATGCAAGCCTTGTCGCTCATGACTCGGCAACTTTGTCGCCAGGTCCGGACATATCGCCACAATTCCTCCCATCTCTGATCTCACTGGCGCCCCAAAGATCGGCGACCCAAGAGAACATGGCAGCACGTTAATGTTGGGGAGGGTAACCCGCCGTTAACGATAATCGCCTAGTAACCAAGCCTGACAACTCAGGTGCGAGTTCAGCGCAGCGTACGCAGCCAAGTTGGGTGTAACCAGCATGAAATCCAGTTCAGTCCTCGGCATTGTTATTGCCGCGTCCCTCATCCCCGCCACGTCGGCATTGTCGGCGGAACTGCCGCCCATCAAGACAGGTGGTGGCAACGCGGTGCCCGAATGCGCCACGCCCGGGCGAATGATGGCGTTTATTCGCTCGCGCAACAGCAATCTTGATCCGCGCTTCGAAAAGATTGCAGTCGAATATATGCGCGAAGGTGAGGCCCTGGGCATTCGCTGGGATTACGCGATCGCGCAGATGGCGATCGAGACCAATTATCTGACCTACAAGGCCGCCGGTGGCAAACCTGCCGACGTGCGCCCCACCCAGAACAATTTTGCGGGCATCGGCGCGACCGGGGGCGGCGTGCATGGTGAAGCCTTCAAGGACGTGCAATCAGGCGTCCGCGCGCATCTTCAGCATTTGTTGCTCTATGCGGGCGACAAGGTCGACGATCCCGTCGCCGAGCGGACCCGCAAGGTGCAGGAATGGGGCGTTCTGAAGTCGTTTCACGCCAAGTTGAAGGGGCCAACGACCTTCAAGGATCTCGCGCGAAAGTGGGCGGTGAGCGGCGAATACGGCGTTGCCATCCAAACCCACGCCGACAAGTTCTACGCTGACTTCTGCAAGGCGGCCGACCCCAATCCGGAATTGCTTGCCGAAGTGCGCGGTGCTCAGACAACCAAAACGGCAGCCGCGGAAACCAAGGCCGAGAAGGCTGAGCGTAAAGTTTCAGGCGCCGAACTGGCGCGCCGCGCCATCGAAGACGGCAAGGCATCCGGTGACGAAAAATTGCGTGGTCTCGGTGGTGCCAAAATCGCCAAGCCGGCGGAGCCGGCCGAGGTCGCTGACGTGACGCCTGAGGAAAAGCCGAAGCGTACAGCCATGACGGTGCTCAATGCACCACGCGCTGAAAGCGAGCCGAACGCCGCCCCGGAAAAAACGGAGAAGCAGGAGAAAGCAGAAAAGGCGCAGAAGGCCGTTAAAACCGATAAGCCGGCGGCTGCTGCGACGCTTGAAAAACCTGTCGAACGGCCGGCCGCCTTCGTCACCGCGTCAGCAGGTGGGCTTGCTGCGAAAGCACTACCGCCGGCCGTGGCAGCCGGCGGCAAATGCCGGGTCTGGACGGCAAGCTATGGTGGGCAGAAGGCCGTCATCATCCGGGCGCAAAGCGATGGTGCTGTAAACTTCACGGTCCTCGACGTCAACGAAGGTGCCGAACGCCGGGAAGCCGAGGCCTACATCTCGGCCTACGCCAAAGGCGGCGTGATCGACCAGGAATTCGGCAGCCAGACACAAGCGCTCGAAAAAGCATTCGAGCTCTGCCCCGAAGGCTGAGGCCAGCCGAGTCCGGTCTTGGAGCCAACTCCTGGACCTAAAACACAGCGGATCGGAGCGGGCGATATGGTCGTCAAAAATGCAAACGTGACGCTGAGCATCGGCAGCGGGCTGGTCGTCGCGCTCCTGCTGGTGAACGCCGCGGGTGTGGCGAGCGCAGCCGCGCCCCAGACGCCCCCTGAAATTCGGATGCACGATCGCAACCGGGTGCCGTCCTGCGTGACGCCCGAGCGATTGATGCGTTTTCTTTCGCAGGGCAACAGCAACGTCAAACCGCAGTTCCGCGATATCGCGCGCTACTACAAAGAGCATGGCGAGAAACTGCGGATTCGTTGGGATTACGCCTTCTACCAGATGGTTATCGAGACCAACTACCTCAAGTTCGTCAATAATGCCGGGCAAGGCGACGTCAATCCCAAGCAAAACAATTTTGCAGGCATCGGCACCACGGGCGGCGGCGTTCCCGGCGATAGCTTCCCGGATGTGTCGACCGGCGTCCTTGGACAGATGCAGCACCTCATTGCCTATTCCGGCGAGCGCGTCGATCAGCCAGTTGCCAAGCGGACACGGGAAAAACAAGACGAAATCATCCAGAAATCGAAGGCCCTCGGCCGGGCGCCGACCTTCAAGGATCTGGCACGGCGCTGGGCGGCGGATGCCCGCTACGGCACTTCGATTGAATTCATCGCGAGCCGGTATCGCTCGAGCTATTGCGCGGGCAATCAGGCAGAGCCTGAACCAGAAATTGTCGAGAAGGCTGGTGGAAGCACTAAAGTCGCGGCCGTCGACGCCGAGGCAGACGAGCGTCCTCGCGGCAAGCGTGGCCGCGATAGCAAGCGCCGCAGCAAAGCTGCAGGCAAGAACCAGGTGGCGTCGAAGCAGGTGACCGAGCCTGTCGTCACCGACGCGGAGATTGCTGCCGAAGACGCAGACAAGACGGAAAGCCCGCGCGGTGCCGATCTTGCCAATCGCGCCATCGAAAATGGCAAGGCAACGGGTGACAACAGGCGCCTCGGCTTGACGACGGCGGCGCCTCTCGCCAGCGACCCGGCCCCGGCACGGTCGAAAGGGTGCAGCGTGCTGACGGCGAGCTATGGCGGTCAGAAAAATGTGCTGATCCGCGTTATGAAAGCCGGTGAGACCCAATACACCGCGCTGCAGGTTCTCGACGGGCAGGAAAAGAGCCTGGCCGATAGCTTCATCAAAACACATGCGGCCGGGGGCGAATTGGTGGACCAGTTCCCGAACCGCGAGGCCGCGTTGATCAAGGCGTTCGATCTCTGCCCGACGGCTGCCCGTTGAGCGATATCTGAGAATTGACCTATTTGCAGTGCCCAGACGGGAGCGTCGTCTCCGGGAACGTTCGGTCTCCGGGGGGGGATTGCGTTTAGTGGGCAACCCTTGCCCGTTGACGGCTCAGCGAACGGATCGTTCTAACAGACTGGTGCGCAGGCGGGGATCGGGCTACGAAAGTGCCAATATCGTCCTGGAGCCCCCGCCACATGCCCGCCAATCTTCAGATCATTCTCGCGCAGCGCCCGACGCCCGGGCCATTGACGCCTCAGGATTTCCGGTCGCAAGAGACCCCCATACCCGTGCCGGGTCCCGGCGAGTTCCGCGTCAAGGTGGCCTATGTTTCACTCGATCCAGCCATGCGCGGTTGGGTCAGCGACGCGAAATCCTACGTGCCCCCTGTGCCGGTCGGCGATGTGATGCGGGCCTATGCCGTGGGTATCGTCGATGCTTCGGAGCATGTGGGCTTTAAGGTTGGCGATGCGGTCCAAGGTCTTTTTGGCGTACAGAGTTACGCGATTTCGAATGGGCGCCGGGTCGTCAAGGTCGATGCCACGGCCGCGCCGCTGGAGCGGTGGGTCGGTGGCCTCGGGATGCCCGGGTGGACGGCCTATTTCGGACTGCTGGACGTGGGCAAGCCGAAAGCGGGTGAGACCGTGGTGGTGTCGGCGGCCTCGGGCGCTGTCGGCTCCGTCGTTGGCCAGATCGCCAAGATCAGGGGGGCGCGCGCAGTCGGCATTGCCGGGGGCCCACAGAAGTGCCGGGATCTCGTGCAGTTGTTTGGTTTCGATTCGGCGATCGACTATAAAAAAGCCGGCTGGGTGGATGACCTCAAGGCTGCCTGTCCTCAGGGGATCGACGTCTATTTCGAGAACGTCGGCGGCGAGATGCTGGATGCCGTGCTGCCGCTCATGAACATCTTCGGGCGCATTCCAGTGTGTGGCCTGATTGCGGGCTACAATGCCCGGGAAGCCATGCTGGGTCCGAAGAATTTCCGGGCGATCCTGACGCAACGGCTGCGCGTGCAGGGGCTCATCGTGTTTGATTGGAACGACCGCATCCCCGAAGCTTCCGCGGCTCTCGGGGCATGGCACAAGGAAGGCCGTCTTAAAATTCGCGAGGATGTTCGCACAGGCGGTTTGCCGGCCTTCGCCGAGACGCTCAACCTGCTCTATTCGGGCGGCAACAATGGCAAGCTGGTACTGAAGGTTTGAAACATATGCTCCGGTCTGGACTGACGATCTATTTTCTGCGCCATGGCGAAACGGACTGGAATGCGGTGCAGCGCTACCAGGGCCAGACTGACATTCCGCTGAACGAAAAGGGACGGGGGCAAGCCGCCCGCAATGGCCAAGTCCTCAGCAAGTTCCTGGGAGAGCGGACGCACAGCATCGACTTTGTCTCGAGCCCGCTGGTGCGTGCCAGCGAAACCATGCGTATCGCGCGCCGCGAGATGGGGCTCGACCCCCAAGTGTTCCGCACTGATGCGCGTCTGCAGGAGCAGAACTACGGCCATTGGGAAGGCCAACTCTGGGGCGATTTGCCGACGACCGACCCGGCAGGTTTTGCCGCGCGTGAAAAGGACAAATGGAACTGGCAGCCCGTGAAAGGCGAGAGCTACGCGATGTTGTCGGACCGGATCAGCGGCTGGCTCAGCGAGGTTTCGGCTGATTGCGTTGTGACGTCGCACGGCGCCGTCAGTCGTGTTCTGCGGGGCCTCGTCGTCAAGATAGACGTGCGCGAGTTGGCCGAACTGTCGGTGCCGCAAGACAAAGTCATGATCGTCCGGCAGGGCGCTATCGACTGGCTGTAAGCGTCAGGGTTTGGCGGTGGCCGTCGATCCCGGTGCAGCAACTTTTGCGACTTTCTGGGCCGTTCCCTCTTTTGCCGGTAATGCCACGCACTTCAGTTGCTTGGCCTCGTATTTCAAGCCGGCATTGCACTTGGTGCCCTTGGGTGCTGCGCCCTGCACGCCTTTGGGAGCAGCGCCGAGAGCCGACCGGCCCGAGAGATCAATCGGCTGGTTGTTGCGGGGTGATGCCGACGCCGTCTTCACCGTACCACTGATCTCGGACGCCGGTTTTGTTCCCTTGGCCTGTGCCTTGTCCGCTTTGGACTTCTTCGAGGTCTTCTTTTCGGAGGCTTGCTCTGCCGACGCGACTGAAGTCCCGGTTGCCGGCGATCGGCGCACAATCGGCGGAACAACCGCGCCGGACGACGAGAACGGCAACAGATTGGCGACCTTGGGGGCCGTCGCACCTGATAGTGCGCCTGAGCGGATTAAACTTGGTGGCGTGACAGTCTGTGTTGGCACGGATCGCGTCGCGATGGGGTTCTGGCCGGCTGCGGATCCGCCGTGCGTTGCAAAACTGGTCGAGATCGGGGCGACCGTGTGGGCGGCAAAACCTGCGAGGCCGCCAAGTACGGCGGCGTTCATGAGAAACGTGAGTTTGCTCAACATTGGAAAACTCCGGCAACGCGACATGCCTTAGGGTAACCGAATGTGCTGTGCGCACAAGCCTTTTTGTCGCAACGCAGTTATCGGCGGTGTCGACCGAGACCGGCTGCCACCAAGAGTACGTTACAAACAAATATGGCCGGAGCAGCGGCGCTCCGGCCAAAACTTTCATCCAAACGACACCAAACCATCTCCAGCGGGCTCAATCGCCGGGGCCATCAGCGTTCGTCTCGATATCGGTCTAACCGACCTTTTTCTTGACAGTCCCAGTCACCGGCTGATCCGCCGGCTTCTTGGCTGTTTTCACTTTCACCTTTGTACTACGCTTCACGCAGGCACCAGCCGTCGGTGTTGCCGTAGCATCCCATTTTTCGCCAGATTTGCACCGTGACGCAAACTTGGCTTGGGTTGCAGGCTTGGCCTTGCGGCTTACCTGCCTCTTCTTTTTGACGGAAGCGGCGGGTTGATTGACCGAGACGGTTTCCTGTCCTGGTTCAGTTGCGGCGACAGCCGGTAAGGCTGCTGCCGATAACGCGAACGCTATCGCGCTGAGCGCGACAGTTATCTTGCGCATCTTTGTTGTCCTCTAGCTTTTGTTTCGCAAGAATCACGCATGACAAGCCCCTTTTTGATAAACGCCTCGGAAAGGTATTGTCACGAACTGCCGAAAACTTGACAATCCGAACAAATCAAGACGGGGCGCCATTCCCGCCCCAAATGTTGCGTCTTGGCAACGGTGCCGCTAAAGAGTGACAAAATGTAGGCGCACTTCGGCCGATCCCGCTGCCGAACATTGAAATTCGCCGCCTCGGATACGGATCAGACTTGTCATGTCGTTCAACACATTTGGCCACATGTTCCGGGTGACGACTTATGGCGAAAGCCATGGCGTGGCGATCGGCTGCGTTGTAGACGGCTGCCCACCCGGGATCCCCATCGACGCCGCCGAGATCCAGACGTTCCTCGAGCGCCGCCGGCCAGGGCAGTCGCGCTATACGACGCAACGTCAAGAGCCGGACGCCGTCCGTATCCTGTCCGGCGTATTTCAAGATGCAGCTGGCCAGCAAGTGACGACAGGCACGCCGATTGCGCTCCAGATCGACAACGTGGATCAGCGTTCGAAGGACTACGGCGACATCGCCACCAAGTTCCGCCCGGGCCATGCCGACTACACCTACACCGAGAAATACGGCATCCGCGACTACCGCGGCGGTGGCCGATCGTCGGCGCGCGAGACCGCGACGCGGGTGGCGGCCGGTGCAATCGCGCGGAAAGTGCTCGATGGGATTTCGATCAAGGGTGCGTTGATCCAGATCGGTCCGCACAAGATCGACCGGGCGCGCTGGGACTGGGCCAGCGTCGAAACGAATCCGTTCTTTTGCCCCGATCCGGTTGCGGCCGCCGAATGGGCCACCTACCTCGACGGCATACGCAAATCCGGATCTTCTGTTGGTGCGATCATCGAAGTCGTGGCCGAGAACGTACCCGTGGGTTGGGGCGCCCCCCTCTATGGCAAGCTCGACCAAGATCTGGCGTCGGCCATGATGAGCATCAATGCCGTCAAGGGCGTGGAGATCGGCGATGGTTTTGCTGCAGCCGAGCTAACAGGCGAAGCCAACGCCGACGAGATGCGCATGGGCAACGACGGCCGGCCGTTGTTCCTGTCGAACCACGCGGGCGGTATTCTCGGGGGATTGGCCACGGGACAGCCGATCGTCGTGCGGTTCGCCGTGAAACCGACATCGTCGATCCTGAAGCCGCGCCGCACGATCGACCTTCAGGGCCAGGAGGCGGACATTGTCACCAAGGGTCGCCACGATCCCTGCGTCGGGATTCGCGCGGTCCCCGTCGGCGAAGCCATGATGGCCCTCGTGTTGGCCGATCACATGCTGCGCCACCGGGCGCAGATTCCAGCGGCTATTGCGCCGAGGACTGTGCCCCAGCCACAGCTCTCGAGCTTGGCTGAGCCGGGCCTGATTAAACCGGGCGCTAAGACGACGTGAGGGAGCAACTCGTGGAAAACTGCCGGGAGGTCAGCCGGCAACGCATGGCTGCGAGGCTCGACGCGATGCCGCGCTTCAGTTGGCGTCATGACCCTTCCGTGCCGGCCTTTCCCGACGATCAACCCGTCATCGTGTTCGACGGCGTTTGCGTGCTCTGCTCGGGATTCGTGCGGTTTGTTGTTGCGCGTGATCGGGCCTGCCAGTTCCGCTTCATAGCGGCGCAATCGCTGATCGGGGCGGCCCTCTTCCGGCACCTCGGGCTCGATCCCGTCAACTATGAGAGCAACCTTCTCATCGCAGACGGCAAAGTCTCTGCCAAAATGGATGCGTTCACCGGGATTATGTGGCGCCTGGGCGGAATTTGGCGGTCTGCACGTGTCGTCGGTCTGTTGCCTGGGTGGGTGGCCGATCGTGTTTATGAGGCTATCGCGCGCAACCGCTACCGCGTGTTCGGCCGGCGCGATCAATGCGTGCGGCCCGATGCGAGCTGGCGTGACCGCGTGATTGAATGAGCTGTTGAAAGAGGCGAGACGAATGCTTCCCAAGGATAACGTCAAGGCGCTTGTGTTTGATGTGTTCGGTACCGTGGTGGACTGGCGGTCCAGCCTGATCCGCGAATTGACGGCGTTCGGCAATGGCAAGGGCCTGCGCTACGACTGGGCGCGGTTTGCCGACGAATGGCGCGGGCTCTACCAACCGTCGATGGAAGAGGTGCGCTCGGGCCGCCGCGCCTGGACCATTCTCGACGACCTGCATCGCGAAAGCCTCGTGGCGCTGCTGGACCGCTACGGCATCCGCGGTCTCGAAGCGCACGAGATCGACCATCTGACCACCATCTGGCATCGGCTCGACCCCTGGCCGGATGCCGTTGACGGCCTGCTGCGCCTGAAGCGCCGCTACATCATTTCGACGCTCTCGAACGGCAACACCGGGCTGCTGGTCCGCATGGCTAAGCGCGCTGGCCTGCCCTGGGACCTGATCCTTGGTGGCGAGACGGCGCGCGCTTACAAGCCGCAGCCCGAGTGCTACATCCGCAATGCCACGCTTTTGAACCTTGATCCCTCCGAAGTGATGCTGGTGGCGGCGCACAACAACGACTTGGCGGCCGCTGCCCGCACCGGCTATCGCACGGCCTTCGTCATCAGGCGCTCCGAGCATGGTCCCGGTCAGGAGATCGACCTCGAAGCCGAGCGGGCCTGGGACGTTGTGACCGACAGCTTCATTGGGCTTGCGGACGCGATGGGCTGCCCACGGCGGTAGCACCGGCCTTCAGCGCAGTGGCTTTCCAGCCGGCGTGCCTTTGTCTTTGAGCCACGGCACAGCCCGGACTGCCGCAGCACGCGCGGCGTCTTTGGTGGGAAACCGTGCAGCCGCGTAGAGATTGAGGATGGTCCAGCGGCCTTGATCCTCGGCATCGCGGCGGAACAGCTCGAAGCCGAAGCTGCCGTCGGGGCGCTGGACAATGTCGACGCAGAACGTGCCGTTATCGTCCTCGAGGCTTTCGAGGGCTTGCCAATCGCGCCGTTCTGACCGCATGCGCTTGCGTTAGCAGAGATTGCCAGTTGCATCCAGGGAGCGGTTGCATGATGGGTGCCGGGCCGTCATCTTGCCGCCAATACAAACGTAGCGGTTGGCCTGGGAACTGACATGACCAATCTCATCGGTCTGGCGATGCTGCTGATGGCGGCGCTGGCGCTGCGCAATGCCATCCGTAAGGGGCCGGGCGCGCTGGCTGCCTATGTTCAGCAATTCATCGGTGGGGCACTGGTCGTGGTCGCGATCGGGTTGCTGTTCAAGGGGGCCTTCACGGCCGCGCTGGTTCTCGGCGCGCTCGGTCTCGGGCTGCAATACGCGCCCGCGATCGGTTGGCTGCCGAAATTCAACGGGGATGACTGGCAGCGCGCCTGGCAGCAGGCCGTCACGCGGGTGCTGCCATCGGCCGCCAGCAGCTCCGGATCGCCGATGACGCGCGTCGAAGCTTTTGAGGTGCTAGGATTGAAAGACGGTGCCTCCAGCGACGACATCAGGCGGGCGCACCGGGAGATGATGCAGCGCTTGCATCCGGACCGCGGCGGCTCCAACTACCTCGCGGCCAAAATAAACCAGGCAAAAGAGGTCGCGTTGCAGCCGCGCCAGCCCGGCCTTGCTCAGTGATTTTTCGCCGTTGGGCGCTCGTCGGATGCGCTGCTCACCGCATGGGGACGACGTGGCAGTCGATTTGGGAGCGACGGAGTTCGGTACACGTGCTGGCCGCGACGGCCGGGTCGAGGCCGACGAATCGCGCCCGGTATAGTTGGCGTCCACCCGATTGCACCGCCTGTGTCGACGGAACGGCACCGTTCAGAGTGTCAGCGGATTTTTCGCGGACACTTGCAAGCTGTCGCTGAGCCTCTGCTTCCGTCACATAGGCTCCAACCTGCAACGCCACGCCGCCTTGCGCTGTGGGAGCGACAATGCGGGCTGGTATAACGGCTGCTTTCGGTCGCGGTGCGGGATTTGGTGCGGCGGTTGGTATCTGGGCGGCCATGGATGCCGTGGGCGGCGCGCTGCCCATAGCGACCGGTGGGGCACCACGCTCGATGCGTTGAGCTTGCGCCTGCAGCGACGAGGGGGCCGCACCCAGCGACAGGGGTGGTGGTGACGGCATTGCCGCTGGCGCAGGCGCATTGAAGGCCACGACCTGAGGCGGCTTGCGTTGATCAAGGATCGGCTGCGGCGGCGGTGCCTCGGCGACGGCGGCGGGCTGGCGTGGCGCGAACATGACCGGGCGGACGCGCGCCATTTGCACGGGCGCACCCGCCCCAGGTGCCTCGGCGCGGCTGTTGGCGGTCGCGCGTTCGACGGGCCGCACAGGCTCGATCAGCGCCGGTTGCGGCGCCTCGCTGTTCACTCGTCTGGTCGCTCGGTTCTCGGCGAGCCGTTCCGGCAGCGGGGCCCGCGCTATGGCGGCCGGGGTCCGGGTCTTTTCGGTCGAGGCTTTCGACAGGTTCCGGTCGAGAATGGCCCGCATATAAACGTTGCGGGCGGACGCCGTATTACCACCGAAGACGGCCGCCACGACGTGCCGGCCATTGCGGCGGACCGAGGCCACGAGATTAAATCCCGATTGCGTTGTGTAGCCGGTTTTCAGTCCGTCCATGCCGGCATAGTTGCCAAGCATCGTGTTGTGGTTAGCGTAAGTGCGGCCCTGATAGCTAAAGGCGCGCAGGGAAAACAGGGGATACTGACGCGGAAAATCGTCACTGAGACGCATCGCGAGCGTCAGCATGTCGCGTGCCGTGGTCACCTGCCCGTTGTCGGGAAGTCCGTGCGCGTTGCGGAACGTGGTTGCGCTCATGCCGAGCTGGCGTGCCTTACGCGTCATGAGGGCCGCGAATTTCGGCTCCGTGCCCGCGATATGCTCGGCAAGTGCCACCGCGATATCGTTGGCCGACTTGGTGATCAGGGCTCTGATCGCATCACCGAGCGCGATCTCGGAATCCGGCGCCAAACCCAGTTTCGAGGGTGGTGTACCAGCGGCTTCGTCGGAGATACGAATGCGGGTCGAGGGCTGCAGGCGCCCTTGCTCCATAAGCTCGAAGACGATGTACAATGTCATCATCTTGGTCAGTGACGCCGGATAGCGGGGCTCATCGGCGGCCTGCTCGTGGAGAACGCGGCCGGTATTGGCGTCGATCACCATGGCGGCGTGCCGGCCGGCGGCCACGGCACCGGAGGTGGGGACTGCGAGAACGACGGCAACCGCGAGCAACGCCCGACACGGTAAGGCGACGGCCAAGGCGCATCGTCTGGCCCCGCCGGGGCGTGCAGCTTTGCTCCTGAATGTGAACGCCATTGCCTCGATCCAACGCTCGCGAGCTTCCTATACACGGGGGTTCTCCCACGCGCCTAGGCGGCTTGCAGTCCCCCTGATGTCCCCTGTCTTGCTTCCAGCCGTGATCAATCACGGGTTTAGGGCACCTTTGCGGCACCATGACGGGTGGACGAACTCAAATGGGAGCCTCGCACAAATGCGCAAGCGTTCCGTTAACAGCAAAATGGTGCAGCGCAGCATTTTTCTTGACAAGGTTGCTGCGCTGCAGTTATTTAGTGCTGCAATCTCATCGGACAGACGCCGCGCGGGTTTTCGTTTCTTTGGGCGTTATCAGAGAGTTGGCAATAAACGGGCACAGAGGAAAACCGACATGTTGAAACCAATCGAAGACTTCCAGAAGTTGAACCAAACGGGCATCGACACTGCCGTGAAGGCGATCGGCCAGTTGAACAAGGGTTGGCAGGCGATCGCGGCGGAAATGACCGACTATTCGAAGCGGTCGTTCGAAGACGGCACGCAAACGATGGAAAAGTTGATGAGCGCCAAGTCGCTCGAGCACGCCGTCGAGATCCAGACGACCTTTGCCAAGCGCGCCTATGATGAGTACATGCATCAGCTGCAAAAAATTGGCGGCATGTATAGCGAGTTCGCCAAGGATGCCTACAAGCCGGTCGAGCGCACCCTCAAGAGCGCGCGCTGAACGAGCCACCCTGCGCGGGCAATGGTCCGGCGCGGCGGATTCATGGCTGTCCATCGCGATCTGTCCACCGCATGGTGGCCGCTGGCTCGGTGGCGACAGGCACTGTTGCAACTGATGCGAATATCGAGGCCCGGCGTTCTGCCGGGCCTTTCTTTTTGTCCAGCGAGCGCCCACATGTGGCCCGGGTATGCACTGGCGTTCGGACGCTTTGATCCATGCAGCTGAACATTTGCGATTGTCGGGCGTTCGCCATATCGCACTATTGTTGCGCGTTACGTTTGCGGTCCGGCGCATCATGGCAGTAGAATGGGCCAGTAGAATGGGCCAGTGGCATGAGCCATTAGTATGGTTCGGCCGTATGGTGGGTAGGAGATGGGGGCCGGTTGCAAGTCGGGTTGCCAGTCGGGTCGCGTGTCGGGTTGTCGGTCCGGTACAATGTCGGTCCGGTACAATGTCGGGATCGTCGGCGAGGCTGGGTTTGACCGGTGCCACCGACGGGAGCCGGGAAGGTTGAGGTTTGAACGTGCGAAGGCGATGGGCGACGTGGATCAACTGGTAAAAATGGCGGGCCAGAACGGCTCGCGTGGCGATCGGGGGGATGACGAAGGCAAGACCGGCCTCGTCACCAAGACGCGTCCGAAAACCAAGCGGCCCAACCTTTACAAGGTTCTGTTGCTCAACGACGATTACACGCCGATGGAATTCGTCGTCCTCGTTCTGGAGAAATTCTTCAGCAAGGGCCGCGAAGACGCCATGCGCATCATGCTGCATGTTCACCATAAAGGCGTCGGAATCTGCGGTGTCTATACGTACGAGGTGGCGGAAACAAAAGTGACGAAAGTCATGGACTTTGCCCGCCAGCATCAGCACCCTCTGCAGTGCACAATGGAAAAGGAGTAGGTTGAGCCGTGCCATCCTTCTCGCAAAGCCTCGAACAGGGGCTGCATAACGCCCTGCAGTTCGCCAACGAACGCAACCACGAGTACGCGACGCTCGAGCATCTGCTGCTCGCGCTGATCGAGGATCGCGATGCGGCCGCGGTCATGCGTGCGTGCAACGTCGATCTCGAAGTTCTGCGCCGCCGGCTCATCGAGTATCTTGATACCGAGCTCGAAAGCCTCGTCCGCAAGGGCTCGGCGGATGCGCAACCGACGACCAGTTTCCAGCGGGTCATCCATCGCGCCGTCGTGCACGTGCAGTCCTCTGGGCGCGAGGAAGTCACCGGTGCCAACGTGCTCATCGCCGTCTTCGCCGAGCGCGAGAGCCATGCCGCGTTCTTCCTGCAGGAGCAGGATATGACGAGGTTCGATGCTGTCCAATACGTGAGCCATGGGATTGCGAAGCGTCCCGGCATGACCGAGCCGAAATCCGCGCGTGGCGTCGACGACGAGAGCAACTCCGGGGAGGGTGCTACGGATAAAAAGCAGGGCGATGCCCTCAATACGTATTGCGTCAATTTGAACAAGAAGGCGCGTGATGGCCGGATCGACCCGCTGATCGGCCGTGAGGCCGAGGTTCTGCGCACGATCCAGGTGCTGTGCCGGCGCTCGAAGAACAATCCGCTGTTCGTCGGCGATCCAGGCGTCGGCAAAACGGCGATTGCCGAGGGCTTAGCGCGCAAGATCATTCGCGGCGAGGTGCCCGAAGTTCTGAAGGGCGCGACCATCTTCTCGCTGGATATGGGTACGCTGCTGGCCGGAACACGTTATCGTGGCGACTTCGAGGAGCGGCTCAAGGCCGTGATGAAGGAGATCGAGAACTACCCCGGTGCCATCCTCTTCATTGATGAAATTCACACCGTCATCGGCGCTGGCGCCACCTCGGGCGGCGCCATGGATGCGTCGAACCTGTTGAAGCCGGCGCTGCAGTCCGGCCAGGTCCGCTGCATCGGCTCGACGACCTATAAGGAATATCGCCAGCACTTCGAGAAGGATCGGGCGCTTGTCCGTCGCTTCCAGAAGATCGATGTGAAGGAGCCGTCCGTTGAGGATTCCATCGAGATCATGAAGGGCTTGAAGCCCTACTTCGAGGAGTTCCACAAGCTCAAGTACACGAATGAGTCGATCAAGGCCGCCGTCGAGTTGTCGGCAAAATACATCCATGATCGGAAGCTGCCCGACAAGGCCATCGACGTGATCGACGAAACGGGCGCCAGCCAGATGTTGGTGCCCGAGGCCAAGCGCAAAAAGAAAATCACGGTCAAAGAGGTCGAGGCGACGGTCGCGACCATGGCGCGGATTCCGCCAAAGACAGTGTCCAAGTCCGACGCAGAGGTCATGTCGAACCTGGAAAAAGACCTGAAGCGTCTGGTGTTCGGCCAGGACAAGGCGATTACGGCGCTTTCGTCGGCGATCAAGCTGTCGCGGGCCGGGTTGCGCGAGCCGGAAAAGCCGATTGGCTGCTACCTGTTCTCCGGTCCGACCGGCGTCGGTAAAACCGAGGTCGCCAAGCAGCTCGCAGCTCTCATGGGTATCGAGCTCTTACGCTTCGATATGTCGGAATACATGGAGAAGCACACGATCTCGAGGCTGATCGGCGCGCCTCCCGGCTACGTCGGTTTCGACCAGGGGGGCCTGCTGACCGACGGAATCGACCAGCACCCCCATTCCGTGCTGTTGCTGGACGAGATCGAGAAGGCACATCCAGATCTGTTCAACATCCTTCTGCAGGTCATGGATCACGGGAAGCTCACCGACCACAACGGCAAGCAGGTGGATTTCCGCAACGTCATCTTGATCATGACGACGAATGCGGGAGCGTCGGATATGGCCAAGCAGGCCATAGGGTTCGGCTCGACCAAGCGCACGGGCGACGACACGGAAGCGATCAATCGGCTATTCACGCCGGAGTTCCGCAACCGTCTCGACGCCGTGGTTCCGTTTAGCGGCTTGCCGGCCGACGTCATCACCAAGGTCGTCGAAAAGTTCGTCTTCCAATTGGAGGCGCAACTTGCCGACCGTGGCGTCACGATCGAGTTGACCGAGGATGCCACCAAGTGGCTTGTCGTCAAAGGCTACGACGAGAAATTCGGCGCGCGGCCGCTCGCCCGCGTCATCCAGGAGTACATCAAGAAGCCGCTGGCAGAGGAGCTTTTGTTCGGCAAGCTCGAGCATGGCGGTGCTGTGAAGATCTCGGCTGCAGGCGAGGGCGAGGAACGCAAGCTCGCGTTCGAATATTTCCCGGCGGACCCGGCCAAAAAGCCGAAGTCCCGCGAGGAAGAGGAAGAGGACGCCGAGGAATTAGCCGCTGGCGAAGCTTTGGTCGGCGCCCAGACCAAAAAGGTTCTGGCGGCCCCGAAGACACCCAGGGAACCCAGGCCCTCCGGTGCCGTGCCGAGCGTGCCACGGCGCAAGAAGGACGACTAGAACATCGTTCGCGGAACGTCGGGTTCCGCCTCATCATTTGCCCGCGTAGTTCCAAGAGCTGCGCGGGTTTTTGCAATCTGGAACCGCTGACGCAGGCTTCGTATTTGTCGCATTTGCCGGCCCCGATCAGGCGCCCTGTGCCTCGATTGCTTCGGTGTCGAGGGCTTGCAGCAAGGATTTCAGTCCGGGTTCGGTGACGAGTTCGATGGCGGCTTGCGGGCTGAACCAATCGCGGCGGCGTTCCTGGGCTTCCGGCCAATGGTCGGCTTCGTCTGTCACCTCGAGCACATAGACGAGCACTTCTAGCCGGCGGCTGCCACTCTTGCCGATTTTGTCGTAGGTGAATGAGCCGATGCTTTGCGGTGCCGTTCGTCCGCGAACGCCTGCTTCCTCCCACGCCTCTCCGGCGGCTGCATCATGATCGGCGTGACGCCGCCATGGCCAGCCCTTCGGCACGACCCATCGCTGGGTCCCCCGCGTTGTTACCAATAGGACCTCGAGCGCACCGGCATCGTTCCGTCGGATCGGAAGTGCGCCAACCTGATAGCTCTTGCGCATGGCCGTCCTCGCTGAGGTGTGAGCCTGTGACCGATGACTTGTTTCCCGGTTAGTTCGAGTCGCCCGGGGATGCACTGTAAATGACGCCGCACCGCAAATAGCGGACCTTTCTTGCTCCGCAGGCTTCGCTCCGAAATGGGCATCCCGCGAGTCGGGCGCAATCCATCGCATGAGGGAAGACCAAGATTGATCCGTTTTTTTTCGTCCATCAAGGCGATAATCGCAACCGGCGCGTTCCCGGGCTTTCACGTGGCCGATGAGACGCAGAGGCTGCCAGACTGCGGAGTTTAGTAAAACAGCAGTACGCCCGCACAGACGCTCGCGAGGCTAGCCAGAATGAAGTTGCGGCGCCAGCTGATCGCGAGCCGGACAACAGCGAGCGGAAATGCCGACCAGGGAACAGCCGCGAGCCAGACCATCGTCAAACCGGCGAGGATCCCGGTGGAAAACGAGATCGGATCAAGCGTCGTACGGGACCCGAGCACGCGCAGTGTGATGGGAGATATCAGGCCGGTGTTCGTCAAAGCGACACTCGCCGCGAGCAGGCCCACCGCAACCAATGTCAGATATAGAACCGATTTCCGCATTTTCGACGCCATGGCACCACGCTGGGCGGCCAGACACAGCTTCCGATCAAGCCGCGCCTCGCCCGCGTGCCAGTCTGGCCATGCTTGGCAAAGATCAGGTTAATGTGGGGGTCGCGCAGGAATTGCTTCGTGACAAGCCTGTCATGTGGAACAATCGATCAGGAATAGCGCGCCATATGGCGCGCCGGCTAAGGCATCAGCGGAGCTGCACGTGCAACTTGTTCGAACGACCGCGCACATACTTTCTGTCCTTTTCCTCATCAGCCCGGTGATGGCCGGTGAGCTTCAATTCGAAGAGGTCAGCGTCCCGACTTCAGATGCGGACAAGGCCATCGTCACCTCGTCAGGGGGCGCGACCGTAGATGGCCGGCGGTTTCCATTGAGCTTCATGCCCCTGCTCGAGGGCGGCCGCACGTATGGAGGCGGCACGTTTGCGGCTATCGTCAACGCCGACGGTAAGCCCGTAAAAGACGGAGAGGGCAACCCGGTCGTTTCCAATTACCCGGATTTCACCTCGATTCTGCCGGTGTCCGGGCGGCTTTACGGTGTCACGCATTTCGAAAGCCTCCCAAGTGCCCTTTATTTGTCACGCTTCCTGCAAGATCCGCGGACGGGTGTGATGAGCGTCGCAGAGACGCGCAGTCTCCGGCTCTCCCACATCGGTAACATTTACAATGCCTGCGCGGGCATGATCACGCCGTGGGGCACGCACCTCGGTGGCGAAGAATACCCGCCCGATGTCCGCCTGTTCGACGAGGCGATGGCCAACAACGACAAGACCAAGTTCGGGCGCTGGGTCCCTCAGCATATCCGGTATTTCGGCATCAACCCGCGCGAGCCGGACTTTGCGGCCATCAAAGCCCGTTTCAATCCCTACCGCTCCGGCTACCCGTTCGAGGTCACCGTCAAGGGCTGGCTGGATGTGACGGTAACGCGCCATCACTCCATGGGGCGGTTCAGCCACGAGCTGGCCTATATCATGCCGGACCGGCGCACCGTCTACATGACCGACGATGGCGATAACGCCGGGTTCTTCATGTTTGTTGCCGACCGGCCTGGTGATCTCGGTGCTGGCCGGCTCTATGCGGCGCGCTGGGAGCAAACATCGCCGGCAGGCGGCACTGAGGCGACGGCCAATCTGTCGTGGGTGGATCTCGGCCACGCCCGTTCGGGCGACATCGCCCGCGTCATCGAAAGTGGCATGACCTTCGGCCGCATGTTCGAGACCGCCGAAATGACAGCGCAAGGCCAGTGTCCAACAGGCTTTGGCGCTGTGAATTTCGTTGGCGATTTGGCGCGTCGATCCGGCGAATGCCTGCGCGTCAAGTCAGGGCAGGACGTCAACGCATCCAGGCTCGAGACCCGGCGCTATGCTGCCTTAAAGGGGGCTACGACAGAATTCACGAAGGCCGAAGGCCTCACCTTCGATCCCAAGCGTAAGCGCTTGCTGGTGTCGGTGACGTCGATCGATCGCGGCATGGGGGACAGCACGGAGAAAGGCCAATTCAGCGAACGCTTCGATCGCGGCAGCCCCAACCACATTCGCCTGGGCTACAACCCGTGTGGCGCGGTGTTCGCGGCTAGCCTCGGGCGCGATGCCAAAATTGGTTCGGATTATGTGGCTTCGAACATGGCGCCGCTGCTTGCCGGCAAGCCAGACCCCAATGCAAAGGGCGACGCGTTCAACGGCTGCCAACTCGGCGGGATCGCAAATCCCGACAACATCACCGTCATTCCCGAGCACGATACGCTGATCATTGCCGAGGACTCGGACGGACGGCACGAGAACGACGCGATTTGGGCGTTCGACATGGGCACATCGAAACTGACCCGCATCATGACGGTGCCCGTGGGGGCAGAAGCAAGCGGTGTCTACTGGTATCCCAATATCAACGGTCACGGCTATCTGACCGCGGTCGTGCAACACCCCTTTGGCAACGATGTCGAGAAGCGGGGCCGCAAACCGCCATCCAATGATCCGAAATACCGCGCCGCTGTCGTCGGGGTGATTGGACCGTTTCCTGTGGCACCACGTGCTGAGACGGCCGTAAAAAAATGAAGATGGCGCGATGTTTGGGGCTTGAATTCCGTCGGCCGTTCTTCCATTTCTTACAGATAGAGCAGCGCAAGCCATGGAGGTCTAGAAAAATGTCTCCACCTGCTAGGCACCGGCCGTCCTCGGTCGCAGCGAGTGCGCACCGGCTCTCCAGCTGATATTCGCGCCGCGGCGCTGCCGATGCGGCGGCCAACGAACCGAACCAATCCAAGAGAACTGTAATTGCAACGGCATCGACAACGTCACGCGACGACGGTGATGGCGTGGCATGTTTGTTTACTGATGCTGCAATGGAGCAGCCAGTCTGCATGACCGGCCTCAAGGCGCGTTCGCGTGACGTGTCCGCCGTAATGACTTTGCTTTTTGGTCCGGACAATAGAGGCGTGGACAGTATCAGCCGCCCCGGAGTTTCGTGCTCCAACCAGTGGCATTGACACCCACCGATCGATAGATCGTCCGAAAAAAGCAGGAGAGCCCGGCGGCATGAACGTCCGGGCTCTTTGCGTAGTGCGGTGCGTCTGCAGTGCCGTGTGCCTCAGAACTTTTTGGCGACTGTCAGACCTGCGATAAGAACCGCAGTGGTCTCGATGCGGGCCAGTTCCTCCGAGGCTGTCTTGAAGCTTGGATCGGTGGGCCCAAATGGACCGATCAGCTTTTCGAGTTCAGAATTTTTGCGCCGGACTTCCTGTTTCTCGAGATACATGACCGACGTCGCCGGCTGGAAGAACTGGTCACGGTCGCTCTGTGTGAGAATGACCCCCCGCAGCCGCGTGTCGCCCATTCGAAATTTAGTCAGCGTGACCAGGCGCAATGCCCCTTGGAAAGTTGTCAGCAGATGGATCATGCCGGTATGGGGGCTGATGTAAATGCCGCCTGCGTGGCTCGATGAGACAGAACGATTGTCGTGGCCGCGGAACCGCTGCAATTCGAAAAAGCGCAACCGGTTGAAATCATCGTCCCAATCGATCTCGTAGACCGAGCGGAAGAGCTCGTTGCGATCGGAAAAGACGCGGCGGTAGGCAATATAAGTGCCGAGGTAATGGGCATAGGCTGCCAAAAGATAGCCGCCGTATTCTTCGCCGGCTCGGCCGTCGAGCTTAGCGGTTTCTATCAGCGGCGCGTCGCGGCCGAGCGCGTCTTCCAGGTCGATGCCGAGCACGCGTGCGATCTTGGCGACGGTCGTGTCGCGAACGGGTTGGCCGGCCAGGAGGTTGCCGAGGGTGCGCTCCTTGCAAGCGGCACGTTCCGCCAGCGCCTCGCGCGTCAGCCCGAGTTTGGCCATTTCCAGGCGGACGCGCCGGACGAAAACATCGCGCTGGGCGTCCGTCATCAGCGAGGCCATTGGTTCTCCATCCCTTGCGTTCGTGCAAACGTAGCGCCTCGACGCCCGCCGATGCAACACGCTGGCGAAACACATGCTGGCGAAACTATGAGAATGGCTGTCGCTTGACAGGGCGGCTGGGCGGGCGATAGCCGGGAGTGCGGCGGCCCCGGGGCTGCGCAGCTGCTAGAGGACAAGGCCATGGTATCGAACTCGACATCAGGAAGCACGCAGCGTTGTCGCGTCGCGGTCACCCGCGCTTTGCCGCCGCAAGCCATGGAGCGGTTTCGCGCCAGGCACGACGTGTGGGTCAATCCCGACGACCGCGTGCTCTCGCCAGATGAGCTGATGCAGGTCGCGGCCAGGGCGGATGTCCTCGTCGTCACAGCCTTCGACAGATTCGACGCCAAGGTGTTCGGCGCGCTGCCGCCGACGCTGAAGATCCTGGCGACGCACTCGGTCGGGCTTGAGCACATCGATCTCGAGGCCGCCAAGCAGCGCGGCTTGCCGGTGCTCGCGACACCCGACGTGCTGAGTGACTCGGTGGCCGAAATGGCGATCCTGCTGATGCTGGGTGCGGCCCGCCGTGCGCAGGAGGGCGACCGCCTTCTCTACAGCGGGCAATGGAAGGGCTGGACGCCGACGCAGCTCGTTGGGGTCGAAGTGACGGGCCGGCGAATGGGTATCCTCGGCATGGGACGCATTGGTCGCACGATTGCCCGGCGGGCACGTGGTTTCGATATGGCCGTGCAGTATCACAACCGCCAACGCCTGCCACCGGACCTCGAGCAGGGGGCGAGGCATCATGCGACGCTGGCAGGGCTGCTCGCCGCGAGCGATGTGCTGGTGCTTGCTGCGCCCTCGACGCCGGAAACGCGCAGACTGTTAAACGCGGAGACGATTGCACAGCTACCGAGTGGGGCCATCGTCGTCAACATCGCCCGTGGCGATCTGATCGACGATAGCGCGCTGATTGCGGCGTTGACATCGGGTCAGGTTGGGTCCGCCGGCCTTGATGTCTTCAATGGCGAGCCACGGTTGGACGAGCGCTACAAGAGCCTTGCGAATGTTTTCCTGCAGCCGCATCAGGGCAGCTCGACCCTCACGGCGCGGCTCGCCATGGCTCAAATCCTGCTCGACGGCATCGATTCGATGCTGGCCGGTCGCGCAGCCGTCAACCGCGTCGCGTGAGGGCAGGGGGCGCCTAAAGCAAGCCCAACGCCGCCAAATCCTTCCGGAGCTTGGCTGGCATTTCGGAGGTCTGGTCGCGGGTGCCCCGCTTGAGGTCGGGCGGTACATCGTCATGCTGGAGATAGCGCCACCCCTGGAACGGGCGCCGCGGTGTCGGGCGCACAGGCACGAGTTTGCGGTCGAGCATCAGCAGGGTCGCCGGCGAGCCGTCGGGCTTGGTCCCCTCGCGCAGATCAACCAGCGTCTGGC
>JANXRM010000261.1 GCA_025353015.1 Hyphomicrobiales bacterium
GGCGAAGCCCTTGGCGATGCCGCCGAGATCGATCCGCGTCACGCTGCGGGTCAGACGCGCGCGGTTATCCGCATGAAGCTCGAACCCGCAGCCTGACGGCACGGCCAAGGGCTCCATGGGGCGTTCGCCAGATAGCGCGCCATCCGCCGGCAAGTTGCCCCTCCGTTGCAGGTGCGTGGCAACAGAAATATCGAACGCCGCATCCGAGACACGATAGAGATCTCGCGCTGCATCGAGAACCTCGGCGGTCCAAGGATCGATCGTCAGTGAGCCCGCGCCTGCTGCAGCGTTGAGGCGGCTCACATCGCTATCTGGCTCATGAAAACTCATCAGGGCGTGCACACGCCCGATTGCGTAGAAGGCCGCATCGATGGCTGCCTCGATCTCCGGCGTGGCAGCCTCAGCCAGCACAATCTCGACGAATGTGCCGAGCAACGGCTTTGACCGGCGCGTGCTATTTGAGCCGGAGAGCATGGAGCGCCAGGACCTTCTTCACGCCTTCGGTGACGTGCCGCGACGACAGCGTTGCGCCGGCAATGTTGCGGACGTCCTGGTTGAGCTGCAGAGCACTTCCCGCGGATTTGCCGACGAACTGGGCCAGCCAACTGGGGCCGCGGATTTCGCCGCCGTAAGCCTCTCGATATTCCATGATGTCGACTCGCCGCACACTGCCGCCGGGCTCGAGCGATACGGCATAATCGATGACGAGGTGCTTGCCGATCACGTAGTCGACGATGAAAAAGCCAAGGAACTGGGTCCCGGCATAAGCCCTCCAGACTTGCTGCGCGCGGGCCTGCGGCGCATTCCCCGCCATCCGTTGGATGTTCGCGATGTCGGCCGCCGTGTAAACGACGTGCGCCTCGACGAACGACGTCGCATTGGGGAACGCTACCCGCTGTGCCGTTGCCACCGTAAAATACTGCGTCGCCTGCACGGGCTGGATGACCGCGATCGCCGCGGCGGCCGGCGCCACCCATCGCTTCCATTCAAACATGAATTGGACTCCAACGCGTTATCGACTGAGATAATGCCAGCAAGAATTAGAAGAATATCCCGACGCCGCCAAGGATGGAGTCCCGCTTGGCACCGCCTGGCTCCTTGTCGATGACTTTTTGATAGTTCAGCTTCAGCACGGCCTTCGACGACGGGAAGAGTGCTGCACCGAAGGTATGGAACTGCAGTTGGCCGGCACCGGTTGGATTATTGTCGTCGAGACCGGCGTAGCCGGACGTCTGCAAGTTCTCGCGTGTGTAGCGATAGAACGGCACCAACTCCCATTGGCTTTCCAGGATGGTGCCGAGGTTGTGGTGATAAGCGACCTCGCCCGAGTAGCCCCACATCATCTTGCCGACGTTATTGCTGTCGTCGCCGTCGTTGTTTGCCCTGAGGTTCTCGGGATTGCTGAAGCGGATGTTGACGGCCTCGCCGCGGAATTCCCAATTGGTCTCCGGCCGGCGATAACGGAACTCGAAATTGGCCATCGCCATGCTGTTGCGGCCGAGGTGACCGCCGTCGATCTGATCGCAGGCCGGGGCGTTGGATGGGTCGCAGATGGTTGTGTGTGCGCCGCGTGGTGTGATGTTCGGCGAATAGTAGGCGCTTAACGAGCCCGCGAGCCCCGCTATTTGAGGCGGCTGGAAGCTGACACGCCCCGCCCAGGCGATAGTGTTCGAGAGTTGGCGGAAGTCACCGAGTACGGGCCGGGATAAGCCCAGGCCGTCCTTGCCGTTGATGCCGGCATCGTAGGTGCCGTCGGCCACGCGGTTGGCATCGGTTCGTTTGTCGAAGCTGTCGCCGAAGTCCTCGACCGAGAACGACGCCTGGATCTGATACTTCCAGCCCTCGAAGATGTCGCCGTAGAAGCTTGTGGAGGGCGTGCGCCACGTCGTCGGCACGATGCCGTTGGCGAGTTCCGGACGATGCACCGAGTAGAACAGCGTCGGCTCGTGGTAGAGATTGATGAAGCCGACCGGCACGAGATCGATGCCTGGCGCGCGCCAGTTGAACTGAGGCCTGATCTTGAAATCGATGTACATCTGCTCGATCTCGGCGGTGCCGTGCAACTTGTCGTCGTTGTCGAAGGCGATGCCGGCGTGCTCGAACTCGATCTCGGCGTTGAAGATGATGTTGGGCGTGATCGCATAGGTCGGCAACAGCACGAAGCGGGCGGCGTCGAAGCCCGATTGCCAGCGTCCGCCAGCATCGGGATTGCGCATCGAGCCGAACTTGATCTCGCCGTAGGCCCCCATCGAGAGGCCGCCGACCTGCACGATCGGCGGAACAACGCCGCCTGGCCCGACCGGCGCGGCACCCGGGACTGCGACGCCAGCCGGCGCTGCCTGCGGCGAGATCTGGAACAGGCTCGGGTCGATGGCGACGGCGGGCGCACCGGGTGCTGGCGGGACGCCCGGCGGCAGCGGCGGCGCGCCTTTTGGATTGATTGCGAACATGTTGCCGGGGCCGGCAGCAGGAGGCGCCTTGGGTCCGACGGGAGCCGCGCCACCAGACGCCACCGTTCCGCACTCGTCCGTGACGGCAATCAGCGCGGGTTTTGCCGCCGGTCCTGATGTCGAGGGCTTGGCCGGCAAAGGCCCTGGCACTGTATCGGCAATACTGGAACCCGACGCGCGCGCTTCGAGTGCCGCGAGACGTTGGCGCATGCAGCGCACTTCCCGCAGCAGCAAGGCATTCTGCTCCTCGGCGCGCGAAGGTTCGGCTCGTGGGGCAGATGCCGGCGCCGATGGACTTGCGGAGTTATCGGCTGGCGCTGACCGTTGCGTCGTCTTCGGAACAACGATCGTTCCCGAATTCGGATCGGAGGGCGATGGCGCCGTCGTCTGTGCCAGCGCCTGGACAGAAACGAGGCCCATGGAAATCGCGCTACCAGCAATGGCCGCTGGCAAGATGGAACGAAGAATCATGACTACCCCACGCCACATACAATGATCACGCCAAGAGTACCGATTGTTAATTATTTGACAGGTTCGACGTTGTCACCGGAAACCAAGCTGGACCGCGCAATTTTCAAGATGTCGTGCTTATCGGGTAACACCCTGATTTATTTGTTGAATTAGAACAACTCTCAACTGCGGTGATCCGATATGGGATCGTTTGCATAAAGCAAATACGCCTTCGTCGCGTGCCTGCCGAGGGCGCATGGCGATAGTGACGACGCACATCGCTCGGGTGCAATCCCGACGATTGACGTCATCGCAACGGACAGGAAATACACGATCGCAATGAACGTGGCGTGCCGGTGCGGCTGCTCGGGGTGCGTCAGCGTGGAGCTTGTGGCGAACCCCGCGATGATTGCTCAGTCGATGCCGAGATAAATTTCGTGAAGGCGGGCGTTGGACGTGTCACGTCGTGTCATTTATGCGTGCGCAGCTGCGGCAGTGATATCGGCATTTTTGGGTCTGTCGGCACTCTGTGCGGCGGACGGCGGCGATCGTTCGTTGACGATTTATAATGTCCATACCAAAGAGCTGACAAAGGCAATCTTCGTGCGGGGCGGCCGGTTCGACCAGGCAGGCCTCGACAAGCTCAGCTACGCCATGCGCGATCATCGGCAGAATCAAGCCGTCCGCATGGACCCGCACCTGATCGACCTGCTCTGGCAGTTGCACACTGCGCTTGGCTCGCGCGCGCCGATCCATCTCCTCTCCGGCTACCGTTCGTCGATCACCAATGAGATGCTGCGGGCAACGATTTCCGGCGTCGCGTCCGAGAGCCGGCACATTCTCGGCAAGGCCGCGGATGTCTATTTCCCGGATGTACCAGTGAGCCTGCTGCGCTCGTTCGCGCTGGTCGAGCAGCGCGGCGGCGTCGGCTATTATCCGATCTCGTCGCCCCCTTTCGTGCATGTCGATACCGATCGGGTACGGTCCTGGCCGCGGCTGTCAAGGCCGATGCTGGCGCTGCTTTTCCCGATGGGCCGCTCGCTGCACACGCCGGACGACGGTGCGCCGCTCACTGCCGCCGACGTCAAACTGGCGCGCGGGCAGTATCCGGGAATTGCCCGGCTGGCCGACCAATTCCACGCATATCGCATTGCTCGGCTGTCGGGGAAGCCGGTGAGATCGACCGCTGGCCCGCGTCCGGATGCGAAGCAAGTCGGCCAGGCAGACCGGAATACGCCAGTGGCGATCGCACCTGGGGTCACAACTCGGCCCAATCTCTGGCGGCCTTGACGTCGTCTCCTGCTTCACACATGGCACGGACGATCATGTGCAAGTCTCCGCACTATCCCGTCGATCGCTGCTCTCGGCAGATGGTGGATATCTCCCTCAACGCGACGCAAGAACGCCATTGCAGTCGGTAGTTGCGCTCGCGAGGATAACCACGACTACGGATTTAATCGCCTCGACAAGAGCTTGCGTGCTCTACGCGCCGGACAACAGTCGCATCCTCGATGGTCACTCTCGAAACAGGAGACTGACCATGAACGACAACGACCCGAATGCCGGTTCTGTCCGAGGCCCGCCCTGGAATAAGGGCAAGTTCGTCGGCGCAAAGCCGCCGCTGCCGCTAAAAATCCCGCCGGCACGGTGGCAGGCGGGAGTGGTTCCAATCGGATCGTGGCTTCAGGGCACCATCCGCCCGCTAGTGCGTGTGAGGCGATGGCTGATGAATGTAGGTGACATTCGCGGCGACATGTCCGGCCTCTGGCGCCTCAGTGGCTTGCAAGGCATCTGCTTTGACGTTGGCGGCGCGCGGTGCGGGAGCCTTGGCCTCAGTCGACGCCTTGCCTGTTGGCCGCTGCACGTCGAAATCATCGAAAGCATTTGGATCGTGAATGCTCATGAACAAGTAGGTGAGTGCGCTCATCGTCAGGCTCGTGGAAATCGCCAAGGCGAAACTGGTGGGGTTCGAAACCAAATCGACATACATCTGCACTGACGCCACGAGCCCGAACGCCAGGGTATAGAAGCCGCCAACTATGGCCGCCAAGCCTCTGAGTGGGACCTTGGCCCAGGTCGGGAGGCGTCGGGTTCGCCCGATCGCGAAAAGCGCGAAAACGCCGATGACAAAGCCGGCAACAATCGATTCTGCTGGCACCACCAACAAGTCCATAAAAAATTTCGACACCCACACCTCCCCTTAAGCTACCGCGATCCACGCTCGTTCAAGAATAAACCAAGTCTTGGTCGCCATCCGCGAATCGATGCATGGATCATCGCAGGATTAGACGCGCGTTCAACTTGGAATATCAGACGTTTAATGAATAATAACAGACCTAGTTGATCCAACTACATTGACGAATTCTTGTCTTAAACTTGGGTGTCTGGCGCGCGGGGCGCAACGACGGGGTA
>JANXRM010000420.1 GCA_025353015.1 Hyphomicrobiales bacterium
TGCCGATGGCCGCCATCGCCACCTTGATGCTGGCTTCCGATTTCACATCGCAAATCTCGGTTTCCAGCCGCGCACCATAACTGGCGAAATCTTTCTTGAGCGCCGCGAGATTTTTCTCCGCGACATCGAGGGCGACGACAGTCCAGCCATCATCCAGGAGCCGCTTGGCCGTACCGCGACCGATGCCCGACGCGCCGCCTGTGATTGCGCAGATCCTACTCATGGTTCATGTCCTTGCCTGCATTACAAAAGATTGGCCTGCATTACAAAAGATCGGCCTGCATTACAAAAGATCGGCGACGGCAGCGCGGTATCTGGTCATAGCCTCGACGTGGGCTGCCATTGTGCGCCCCGCGATGCGTTTGTGCGGCCCGCGCGCGTACACGTTGTTGACGGTCGCGTGCGTCACGCCGAGGGCTTTCCAAGCTAGCAGTTCGCGCCGCCAGTCCTCCTGCCCGCCCTCGCCTGCCGACACCCAGACCTCGATGCCGACCGAGTTGGGCTCGCGACCGGCCTCTTTCACGTACGAGCGGAGCTTGGCGAATTCGTCCCGTGCCGTATTGCCGGCTGGATGCGCCAGCATGATCCAGCCGTCGCCATATTTCGCGATACGCCGGAGCGTCACGTCCTCGTGGCCGCCGAACCAGAGCGGCACGCGGCGCTTCGCGGGCAAAGGATTGATGCCGGCGTCGTCGATGGTGTGCCATTCGCCGGCGAATTTGACATGGCGCTCGGCCCACAGCGCCTGCATCACCCGCACCTGCTCCTCCGAGCGCTTGCCGCGGTTCTTGAAATTCTCGTTCAGGCCGACGAATTCGACCTCGTTCCAGCCGATGCCGATGCCAAAACGGAAACGTCCGCCCGAGAGCACATCGAGGGACGCGGCCTGCTTGGCGGCGAGCGCGGTCTGGCGTTGGGCCAGGATCATCACCTGGGTCGAAAACTCGATTTTTTTCGTGCAACCGGCGAGGAAGCCGAACATCACGAAGGGATCATGGAAGTAATCCGCCGACGTGTTGCGCTGGCCCCAGTCCGGGCGGCTCGCGACGTTGACGCCGAGCACGTGGTCCGGAGCCCCGAGGCCGTCGTAGCCGAGCCCCTCCGCGGCCTGCGCGAAATCGCGGACCGTTGCGGGATCGCCGCCGACATCGATGAACGGAACGGTGACGCTGAGTTTCATGGGGGCACCAGGGCTCGGGGATCAGGGATCAGGGATCGGGGAAAAGGAATCGGGGAAAAGGAAGGGACAAGGGACAAGGAAGGTACAAGTGCCGGCGCGATCAACGAATGTCTCTTCCCTATTCCCTATTCCCTTGTCCCTCTTTTCACTTCCGGAACATATGGCCGCCGTCCATGTCGATCATGCAGCCCGAGAGGTACTCGACCTGCGGGCCGCACAGCATGACGGCAAGCGCTGCCACCTCGTCCGGCTCCTTGAGACGGCCGAACGGCATGTCGCCGAGCGTTTCCTCCCAGCGGTTCTCGTCGCCGAACGTGGATTTGGCGCGTGCCTTCGACAGCGTCATGATGCGGTCGGTGCGGGTGGCGGCCGGGTTGATGCCGAAGCAGCGGACGCCATAGTCGGGCGTGCGCGAGCCGATCGCCTTGGTGAAGGCGTTGAGGCCCGCGTTGCCCGTGGAACCGCACACGTAGTCATAGCGCACGTTCGGGCCGGCCATGCCGATGATGTTGACGATGATCCCGGACTTGCGCGGCTTCATCTGCTCCAGCGCCAGCTTCGTCATGTGCACGTAGCCGAACACCTTGAGCTGCCAGGACTCGATCCACTTCTCCATCGAGAGATCGAAAATGCTGCCGCCCGGGATGGCGCCCGCGTTGTTGCACAGGATGTCGATGTTCGGGAACTTCTTCATCGTCTCTTCGCGGGCTTCGTGCTTGGAAAGATCAGCCGCGTGCGTCTCGACCGACACCTGATGCCGCGAGCGGATCGTCTCCGCCGTCGCCTTGAGCCCCTCGGCGCTGCGCGAGACCAGGATGACGTTGGCGCCTTCCGCGGCGAACGCATGGCCAAGCGAGGCGCCGATGCCTTTGGAGCCACCTGTGACGAGAACCTTTTTGCCTCTCAACCCTAAATCCATGTCGTGCGTCCTCCTGATGAATGGTGGCGCAGATAAGCACGACTTCGGGCCTGGGGCCAACCAGCGATGTTCATCGCGTTTTTCACCACCCATTCGAGCGGCCTGCCCCGCCTCTGCGGCGGTCACGTATCCACTTGCCGGCGATTGCCAATCGGCGGCAGCTATGGGACAGCTTATGGCAATCCAGATCAACCTTAACACCCATCCGCAACGAAGGAATAGGCAATGGCAAAAGTCGGCTTCATCGGTCTTGGCAACATGGGACTTCCCATGGCTGGAAACCTCGTCAAGAAGGGGCACGAGGTCAAAGGCTTCGACATCATGGAGGACAACCTGTCGAAGGCGGCCCAGGCCGGCATCAAGAAGGTGGCCAGCGGCGCCGACGCGGCCAAGGATGTGGAATTCCTCGTCACCATGGTGCCGACCGGCAAAGAAACAATTGCCGTCTACGAGGGCTCCGGCGTCTTCAAGACCGCCACCAAAGGCACGCTGTTCATCGACGCCTCGACCATCGACGTGGCGTCAGCAAAGAAGGCGCACGAGATCGCCAAGGCGGCCGGCATGCTCTCGCTCGACGCGCCGGTTTCCGGCGGCACTGGCGGCGCCCAGAACGCAACGCTGACGTTCATGTGCGGCGGCAGCAAGGAAGCCTTCGCCAAGGCCGAGGCGCTGCTGGGTGGCATGGGGCGCAAGCTCGTGCATTGCGGCGACGCCGGCATGGGGCAGGCGACCAAGATCTGCAACAACATGATGATGGCGATCTGCATGTTCGGCGCCTGCGAGGGCTTTGCGCTGGCGGAAAAGCTCGGCCTCTCGCACCAGACGCTGTTCGACGTGGTCTCGACCTCCACCGGCAACAGTTTTGCGCTGTCGGGATATTGCCCGGTGCCGGGGCCTGTGCCCTCGACGCCCGCCAACCGCAACTACGAGCCGGGCTTCATGACCAAGCTGATGCTGAAGGACTTGGCGCTGGCGCAATCGGCGTCCCAGGAAGCGGGTGTGGCAACGCCCATGGGTGCCCAAGCCCATGCCGCCCTCAGGCTCTACATGACCATGGTCGAGGGCGCAGCGGAGAAGGACTTCTCCAGCGTCATGAATTTCGTCCGCGGCAAAGTCTGAGGCAGCCACTCGCCGGTGCAGGAACGCTTTTGCGCGGTAAGGTTTAGGCGGATTTTTTCGACTACTGACGGTCCGCTGACACCTTAGGACGCAGCCGCAGCAAACGGCTTCCCCAACGCCGCGCCGTCACTTAACTAACGCTGGTCTGAAAATACGAATCAGGAGGATGCCCCCTATGCGGCAGCACACGAATGCAATTGCAGTTCTTCTCCTGATGACATCGACGTGGGCCGCTCCCGCCTTCGCCCAGGATAGCAAGCCCGCCGCACCGCCGGCCGCAGCCCCATCGGCTGCGCCCGGCGCTCCAGCTGCCGCGCCCAAGCTCACCCGCGAGGAAGAGCTGAACTCGGCGCTGCAAGCAGCCTTCAAGGCCGCCAAACCGGGCCCGGCGACGGTGCAACTGGGCGAGCAAGGCAAGATCAACCTGCCGACCGGCTACCAGTACATTCCAATCCCCGAAGCCCAGCGCCTGATGCGTGCCTTCGGCAACCGGACCGGCGAGTCCTTCCAGGGGCTGGTGCTGTCGGCTCAGGACGAAAGCTGGCTGACGGTCATCGATTACAAGAAGACCGGCTACGTCAAGGATGACGACGCCAAGGACTGGAAGGCAGACGAGCTGTTGCAGAGCTTGAAGGACGGCACCGAGGAATCGAATAAGGACCGGGTGCAGCGGGGTTTTTCAGAATTGGAAGTCGTGGGCTGGGTTGAGCGGCCAGCTTACGATGCAGCCACCCACCGGCTGGTCTGGTCGGTTCTCGCCCGCAACAAGGGTGGCCCCGCAGGCGGCAACGATTCCGTCAATTACAACACCTACGCGCTCGGCCGCGAGGGCTTCTATCAGTTGAACCTGATCACCGGCAGCCAGCAGATCGAGAGCCAGAAGAAGCACGCCAAGGCGCTGCTCGCGGCGCTGGCCTATGAACCCGGCAAGCGCTACGAGGACTTCAATCCCTCGACCGACAAGGTCGCCGAGTATGGCCTGGCCGCGCTCGTTGCCGGTGTGGCCGCCAAGAAGCTCGGCTTGATCGCCCTCGCTGGTGCTTTTATCCTCAAGTTTGCAAAGATCTTCCTCATCGGATTTGCGGCCGTGGGGGCTTTGTTCGCCAAGTTCTTCCGCCGCCGCGGCTGATCCGATCGTCAGGATCGGCCGGATCGCAGAAAGGCCCAATCGCCGATGAAGTGGATCTTTCTGCTGCCGAAGCTCGGACCGGCACTCTGGTCCTCGTTCAGCATTTTCCTGTCGATCTGGACTTATGCGCTGTTCTTCGGCTGGCCGTTCGCGGCCGGCTTTGTCGGCCTGATCTTCGTGCACGAGCTTGGCCATTACCTCGCCGCCCGCGATCGTGGACTGGACGTTGGCCTGCCCGTCTTCATTCCCTTCATCGGCGCCTGGATCGCCCTCAAAGAGCAACCCATGAACGCCGAGACGGAGGCCTATATCGCCTACGCCGGCCCCTTCATCGGCACGCTCGGGGCGTTCGCGTGCTACTGGGTCGGCAAGGAGACCGGCGATCCCTTCTGGATCGCGCTGGCCAAGTCCGGTTTCGTCCTGAACCTCTTCAACATGATCCCGATCTCGCCCTTGGACGGCGGCCGCATCACGGCTGTCCTCACCCCGCGGGCTTGGTTGCTGGGCGTCCCCTGCCTCGTCGGCCTGTGGCTCTATTGGCCAAGCCCGATCCTGATCCTGGTGTCCGTGCTGGCCATCCCGCATCTGATGGCAGCTTGGCGCTACGACCCGCAGGCACCCGCCAATATCGCCTATTACAACGTGCCGAATTCCGTGCGCGCGCAGTGGGGCCTCCTCTATCTCGGTCTCGTGATCGTGCTGGCGCTCTTCATCCAGGAAGCCCAGGATCTCCTGCCCCGCCGGCTCCATTGAAGCAACCCGTCAGATGGGCGTGATCCTGCCCACCGAACCCGACCACCCACTCGACCGCCGGCAGATCCTCGGCCATGCCCTCGCCGGCCTTACGTTCCTGACGGCCCCGCCCTTGATTGTTGCCCACCCCGCACGCGCGAGTTCCCCGATGTCTGACGTCGCCAAAATGCTCACCCACCCAATCCCTTCTACCGGCGAAGCGATGCCCGTCATCGGCGTCGGCACCTGGCAGGCCTTCGACATCGGCGACGATCCAGCGGAATTCGAACAGCGCCGCCAGGTGCTGGAGATCCTGTTCCAGGCCGGTGGTCGCATGATCGATTCATCGCCCATGTACGGCCGCGCCGAAGCCGTAACCGGACGCTTGCTGACGGCCATGGGCGCCCGTGACAAGGCGTTTCTCGCGACGAAAGTGTGGACTTCGGGAGCCGCTGCCGGCGTCGCGCAGATGCAGGCCTCGGCCGACAAGATGCAGACCAACGTCATCGACCTCATGCAGATCCACAATCTCGTGGATTGGCGCGTGCAATTGAAAACACTTCGCGCCTGGAAAGAAAAGGGAACCTTCCGCACCATCGGCATCACGCATTACACCGTGTCGGCGTTCGACGAATTGATGGCGATCATGCGCGCCGAACCCATCGATTTCGTACAGCTTCCCTATTCGCTGGCGGTGCGGTCGGCCGAGGCCAAGCTGTTGCCGTTGGCGCTCGAAAAAGGCATCGCCGTCATCCCGAACCGGCCGTTCGACGGCGCCAATATGTTCGCCCGTGTGAAGGGCCGCCCATTGCCGGATTGGGCCGCCGATATCGATGCAAAAAGTTACGCCACGATCTTCCTCAAGTACCTCATCGGCCATCCCGCGATCACGTGCGTCATTCCCGGTACGGCGAACCCAGCGCACATGCGCGACAACGTGGCTGCAGGCTTCGGCCGGCTGCCGGACGCGGCTATGCGCCAGCGCATCGCGCAATGGTATGATGTGCTGTGAACCAGCAATTGAGCTCGCTCAAAGCCGCACGCTTTCGCACAACCCCGCATAAACAGCCGGGTTCTTGCGCAGGCGCACCTGCGCCACTACGGCCGCCAGTATCATCATCAAGCCGTTGAAGGCGAGCGTCGGCCGTAAGCCAAAATGCGCAGCCAGCGTTCCCCCCAGGAGATGACCGAGCGGCGCCATACCGAGAAAAAACATGAAATAGAGGCCAATCACACGCCCCCTCCAGCTATCTTCCACGGACTGCTGCAGCAGCGTATTGGTCGACACCGACGTCGACAGGATGAACGCCCCCATGATTGCCAGCAGCGGCATCGCCACGTAAAGCGTGCGCGAGACACTGAACAGCACAAGCGCGGCCCCCGCGACGAGCGGCGCGAACTGCACGACACGCAATTGCATGCGGTGATTGCTCTGCATCGACAGGAACAGCGCGGCCGTCATCGCGCCTGCCCCGGCACAGTCGGCCTGTTGTTGAGCAGTG
>JANXRM010000297.1 GCA_025353015.1 Hyphomicrobiales bacterium
CGGGGGGATCGGCCAGCGGCGTGTAGGCTGGGAAAGCGTGCAGCGGATAGGCATAGGTGATCAGGTTCATGCCGCGGGCGATGCCAGTCTTGCCGATGCGCAACGACGCTTGTGGGTCACCGAGGGCGGCTGCGAGATGGGCCAGCATTGCCATCTCGCCTTCGGTCGCAAGCGTATTGCGCAACTGGCCGAACAGCGCCCGGCGTATATTCCGGTCGAGGCCCAGTTTCGAGGCGATGACGGTGGCCCTAACGGCATCCATCTCGTTGAACCGGCTGATGTCGGCGGCTGATGGCATCGCCGGTAATGTTTCGCGGATATCGACGGGGGCTCCTGCTGCCAACTTCTGACGGCCAAGTTGCCCGTGGAAGGTATCGATCTGCTTTGCGGCCGCCGCATAGCGCGCCTGTGCGTCCTTCGTTTTCCCGGTGGCTTCGAGCGCGCGCCCCGCCCAGTAATCGGCTCGTGACTGCGCAAGCGGGCCGTCGGCGGCCGTTCGCGACGCCGTAAAGTGCTTGATGGCTGCGTCCGTGCGATTGAGATGCCGGAACGCGATCCACCCAGCAAGGAACGTCTGGTCCTTCAGCGGATTGACCGAAAGGGCGCCCGACTCGCGGACAAGATCGTAGGCGAGTTCGGCCTTCCCGGCCTTGAGCGCATCGAGGGCCGCACCGCGGCGCTCGGCCCACCAATCGTCGGGGCTGACCAGCAGGGCTGGGTCAGCCGGCGCGGATTGCAGGATTTTCCACGCCTCAGCATTTTGTCCGACCCGGCGGAAGTGTTGCACTTTCTGGTAGGCGAGGCCCCAATCGACCGGCTGGGCTTCAGCCTCAGCAGGCAAGGCCGCCAGCAACTGGCCGGCGAGTTTGGCACGCAGGAAGACGGCGATCCGGGCCTCGGCCTTTTTGCGTTCGGGCTCCGAAAGCAGCGGCAACAGGCGGCGGGCGATCGCCGCGCGGTCGCTGCGCTCGGCGCTGAACCGCACCTCGTCAACCAGGATCCGGTCCAGCCGCCAGCGGTGGTCGGCTTCGGTCAGCATTGGGCCGAACCGCTCAAGAAACCCCTGTTCGAGGCTGCCGGCCAGTTCGAAGTCGCGCCAGGTCTTGGCCGCGACGTCGCGGGCCTTGGCTTCGTTTTTTTCGGCGAGGAAGGCCGACGCCAGCGCGGCCCAGCCCGCGCCGGTCTTGGGTTCGCTGTCCTTGAAGAAGTTCCTTATTTGCTGCGCGTTGCCGCCAGAAACAAAAAGCTGTTCCTCGGCCCGCCGGCTCAGCAACTGACGCTCGGGCCAGGCCGGGTTTTCAGCCAAAAACGACAGGAATTCCTGCGGCTCGCCAAAGCCCGCCTTAAACGACAGCCATTCCACCAGCCGCCGTCCTGAGGGATCGGTGATCTGGTTGCGCAGGGCCCGGGAGCCGGCAGGATCACGCGTGCTCAAGAGCCGGATGGCGTCCTTGACCCGCTGGCTGTCTTCAGGTGATAGGGTAAAGTCGCGGACTGGCGCAATGAACTCATCGAGTTTGGCGATGTAGATGGCCTCGGGCGAGGTGATGTTCAGCGGTGCGATGGGCGCGGCGGCGGCCTCGGGCGTTGCGGCTCCCGGGCTCAGTGTCGGTTGGGCCGGCTGCCCGGCATCTGCAGGGGTGCCAGGAATTGCCAACGGCGGCTCTTCGGGCTGCTCCGATAAGGTTTTGTCTGGCGCGGCGGCCAATACCTGCGCGTCGCCCGGTCCGATCAGCAGCGTCAGCAGCAGACCGGCCGCAACAGTCCTCGCCAGCGACGATGCCCAATCGCGAGTAGCTGGGGCGCCCACAAAATTTCTGCCGTGAACATTGCCCAAGCATTCACCTCGATAACTCAATCCTGCACAATCCTTGCGCAAGCCTTGCAGGTGGATTGCACTCGGCATAATGTCGATACGTTCGTGGTGCTCGACCGTCGGCCCCATGAATTTCGTAAAGAGTACCAATCGGATCGGCGGCTTACAAGGCGTGTGACGCGGCTCGCGTGCGCCCAAGCGGAGGAACGCCCATGTTCAGGGGCTCGTTCACGGCACTTATAACACCGTTCAAGAACGGCAAGGTGGATGAAAAGGCTTTTGAGCGGTTTGTCGACTGGCAAATCGCAGAAGGCACGCATGGTTTGGTGCCCGTCGGAACCACCGGTGAGGCGCCGACCCTCAGCCATGACGAGCACAAGCGCGTCGTGGAGCTGGCGATCAAGACCGCCCGTAAGCGGGTGCCCGTCATTGCTGGCGCCGGTTCCAACTCGACCGAAGAAGCGATCGAGCTGACCCGCTTTGCCAAGCAAGCCGGCGCCGACGCCGCTTTGCATTCGACCGGCTACTATAACAAACCGACGCAAGAGGGCCTCTATCTGCACTTCAAGGCCATCAGCGACGCGGTCGATCTGCCGATCATCGCCTACAATGTGCCGCCGCGAACAGTGGTGGACATTCTGCCGGCGACGCTGGCGCGGATTGCGACGCTCAAGAATGTCGCTGGTGTCAAGGATGCCTCGGCGAAGGTCGAGCGCATGTCGCAGCACCGGTTGCTGATCAAGAAGCCGTTTGCATACCTTTCGGGCGAGGATGCGACGGCGCTGGGTTTCAACGCGCACGGCGGCAACGGCTGCATTTCCGTGACCTCGAACGTGGCGCCGAAGCTCTGCTCGGAATTCCAGACCGCTACGCTCAAGGGCGACTTCAAGCGGGCGCTGGAACTGCAGGACATCCTGATGCCGCTGCATGACGCGCTTTTCGTCGAAACCAATCCGGCGCCGGCTAAATATGCCGCTTGGCGGCTTGGCATCATCGAAAGCCCGGAGTGCCGGTTGCCACTGGCGCCGCTGATGGAGCCGACCAAGAAAGTGCTCGACGGCGCGCTGGCTCACGCCGGACTGCTGAAGGCCAAGGCTGCGGAGTGAAGGCCGCGCAATTCGCTTATGATTGCAATTCGGTTAGTATTCACGGCCACCTGGCGTGCCTGGGTGGCCGTTCTGTTCCCGGC
>JANXRM010000329.1 GCA_025353015.1 Hyphomicrobiales bacterium
GCAAACTCGAGCAGCCAGCGCGACTCGAGCGTTGCACCGAGCGCCTGCAGCGGGCTGGCGATGACAGGCAAGGTCTGGTTGAGCAGAATCGGCAACATCAGGATGAAGGCGGTCTCGGATCGATTCTCGGTTCTTTCCTGGGGGCCGCCTTCATCCTGATGTTGCCGATTCTGCTCAACCAGACCTTGCCTGTCATCGCCAGCCCGCTGCAGGCGCTCGGTGCAACGCTCGAGTCGCGCTGGCTGCTCGAGTTTGCCAAGCATGTGCGCTCGACCGAGACGACGACACATCTGGAGTTCATCATTTTCGGCGCGCTGATCTGCTTCCTGCTCATCAAAGAGCCGCACGGATTTGCCAGGCTCTGGACCCTGGCCAAGGAAAAACTGCGGCTTTGGCCGTTCCCGTACTGACGGGATCACTCGATGCTCCGGCATCGCCTGCGGCGCGGCGATACCGGACTGGACAATCAAGAAAAGGCCCGCGACCGGGCAGTCCGCGAGGGCTGGCTCAAATAGGAGGTAAATTCGCATGTTTCGTAAGACATTGGTGACGGCAGCTGTCGCCGTTTCGGCCATCGCTGGAGCAATCCCAGCACTTGCAGAGGGTGAGCAGTTTCTGCCCGCGCTCGTCTACCGCACCGGCGCCTATGCCGTGAACGGCGTGCCGTTCGCCAACGGCGTCGCCGACTACTGGACACTCATCAACGAGCGCGACGGGGGCATCAACGGCGTCAAGATCGCGTTCGAGGAATGCGAGACGGGCTACGCCACCGACAAGGGCGTCGAGTGCTACGAACGCCTGAAGTCCAAGGGCGCGACCGGTGCTGGTTACTTCTCGCCACTCTCGACCGGTATCACACTGGCGCTGACCGAGAAGGCGCCCGGCGATAAGATGACGTTGCTGACGCTGGGCTACGGCCGCTCGGAAAGCCGTGACGGCGCCGTATTCCCGTACAGCTTCATCGCGCTTGGCTCCTATTGGACCGGTGCCGACATCGCCATGCAGCACATCGCCAAGGAATTCGGCGGTCGCGACAAGCTGAAGGGCAAGAAGATCAGCCTCGTTTATCACGACAGCCCTTATGGCAAGGAGCCGATCCCCGCATTGGAAGCACTGGCCAAGCGCGATGGCTTCGAGTTCAAAGCCATCCCGGTGACGCACCCGGGTCTCGAGCAGAAGTCGCAGTGGCTTTCGATCCGCCAGGAAAAGCCGGACTACGTTTTGCTTTGGGGCTGGGGATCGATGAACGCGACGTCGATCAGCGAAGCCGCTGCCGTCAATTTCCCGCGTGACAAGATGATCGGCGTCTGGTGGTCGGGCGCCGAGCCGGACGTGCTGCCGGCCGGCGAGAAGGCAGCCGGATACAAGGCATTGCTATTGCAGCACTCGGCCGGTCGCTTCGGTGTCCATGATGCCGTCGACAAGTTTGTAATCGCGCCGGGCAAGAGTGCCGCGAAGCCGGACGAAATCGCCCAGTCCAAGGATGGCCAGGTGCTTTACAATCGTGGCCTCGTCAACTCCATGATCGGAGTCGAGGCGATCCGCACGGCACAGTCGAAGTTCGGCAAGAAACCGCTGAAGAGCGAAGAAGTTCGGTGGGGTTTCGAGAACCTGAACCTCACGGCCGAGCGTATCAAGGAACTGGGATTCGAAGGCATGGTCGCGCCGTTCAAGTTCACCTGCCAGGATCATCAGGGTGCCGATCTCGCCCGCGTCCACCAGTGGGACGGCAAGGCTTGGAAGGTCGTGTCCGACATGTACACGGCTGACCGTGGCTTGCTGGACCCGATGGTGAAAGACACCGCGGCCAAGTATGCAGCTGATCGCAAGATCGAGCCGCGTGATTGCTCGAAGGTGAACTGAGAAGAGAGGGCGTAGGGCGCGGCGAATAGAGAGGGGGGGGCAGAACAAGTTCCGTCCAAAATCCATTCGCGCTTCCTACGCCCACCGCCCACCGCCGACGCCCTACTGCCCTGATGCGAGCACCCATGTCGATATCGGCCCCAACGGTTGAGCAGGCCCAGACCCCTATCCTCGATGTCAAGAATATCGAGGTGATCTATGATCACGTCATTCTCGTTTTGAAGGGCGTCTCGCTGATCGTGCCGAAGGGCGGCATCGTCGCCATTCTCGGCGCCAACGGGGCCGGTAAATCGACGACGCTGAAATCGATTTCGAACCTGCTCAAGGGCGAGCGGGGCGAGGTGACGAAAGGCCAGATCAATTTCGAAGGCGAGCGCATCGACCGATTGACGCCGAACGATCTCGTCAAGCGCGGCTGCATCCAGGTGATGGAAGGCCGGCACTGCTTTGGCCATCTGACGATCGAGGAAAACCTTCTGACCGGCGCCTTCACGCGCAAGGACGGCCGCGCCGGCACGCAGCGCGAACTCGAAAAGATCTACGCCTATTTCCCGCGTCTCAAAGAGCGGCGAACCTCACAGGCCGGCTACACCTCCGGCGGCGAGCAGCAAATGTGCGCCATCGGCCGCGCGCTGATGTCCGGCCCGAAGATGGTGCTGCTGGATGAACCGTCGATGGGCCTCGCGCCGCAGATCGTCGAGCAGATCTTCGAGATCGTGCGCGACATCAATGCCAAAGAGGGCGTTTCGTTCCTGCTCGCCGAGCAGAACACCAACATGGCGCTGAAATACGCCACCTACGGCTATATCCTTGAAAACGGCCGCATCGTCCTCGACGGCGACGCGAAGGCGCTGCGCGAAAACGCCGACGTCAAGGAGTTCTACCTCGGCATGGCCGGCGGCGAGCGCAAGTCTTTCCGTGATTTCAAGAGCTACAAGCGCCGCAAGCGCTGGCTCGCGTGAATAAAAGAGGGAATAGGCAATAGGAGTTGGGAATAGGGCCGTTCCGCGGTCTTTTCTACTGACTACTGGCTACTCCCTCTCGCAGAGGTGCAATCCATGACCGCCAATCACTTCGACCATCTCGAAACCCGCGATCCAGCCGCCCGCGAGGCCTCGCAATTCGGCTTGCTGCCCGATCTCGTACGCCGAGCTGTCGCCAATGGTCCAGGTTGGGCTGATCACCTCAAAGGCGTCGATCCTTCGGTTGCGACATCGCGCGAGACTTTGGCAAAACTCCCGATTCTGCGAAAGGCGTCGTTGAAGGGTCTACAGACGGCGCGCCCGCCATTCGGTGGCTTTGCAACGGCGTCCGGCACAGACGTCGGCCGCATCTTCATGTCGCCGGGCCCAATCTTCGAGCCCGAAGGTCTTGGCGCTGATTGGTGGCGCTCGGCCCGTGCCCTCCATGCTGGCGGCGTACGTCCAGGTGACATTGTGCACAATACGTTCGCCTATCATCTGACGCCCGGCGGCTGGATCCTCGATGCCGGTGCCCGCGCTCTAGGCTGCACTGTGATTGCCGCCGGCCCCGGCAACACCGAACAGCAGCTCGACGTCATTCAGAACCTGAAACCGAACGTCTATGTCGGCGTCCCCGATTACTTGAAGATCCTGCTCGACAAGGGCCGCGAGCTTGGCCGCGACACATCCTCGATCAAGAAAGCTTTGGTCGGCGGTGGCGCACTGTTCCCGTCGCTCAGAGCCGAATACAAGTCTCTTGGTGTGACCGTGTTCCAGTTCTACGGCACGGCCGACCTCGGCTCGATCGCCTACGAGAGCTCGGGGCCTGACGGCTCGGTCGAGGGCATGATGGTCGATGAAGGCGTCATCCTGGAGATCGTACGCCCGGGCACCGGCGATCCCCTACCCGACGGCGAGGTGGGCGAAGTCGTGGTGACGACCTTCAATCGCGACTATCCGATGATCCGGCTTGCAACCGGCGATATGTCGGCGGTGCTCTCGACGCCAAGTCCGTGCGGGCGCACCAATATGCGCATCAAGGGTTGGCTTGGCCGGGCCGATCAGACCACCAAGGTCAAGGGCATGTTCGTCCATCCCGAGCAGGTGGCCGAGATCGGCAAGCGCCACCCTGGCCTCGGCCGGTTGCGTCTCGTGGTGGGTCGCACGGGCGAGCAGGATACGATGGTGCTCAAGGCTGAAACAGCGACTGTCGGCGATGCGGGGCTGGCTGAGCGACTGGTTCAGACGGTGCAGGCGGTGACGAAGCTCAAGTGCGAGGTGCAGCTGGTGCTGGCAGGCTCGCTGCCGAACGACGGCAAGGTGATCGCCGACGAACGCACGTACGGGTGACGCGAGGACGTTTTGACAGACGTCGGCTCGGACACGCTCAAGCTGGCCGACCTGGAGGCACTCTTCGCGTTTCGCGTCACTGAGCGAACCGATGCATTCTTCGGCCGTTTTTTCCGCCTTGACACCCGCGCCGCGATTTACTTCTGAGCATCAGCCTTGGCTGCTTCAGCTTTCGCCGCCACGGCTGGTGCGTGCACACGTTCCAGGGCTTCGGCAACTCGCACACTATCGAGGTCGTCCTTGTGGATAACATCGATCGCGCCCGCTTTGATCAATGTCGTTCGGCGATGCCGATCGACCGCGCCGCTGACGACGACGATCGGACCTTCATAGCCGCAGCGCCTTAGAAACGGGATCGTCTGGGTCGCGTTGTCGCTCGGCTTCAGGTAGTCGTCGAGAAAGATCAGCTCGGGCCGGCGCTCGATGACGGCATCGAGGGCGCTTCCGAGCGTTTTGGCGCGCCGCACTTGGATTGCATAGCCGAACATGATGTGCAGCGTGGCCCGCAGGCGATCGGCATCGAAGTTCTCGTCCTCGACGATCAGAAAATCCGAAATTGCAGGCAATTCTTTTCGCGACCGGGTCATGTCGCTCTTCTTGGCCAGAAAATTTCCGCCGGTTGGACTTTTCATGTTCGCTGCTCCTGACTGAAATGTGTGTTCGGCCGCCGTTTAAGTGGCCTTCAGGTGGTAACCGTCTTTGGCCAATGGACCCGGAACGTGGTACCGCGATTGGCGGAGGGGTCAGACCGGATCTCGATGCGTCCGCCAAACCATTCGACCATTTTTTTGACCAACGCCAAGCCGATGCCGGATCCTTCAGGCGCCGCGTCTTCGTCGGCGATGCGTTTAAAGGGCTCGAAGATTGCGTCATGCCAGTCGGACGGGATCCCGGGGCCATCATCCGCCACCGAGAAGACCCACATGTCGTTGGCATCTTCGGCGTGCACGATAATCTGACCATCGGCGAGATCGTGATGCTTGACAGCATTGTCGATGAGATTGCGAAGCACGATGTCGAGCGGCTGCGCCAGTGTCGAAAAGATCGGCCAATGCCCCTCGATGACGATTTGGAGACCCGGCGGCCGCTCGATGGATTCCACGACTTCCTGCACCAGTGCCGCCGTATCGACCACTTCGATGGCTTCGGATTTCCGGCCGATGCGGGAGTATTCGAGCAGGCCCGTGAGCATCGCCGACATGCGTTTCGCTTGTCGTTGCAGATCCACGAGATTTGAAGATACGTGGTCCAAGTCGCCGGCAGCAACCGACGTCGCAGCATCGCCGGCGAAATAGCGCAGGCGCCGCAAGGGCGAACGCAAATCGTGCGAGATGACGGACGCAAACTCCTGCAGGTCCTGGTTGGCGCGCGTCAATTCCTCGTTGGCTCGGGCAATGATGCGCGATTTTGCTGTGACGTCGGCTTCCGCGATAGCGCGGGCGCGGACCTGGGCTGTCAGCTCCACTTCGAGGTCGGTCCGCGAGACGGCTCTGGAGATGATCAGCAGGAAGCGGCGCTCATCGGGCATCCAATAGACAACGACATTGATCCTGAGGCCGTTTCGGTCCGCGGAGTCGAGCAGCACATTAGGAATGGTAACCGAGCGGTTGGGGCGCCGCCTCAAGCCGCTGATCTGATCGTCAAATCCCATCAGCGGCAGCACGCTTTCGGTAATCGGCTTGCCGAGCGGAATGAAATCGACCATGTCGCCAAAGCGCTGCACGGCCTTCAGTTCTGCATCGGTCCAAACAGCACCAAATACATTTCGATCCGCGAGAAATCGCGATATCGCAATCAGATCTTTGGGTGGGACAGGTTCGGTCACGTCACGCTTCCCGTCGAAGGATTGCGTTGGCGGCGGTGCGGAAAACAGCCGTAACATTTTCACCGTTGAGAGCACTAGTGAATGTGGGCGGAGTGGTCGCCTCGGCAATGCCAGGAGGTAGCGGCATTCTGGCTGGATGGTCGCAAAGATCGCTCTTGTTGAGGACATAGGCGTGGAAACGGCCAGGCATGGTTTCTTCGAAACCTTGCGCCAGATTGGACATATGCTGCAGCGTTGGGTAGCGGGTGAGATCGCCGATGATCAACGCTCCGGAAGCGCCCTTGCTGTAGACATGCCGAAAAATGTTCTGACCGAAGTTACCGTCGATATCCCAGATCACCAGCTCCAGCGATTGTTTCGCATCCAGGCCTATGCCGTGAACTTGATATCGATAGATGTCGACACCCATGGTCGGACGGTAGTCTGTTGTGAAGTCGTTCATGACGAACCGGCGCACGAGTGATGTCTTGCCCACTCCGATTTCGCCGAGCAGCATGAGTTTTTTCGAGAGCATCGTCACGGCGTGCCGCCCTCCTCGCCCGGGAAGCCGACCTCGAATTCGACGCGGCGATTGGCGGTTTTGCTACCCGAACGCGGCGATACGTCCATGGTTGTCCCGCGTCCGACCGCGACGAGCCTGTTGCGTGGCAGTCCGCGCACAACAAGCTCCTCCGATACCGTCTCAGCCCGTTGCTGCGACAGCGTTTGGTTGCGCTTTGGGTCACCGGACTCGTCCGTGTAGCCGACGACGCGGACCAGGAGATCTGTTCGACGCGCGAGTTGAACGATGCCGTCGATGATCTCCTTAGTCTGTGCCGGATCGCGAAATTCGACGCCGTTGGCAAAAAAGATGGCGTGCGACTTGAGGAAATTTGCCAAAGCCTCCCGCGGAGTCGGTTCGATTTTTAATGCGGCGACCTCCTTCACCATGGCGTCGAGGCGCGCTTCAAGATCTGCGTTGCGACGTTCGAGCGGCCGCACAACGCGAGCGTGCTCAAGCGCCGAAACCTGCAAGGCCAGGAGGTCCGCAGTCGCTGCAAGATCATTGGCGCTGTCCTCGGGCGTTGCCGGCAGCGATGCCGCCGCGGCAACCGACTGGGCCGGTGTTTTTCCGGAAAACTCCCCGATCTGTCGCAATGCTGCGCGTAAGCGCTCAAGCGCGCGATGCAGGCTTGCATTGAGGCTTGCTCGATCGGCGCCGGTGCTGGCTGCGCCAAGGACAGACAGTGCCTCGCTTGACGCCACGACCACGCTGTCTATTGCCGCTCGCTCTGGGCCAGCATCAACCTTGGCCGCGGAGTTCGCGAACTCCGGCGTCAACGCCTCCAGGCGGCGCTTGGCAAAGTCCATTGCCCGCTGTAGCGCTGCACGTTCCACCGCCGACCGCACGTCCGTCGAGGGCAGCGCGCCAATTGTTTCCGAGACGGCGACGCCTGGAGCAGCCGCCCTGATGCGCGCGAGAAGTTCAGCACGGATCTGCGGGCTCGGAACGAGGCCGCTGACCCAGATCGCGCCGGCGCCCGGTGCGACGTCGGCTTTCACCGGATAACCGCTAAGCTCGGGCATGCCGTCGAGCGCCGTATTGACCAACGCCTGCACACGCCTCGTCTCGAATGATCGGTACGTCTGCCAGCCAGCGTAAAGTAGAAGTGGCAACCCGAAAAGAACGGCCATAATCTTGAGCGGACGCAGGCCGCCGCGGTCATTGCGCAAATCGGCTTCGCTGTCGCCGATGCGCTGCTCGATCCGTTGAGAAAAGTCAGCGGAAATACGCTCCAATGCCCGCGCGGTTTCACTTGGCGAAGGCTTCGCGTCGTTAGCCGTCAGAGTGCTTTCCGTTCGCTGGTGCGCGCCGAGCAGTGTGAGCAGTTCCTCGTCGAGGATCTGCTCGACGGCCGTCGCCGCCGTACCGCTGCATTTGGCCGCCAACAGATGTACCGGCGAGGCGCGCAGATAAATCCGATGATCGTCGAGGTCGAGCGACCGCAAGCTCGACCTGTCAGTGGCGAATGCTTCCTCGGCGAAACTCGTAATGGCCGTCAGAAACGCGCTGATGACGGTGTCACGATTGGAGCCTTGCCCGTGTGCGATATCATCGTGTCCACGCGAACGCGACCAGTGGTTGATCAGCTCGCCGGAGCCGCGGCGAATGAGATAGAGTTCGTCGACCGTAAAGCGCTGCGTGTCGGCCAGCGCCAACTCGGCCATGGAACGGCCGGTGGCGATGCTGCGTAATTTTAGCACGAAACGGTTTTTGGTCAGTCCGCCTTCGAGCCGCCGGTTGATCGTTTCCATCATGTCGCGCATGGCGCTAGCGACGAAGCGACGGATCATGTCGCCGATTTTCGGATAAAGGGTGCTGGCCAGCTCGTCCTGCGTGACCTCGGATTTCAATTCCGCGCGGAACGTCCGCCGGACCATCGGCGCGAGCGCTTGGCTCAGTTCGTTATGGTTTACCGTTTCGGCATCACGGACGGCACCGTCGAGGACACGTGCGACGCTGCGCTGCAGCTGGGCGTCGCTGCCTGTCCTTTCGGCAAGGTCATCCATGCGCTGCGCAAGGGCGCTGCGCTCGCGAAGCCCCACGTCCGAACTCGCATGTTGATCGCGGCTGAGTATATCGAGCCGCTGCCGCAGTTCGTCGAGCTCCTGAGCCTCTCGCTCGAAGAGCAGTTCTTTGAGCTTGCTGACATTCTGCTGCGACATGAAATCCGAAGCCTTATGGCGCAACTTGGAGCCCGTCTTTGTGGCGCCGTCTACAAAGTGGGCGTCTACTTTTGATCTCGCGGGGACATCCGCTTCGGGGGAGACTTGCGCCAATCCCGCGCACGCGACTTAACCGTGCGAGATCGAGCGAATGCGTTCACCGAGTTCGAGCACGCTCCGCGATAGCTCGTCGAACGATGTTTTGCGGTCGGATTGCATGGTGCCCGAAAGGGCTTCGATCTGAGACTGGATCGCATCCAGTTTGCGGTGCAGACCGGTCTCGAGTTCCCGGACGCGCGATTCGATCAGGGCAATACGGGCGTCGCTGTCGCGCTTGAATTCGCCATAGAGCAGATCACGGATCTGCTCCATCTTGTTGTCATCGAAGCTATCTCGGCTGTTCGCCCCATTTCTCAGCTCGGTAAAGAACGCTGTACTCATTGTCCACTCACTCGCAAATAAGACTGCACGAAGGACGCCGTCACGGTGTCACTGGTAATGCAGGATGTTCTTACCACGTTCGCGGGAACATCTGAATCATTATTGAGCGATGAGTGCTGCGCGAAATAATTGAAAGACTATATGTAAAATGGAGAATAACGTGCTGGTTGCCAGCGCGCCGTTGTCGAAAAACTGGAGCCCGAAGCGGTAAGGCCTCGGGATCAAACGCGTTCTTTTAGGTTGGGTAATGGACGGCAGTCCTGAAGATGCCGTTCGTTAACGGCCGATTGGTCAACAGCAAGCTGGCCGCGTTTCAGTGGGCCAGAACGCGGCCGCCGGAACGAGCGCGACAGTTGGAACTGCGGCGCCCTTGGCTCGATCAGACGATGCCCGCCTTCTTCAGCCGTTCGATTTCGCTCGCCGATTTGCCGAGCGTCTTGGTCAGGACTTCATCGGTATGCTGGCCGAGCAACGGCGGGCCCATGTTATGCTCGATCGGAGTGCCCGAGAAGCGCATGGGGCTGCGCACCACAGGAACTTTGCCAGCGCTGGCGTGGGGCAGTTCAACTCGGAGGCCGCGGGCTTTGACCTGCTCGTTCTCGAACACCTCTTTCAGCGTATTGATCGGACCGCAGGGCACACCGGCGACGTCCAGGGCTTTCACCCACTCAGCCGTTGTGCGTTTGGCAAAGATCGGGATCAGCGCATCGTCCATGGCGGCGCGGTTGGCGACACGCGCGCCATTCGTCACAAAACGCGGATCCTTGATGAGATGTGTCGCATCGGCCGCGCCGCAGAATTTGGCGAACAGATTGTCGTTGCCGCAGGCCAGAATAATGTCGCCATCCTTGGTCTTGAACGACTGGTACGGCACGATGTTCG
>JANXRM010000335.1 GCA_025353015.1 Hyphomicrobiales bacterium
TTCATGACTGGTGGTCACGGAGTTGTGTTCCGAAACGGTTCGGTTCCATATTGATCTTTGCAAATGAACACCGTATATTTCAATTCATCGAGACGCGCTGGCGCTTCTGCAAACTGCGATGGCTCAAACGACCCGGCCCAATCGAACAAGCGAAGTCAGCCCAGCGCACTGTGCCTAGAGCAGTGAACCCAGAGATACGGAGCTTAAAATGAAAAAGTCTATCCTGATGACCGTGATTGGTGCCGTTTTGGCAGCAGTAACCTCGGTAACGGCCTTCGCCCCGGCCGCCAACGCGGGCTATCACCACCGCCATTACCACTACAAGCCAGTTTATGTTTACGTGTCGGAATGCAAGTGGGTGAAGTACCACGATCACCACGGCCACCACTTCTACAAGAAGATCTGCCACTAACAATTGTCCGGCGAAGGTGTCCTTGGCTTCGCATCAGTCTCTCGGCAGTCGCACCCACCCCTCGGACCTCGCCGGTTCGAGGGGTTTGGCGTTGCCAGTTCAGCCCGCGGCGAACACCAGACCGCGATAGTCGCCAAGCACGCCTGGAACGAGTTCACGCGCCAAAATCCGGGCGGGATTGGCCGGTCCCGGGAATTGAATTTGACCCGGCGGCACCGCTATGAATCCCATCCGGGAATAATAGGGAAGATCACCGACCAGCAGCACCAGCTTGAAGCCCGCCGCTGCAGATGCTGCAAAGCTGTCTTCGACGATCCGCCGCCCGTATCCCTTGTTGGCAAAGGCCGTATCGACCGCCAGCGGCCCCAGCAGCAGCGCCCCGGGCTGTCCTCCGACCCTGGCCGGCGTCATGCGCAGCGACGCGATGATTCGATCGCCCTGCACCGCCACGCGGCAGAACGGCGAGGTGAACGGCGTCCCCTCCCTGACCCGGTAGGCGGAACGTGCGAACCGGCCCGGCCCGAATACCAGGGCATGTAGCCGCTTGATCGGCACCTCGTCGGCCGCAACAACGGCGCGCACGGCAATTTCGTCGGTCTCTGACATCTCGCGTCCCGGAAAATTTGCCGCCTAGACCATCTTCAGTCCGGCAATAGAGCCAATGAGCGTCACGAGGAATGCGACCCGAAGCATCGTCACCGGTTCCCCATAGTAGACGATACCCGCGATGACCGTGCCGGCAGCGCCGATTCCGGTCCAAATCGCATAGGCCGTGCCGAGCGGGATCGTTTTGGTCGCCCACACCAACAGCCAGAAACTCAGTGCCGCCGAGACCAGGAAAACCGCCAGCGGCATCGCTTGCATGGGCCATCCGAGATGCCGCATCGAGGTCGTGAAGACGATCTCGAGGAGGCCCGCCAGAATAAGTATGATCCAGTCCATAGAAGTTCCTGTTCGATTCTGGCCTGCCGAAGCCTATCGCGCCGAATCCAGGCTCTCGATGACGACGTTGTCATTGGTATAAACGCAGATCTCGGCGGCGATCTTCATTGCCCTCCGCGCAATCTCCTCCGCGCTCAAGTCCATATCGACCAAAGCCCTGGCTGCGGCCAGCGCGTAATTGCCACCCGAGCCGATCCCCATTACATCCCGCTCCGGTTCCAGCACATCGCCGTTCCCGGTCAGGACGAGCGTTTTTTCTCGGTCCGCGACGATCATCATGGCTTCGAGACGCCGGAGAAAACGGTCCGTCCGCCAATCTTTGGCCAGTTCCACACAGGCGCGTGTCAGTTGCCCCGGATACTGCTCGAGTTTGGCCTCCAGCCGCTCGAACAGCGTGAACGCATCCGCCGTTGCCCCGGCGAAACCGCCGATCACATCGCCACGGCCGAGCCCGCGCACCTTGCGCGCATTCGACTTGAGCACGGTCGACCCGAGGCTGACTTGCCCATCGCCCGCGACCACGACCCGGCCGCCCTTGCGCACCGTCAAAATCGTCGTGCCGTGCCAGACGTCGCCGCGATTGGCATCGTTTGCGTAGTTCATGCTGCACCTCGGGTCTTCATGGCCGCCACATATGGCGTTCGATCTCCCAAGCTGATAAACGCTGCCCTATCCACCAGCAACCTGTTCGCCAGACAGAAACACCGGCCAAAAGCGAGAAGCTCCCTTGAAGCGCACCGCCACGATCGACCGCAAGACCAAGGAAACCGAGATCCGCGCCACGATCGATCTCGACGGTACGGGTGTCTGCAAAATCGCGACTGGCATCGGCTTTCTCGATCACATGCTGGAGCAACTCGGCCGCCATTCGTTGATCGACATCGATTTGACGGCCAAGGGCGACCTGCACATCGACTTCCACCACACGGCGGAGGATTGCGGCATCGTCCTCGGCCAGGCCATGGCCAAGGCCCTCGGCGACAAGCACGGCATCACCCGCTACGCCTCGGTCCACCTGCCGATGGACGAGACGTTGACCCGCGTCGCCCTCGATATTTCGGGCCGGCCCTACTTGATCTGGAAGGTCGAGTTTACACGACCCAAGATCGGGGAGATGGACACCGAACTCTTCCGCGAATGGTTCCAGGCCTTCGCCCAGAACGCCGGAATTACCTTGCACATCGAGACGCTCTACGGCGAGAACAACCACCACATCGCCGAGACCTGCTACAAAGGCCTCGCACGAGCCTTGCGGATGGCCATCGCCATCGATCCGCGCCAGGCAGGTCGCGTGCCGTCGACCAAAGGCACGTTGAACGGCTGAGCGATCAGGGCAGTAGCATCAGGTGAGCGACGCCAAACCGCATGAGGCAACAGTGAAAACCTTCACCGTCTACGAGCCGCCGCAAGCCGCTGCCGACAGGCTCGATCGCGCTGAAAGCCTCGTATTCATCAGAGAAGGATACTCCTGGGCGGCATCGGCCTTCGCACCCCTCTGGCTGTTGGCGAATAAACTCTGGCTGGCATTCGTGGCCTATTTGGCTGCAATCGTTCTCATCAAGACCGGCGCTTGGCTGATCGGCGCCGGACCAGCCGCCGTCAACGCCGCGCTGATCGCGCTACATCTGATCATCGGCCTCGAATCCAGCACGATCAAGCGCTGGACGCTCGAATGGCAGGGCTGGCAGCCAGCCGGAACCGTCAATGGCCGTAGCGCCGAAGAGTGCGAGCGCCGCTTTTTCGATGACTGGCTCCCACGCCAGCCACTCATCCGCCCCGAAACGCTCAGCGGCTCCGGCGCGATAGGAGCAAGTGGCACGAGCCCATTGAGTGGCCCCGAACGCCAAAATGAGAGCAAAGCCGACGCGCACCGCACCGGCGGCTGGCGCAGTTCCAGCATTTTTCGCCGCTCAACCTGAACCCGCACCAAATGCCGAGCTGAGCAAGCCCCAATGCAGCGTGTTGTCATCATCGACTATGGGTCCGGCAACCTGCACTCCGCGGCCAAGGCGTTCGAGCGTGCGGCCCGCGAATGTGGTGGCAACACGACAATCGAGGTCAGCGCTCGGGCCGCGGATGTTCTCGCCGCCGACAGGATCGTGCTCCCGGGCGTCGGCGCCTTCGCCGACTGCAAGCGCGGATTGGATGCCGTTCCTGGCTTACCTGATGCGCTGGAGCACGCCGTTCGCCGTCAAGCGCGGCCCTTCCTCGGAATTTGCGTCGGCATGCAATTGCTGGCCGACCGGGGCCTCGAACACACAACCACCGACGGTCTCGGTTGGATTCCAGGCGAAGTCCGCATCCTCAAACCCAGCGACCCGAGTCTCAAAATTCCGCACATGGGCTGGAACACGGTCGACATTTGCCGCCCGCACGCGCTGTTGGACGGCATCGCGACAGGCCCCAAAGGCCTGCACGCCTATTTCGTGCATTCCTATCACTTGGTCGCGTCGGACAAAGCAAACATCGTCGCCGAGGCGGATTACGGCGGACCGGTCACCGCCATAGTCGGGCGGGACAACATTGCCGGCACGCAATTCCACCCGGAAAAGAGCCAGTCGCTCGGCTTGCGCCTGATTGGCAACTTCCTGAAGTGGAAGCCCTGAGCGGGCCCCAAAACGGGCGGCAATTGCTATTGCTCTCGTTCATTCTTGTCAACGCCGGCCGGAGCACACCTTGCGCAAATCGTCGTCGCGACGGCCATCCGAGGCCAGCAGCGAAACTGTCGCAAGTGCGCCAAAGGGCCCTGGAGCGGGCAACCCGTTTTGACTCTCCCTTGCCGCTTGATTCTGAGGGCGGATTAACTCGCATTTTTCTGCATTCCTGAACGCGCGACGCGTCAATCTCGTGGTATGGGCGAATCAAGGTTCAATTTGTTCAAATCCGTTTTTGAATGTTGGAC
>JANXRM010000357.1 GCA_025353015.1 Hyphomicrobiales bacterium
GGCAGAACTTCGGCCGTGCCGGAAACGCCGAGTACCGTGACGGCGCTGGTTCCGGCGCCAATACCGCGCCGCACGTTTAGCGGCACGAATGGCGCGCCATCGCCCTCGGCGAAGCAGAAGGCGTATTTGCCGGGTTGGCCAACCGTTGCCATGTCGCCGCTCCCCGCGCGCGCGCCGCCGATGTTGCGCAGCATCAGGCTGACGGCGCGGCCGATCGAGGCGTTGGCGCGGTTGCCGGGTCCAAGGCAATTGATCGAGGCATTCATGCCCAAGGCGCCGACGATGGGCCCATGCACGAGCGTCGCGACGGCGGCCGAGCCGGTCGTCGTCATCAGGCCCAGCAGATTGAAGTCGGGCTCGAGGCAGGCGATGGCGGCGGTCAAGACGACCGGCAGGTCACACGGCCGGCATCCCGCAATAACGCAATTGTAGGCGACGGCGGCTGTGGTCAGCTCGCCGAACAGCGGCGCCATGAAGCCGTACGATTGCGCGGGATCGCCAGCGCCTTCGAGCATGGCCGACAACCGCTGCGCCGACGGCGGCACCAGCGGCAACCCGTCGCCGAGTTCGGCTGACTCCAGTGCCGTTTGCGCGGCTTCCAGCCCGACGCCTTCGGCAAGAACCACCCAGTCTTCCGGCAGCAGCCGGCTCAGTGCGGCCTCAACCACGAGCAATGCGCACGGACGGTGTTGCGGTGTTGCCGAACGACGTAATGTAGACCGAGTGCTTGCCCGCACCTCCGGCGACGACAATATTGATGTCGGAGGGCTTGTCGCCTTGGTGATAGTGGCCATTGCGCGGTGGCCGTTCCATGCCTTCCCATCGTGCCAGGTTTTCCTTGGAGATGCGCGAAACCGGCACGCGGGAGCGCTCGAACAGGGCCTCCTGCACTGTTGCCACCGTCAGGCCGTCGCGGTGCATGGTCTGTGCGTGCTCGGGGCCGAGCACCACAAAGCAGGGGCCGCCGAGATAGATCGTATTCGATCCCACTTGCGACATCGTGTTGGCAATGGTGACCAGCAGCCCCTCGCCGGAGTTGGACGAATGGTCGTTGATGTTGTGCGGCGCTTCGGCCGCCATGCCCGTCACGACGCTGTCGGAGGGCCCAAAGCCCTTGCGCACGTGGTAGGGTGCCCAGGGGCTTTCCTCCTCGTTCTCGCCGAAGCAATAGGAGTATTTCGCGGGCGTGCCCTGGGTGGCGCGGTCCATCTCGCCGGGCTTGGCGCCGCCGATGTTCAAAAGGATCAACTGCAGGGCGCGGCCGATGGTGGCATTGGCGCGGCGGCCCTGGCCGAAGCAGTTGGTGCCGCAGTTGATGTCCAATTCCTTGCGCATCGGGCCATTGACCAGCATGAGCTGCGCGCACGGATGCGTCGTCGCCAGCGTACCATGCAGATTGTAAGCGGGGTCGAGCACCGCCCGCAGCCCCGCCAGCACGACCGGGAAATACTCAGGCTTGCAGCCGGCCATGACGGCGTTGGCCGCGAGGCTTTTCATGGTCGGTACGATCTGGCGCGGCGAGATCGGCGCGAAAGTCTCGTTGTCGTGGCGGACGGCTGCAACGAACCGCGCCACCGCATCCTCCGTCGGCATGACCAGCGGCAGCCCGTCGCTCCAGCCCTGTTCGATGGCGTACTCGTTCCACTGGTCGGGAGCGAGGTCGCCGAGGTCGAGGGCTTCTGCGTCAGGCTTGCCGGTCATGCCGTCGTCTTTCGTTTTACCAAGGTCTTGGTAGTGTCACTTCGCGGGTGTTGCGAGCGGTTTGCCCTTTTCGACGACGTAAGTGACGATCACTTTGGCGCCCTTGGCACCCGTGGTTCCGTCATGCACGACGCCGACCGGTACCTGCCAGGATTCGCCTGGCTTCACGGGCCTGTCGGGTTGTCCGGCGATTTTAACGACGATGTCGCCTTCGAGCAGGTAGGCAGACTCGATGCCCGGATGCGTATGCGCGCCGATCGCCACATTGGGAATGATGTCGGCAATGGCGATCACCGTCTCCAAATTAGTGCCGGGGACGTCGAATTTCTGCACCGGCGTCCGCTTGATATTGGCGGCACCCTGCGTGATTGGCGCTGGCGTGGGCTTGTCCTGGGCGGTTGCGAGGATTGTGGAACCAACGAGTGCAAAACTGATCGGCATGGCCAGCAGTATAATCCTGCGCATGAAGTCCTCCGTTTATCCAAAAGATAATGAATGTCGCTTGTCACGAATGCCGGCAGTCTCGAAAAAGGCGACAGGTGCCGGCCGGGCCTGCCGCCCATTGTTCAACCGATCACCGTCTTGAGCGAGGCCCAGGCGGTATCGATGCGGTCTTTCAGCTCGGCGGTGTTGAGACCGCCGACGGGGTGCTTCACGACGAGCAATTTCGGCTCCATCTTGCGGGCTCTCGCTTGCGCGAGCACTAGCGGACGGAACGTTTCAGTGGCGATCACGTAGGCTGTGATGCCGCGCTTTTCCAGTTCGACGCTGTCGTGGAAACTCCACGATGAACAGGAGCCTCAATCCCCGAGGGCAAGGAGCGCTGCCTTGTACTTCTGCGCCACCATGTCGATCATCTCGGGCGGGGCCGGGCGGCTCGCCGTATCCTTGGAAATGAAGTCGATGTTATCCAGGGACCGGAGGCCGCCGAATTTGGCCTTGAGACCTTCCAGCAACTCCTGGGAGTTCGGCTTCGAGTTCGAGAACAGAATGATGGGATCTTTGAGCCAGTCGACGGTGCCAGCCTTCACCTTTTCGGTCGAAACCGGCTGATGGCCGAAGCTCGGGTTGATGATGCGCATGTGTGTCTGATCCTCGTTCAGCCGCCGGTGCCGCTATTCACTATCAGGGGATTTACTATCAGGGTTCACGATCAGGCGGTTCCGGCCCTATCAGGCGATTCTGGCCTTTACCCAACGGGCGGCAGTCTGCCCGGCCTTGTTGCCATCTGCAATCGCCATTGCGATGCGTTGGGCTGGGTTTGCCACGTCGCCGCAGGCGAAAAGTCCGGGTGCGCTCGTGTGCTGATCGCCGCCGACCTCGACGTGTCCGGCACGCGTCGTGTGCAGGTGCCCGTTCAAAAAGTCGGTTGCGGGCCGGCGGTCAGAAAAAACGAAGAGGCCGCTGGCTGCAATACGCTCGGTTGCAGCTGACGTCGCGACGGCGACGGCTTCGAGGCAATCGATGCCGGCCAAGGCGGCGACCCGACCCTGCAAAATCCGCAGGTTGGGCCGAACCTCGAGTTTCGCCCGGCGTTCCGGCGTCAGGGCCAACAGCGGGTCCCCAGAGACGAACGTTACATGCGCCACCATAGCTGTGAGATCGATGGCCTCCTGGACGGCCCAGTCGTCGGATCCCAGGACGATGACGCGTTTGCCCGCATAGAGCGGGCCGTCACAGATAGCGCAATGGGAGAGGCCGCGGCCTTCGTAGTCGCCTTCACCCGGCAGGCCGGTGGTCCCGGCCCGTAGGCCGGTCGCGATGATGACGGTCGTGGCCGTGACCGGCTCTTCGGCAGCACTGATTCGCCAGGGGGCACCGCCGCCGATGCCGGTGACCTCGTCCACGGCCAACTCCGCGCCGGCCGTCATCGCCGCATCCAGCAGCTTTGATATGAGGTCTGGGCCCGTGGTCCCGGGCTCGACATCGAGGCATTCGTGCACCTCGCCCATGTTCATGAGCTGACCGCCTGGGCCCATCTTGTCCATCACCAGGCACGAGAGGCCACTCTCCGCGATGGCGCGCGCCGCAGTCAGGCCGGCAGGGCCAGCGCCGATGACGACGGCGTCGAGATGTCTGGTCACAGGTCAGTCTCCAAAGTGATGGGCCGTCAGTTTATTCCGGCTTGATGTCTGCATCTTTGACGACTTTTCCCCAGCGGTCCATTTCGCTTTGCATGAAGGCCGCGAATTCAGCCGGAGTGCCGGGCGCCGCATCGACGCTTTGCTTGGCGAAGGCCTCGCGCACGGCCGGCAATGCGAGCACCTTGTTCAGCTCGGTATTGAGGCGTTCGACGATGGGCGCGGGCGTGCCGGCTGGCGCCACGAGGCCGTACCACAGCGCCACGTGCATGCCCTTGAGGCCCAGTTCGTCGAAGGTCGGAAGCTCCGGCAGCAGCTTGTTGCGCTCGGGGGCTGCCGACGCGATCGGGCGCAGCTTGCCCGACTGGATGAACGGCAGGAAAGCGGGCAGGCCGTCGAACATCATCTGCACCCGGCCTTCGGAGAGATCGGCGACGGCGGGGCCGCTGCCTTTGTAAGGCACGTGTAAGATGTTGGTGCCGGTGAGCGAGCGGAAGAGTTCCGCGGTCAGATGCGGCGCGCCGCCATTGCCGGGCGAGGCGTAGGCGAGTTTGCCGGGCTGCGCCTTAGCGAGCGCAATCACGTCCGCGACGGTTTTCGCGGGCACGTCCTGATGTACGACCAGCACCAGTGGGATCTTGGCGATGAGGCCGATGGGGGCGAAGTCCTTGACGGGATCATAGGGAAGTTGCGCGAAGAGATGCGGGCCGATGCCGTGCGTGGAGATGGCATTCTGCAAAATGGTGTAGCCGTCGGGCTTGGCCTTGGCGACGCCCTCCGTTGCGATCGTGCCGCTGGCGCCGCCCTTGTTCTGGATGACAATCGCCTGGCCGAGCGCCTCGGCCAACTTGGCGCCGATGAGACGGGCAACGAAATCGGCAGCTCCCCCCGGCGGCACGGTCACGACCAGCGTGATGGGCCTGTTCGGATAGGCGGCCTCCTGAGCGGTAACAGGGCGTATCGACGTGGTCATGGAGATCAAAAGGACTGCCAAGGCTGCAATCCCGCGCGTCATTAGTGTCATGGCTCGTCCCTCGCTGTCCGATGGCTGTCATGTAGCATGGCCGTGTCATCGAGAGCGAGGGCCAGACCAGCACGGAGATTGCACGCGGCTGTCGCAATTTCAGGCAGCGCCCTACATGACATCGCGTTCGCGGCATGCCACGACTATGTTCAACCGCCAAACACCTGCCCCGAGCGAAGGACCTCTCCCGTGCACCAGATCAAGCTTTCCGAGAATTTCCGCGCGGTTTTCTATGCGCCGTTCTACGCGACGCTGGTGCTTGGGCACTTCGCGCGGGAAGGCGTTGAGGTGCATCTGATCGATTCCTCGGTGCCCGGCAGCGCCACGACGGGGCTCATCGACGGCAGCATTGATGTCACCTGGGGCGGGCCAATGCGCGCCATGAAAGCCCACGACGAGGCGAACGGGCCGGACCTCGTCTGCTTCTGCGAGGTCGTGCGCCGCGATCCCTTCTATCTGCTGATGCGGCCCGGCAGCAAAGCGTTTGCGCTCGCCGATCTGCCCCGGCTGAAATTGGGTTCCGTTTCCGAGGTGCCGACGCCGTGGCTCTGCCTGCAGCAGGACCTGCGCGATTTGCGGCTAGATCCGGCCAGCATCAAGCGTATTCCGGATCGCTCAATGGCGGACAATCTGGCGGCGCTCGTCCGGGGCGAGATCGATGTGGCGCAGATGTTCGAGCCCACCGCATCGCAGGCTGTTGCCAGCAGTCAGGGCGTCATCGTGCATGCCGCGAGCGCCCGGGGACCGACGTCCTACACGACGTTCCTGGCCACGCGCGAAAGCGTGGCGAAAAACAAGGCGGCTTTTTCAGCCATGACCCGGGCGGTGGGGCAAACCCAGGCTTGGCTCGCCACGCACAGCATGGACGAACTGGCGACCGTCGTTGCGCCCTATTTCGGGCATGTGCCGCGCGCCGATCAGGTCGCCGCTTTCACGCGCTACAAGGCGGCCAACCTGTGGGCCGATACGACGCCGATTTCTCGCGCCGGTTTCGACCGGCTGTCGCAGAGCCTGACGTCCGGCGGCTTCATTTCCCGGCCGGGCGTTTATGAGGCTTGCGTGGTGGAGGTTTGAGGTCGAGGCACTACAGCCTGCGTTTTCGAAGGCGGCTCGGCTCCACGACAACAAACCGGCCAGCCAGCGCGTTGCCTTCCAGTTAAAATTCCAACGCCGACCGCACGTCGTCATCGGACAGGAACGGATAGGCCTCTTGAAGGTCGGCGAATGTCCGTCCGGCGCCGAGTTTGCGCAGGATCAGTTCAACCGTGATGCGTGTTCCCTTGATGCAGGGCTTACCAAGCATCACGGCCGGGTCGATCGAAATTCTCGGATGCGGGTCCATGGCGAAATTCCTTTGGAGTGCCCCAGTCTCGCACATCGCTTTGCACATCTCTACGGCTCTGGCGTGGGGCTCGTCGCCGCCTACTTCTTCTCCAGCGGATTGACGCGGATGTTGAGTTCGCGCAGTTGCTTCAGGCCGACCTCGGACGGTGCACCCATCAGCAGGTCGTTGGCCTGCTGGTTCATTGGGAAGATCGCGACGTCGCGCACCGTCTTGCAGCCGGTCAGCAGCATCACCATGCGTTCGATGCCGGCCGCCATGCCACCATGCGGCGGTGCGCCGTATTGGAAGGCGCGGTAGAGACCGCCGAAGCGGGCTTCCACGTCGGCCCGCGAGAGACCCGTGATCTCGAACGCCTTGACCATCGTCTCCGGCAGGTGATTGCGGATGGAGCCGGAGGCGATCTCATAGCCGTTGCAGACCATGTCGTACTGGTTGGCTTTCAGCCCGAGGATCGCGTCGCGGCCGGCTTTTTCCGCGGCTTCCAGCGCCTCGCGCCCGCCTTGCGGCATCGAGAACGGGTTGTGTGAGAAATCAACCTTCTTCTCCTCCTCGTTCCACTCGTAGAATGGGAAATCAACGATCCAAGCGAAGGCGAAGCGCTTCTCGTCGACGAGCTTCAATTCGCGGCCGATCTCGTCGCGGGCAAGGCCTGCGAACTTGTAGAACTTGGCGGGATTGCCGGCCGTGAAGAAGCAGGCATCGCCGATCTTCAGGCCCATCTGCTTGTGGATTGCGGTGGCGCGGTCGGCGCCGACGTTCTTGGCGACGGGACCAGCACCGGCAGCCCCTTCCTCGGCGCGATACATGATGTAGCCGAGTCCGGGTTGTCCCTCCTTTTGCGCCCAGCCATTCATGCGGTCGCAAAACGCGCGCGACCCACCACCCGGCGCCGGGATCGCCCAGACGCGCACCGCGGGGTCCTTCTCGATCATGCCGGCGAACACCTTGAAGCCGGAGCCGCGGAAATGCTCCGTGACGTCCTGCATTTCGATGGGATTGCGCAGGTCCGGCTTATCCGAACCGTACTTGGCGATCGCCGTATCGTAGGGGATGCGCGGCCAGTTTTTCGTCACCGGGAAACCGTCCGCGAATTCCTCGAACAGTGCCGTGATGACGGGCTCCATCGTCGAGAACACGTCCTCCTGCTCGACGAAGCTCATCTCCACGTCGAGTTGGTAAAACTCGCCGGGCAGGCGGTCGGCGCGCGGGTCCTCGTCGCGGAAGCACGGTGCGATCTGGAAATAGCGGTCGAAGCCCGAAATCATCAGCAATTGCTTATACTGCTGCGGTGCCTGCGGCAGGGCGTAGAATTTGCCGGCGTGAATGCGCGAGGGCACCAGGAAGTCGCGCGCCCCCTCCGGCGACGAGGCCGTCAGGATCGGCGTCGGAAACTCGTTGAAGCCGACGTCGTGCATGCGCGCGCGGATCGACTTGGTGATCGCCAGCCGCTTCATGATGATGGCGTGCAGCGTCTCGCGCCTGAGATCCAAGAAGCGGTAGGTGAGGCGCATGTCCTCGGGGTATTCGGGCTCGCCGAACACCGGCACCGGCAATTCCTTGGCCTCCGACAGCACCTCGATCTCGCCTGCGAAAACTTCGATGGCGCCGGTCGGCAGGTCGGCGTTGACGGTACCCTCGGGCCGGTCGCGAACCTTGCCGTCGACGCGGATTACCCACTCCGAGCGCACCTTTTCGGCCAGTTTGAAGGCGGCGCTGTCGGGGTCGGCCACCACCTGCGTGATGCCGTAGTGGTCGCGCAGATCGATGAACAGCAGCCCGCCATGGTCGCGGACCCGGTGCACCCAGCCTGATATGCGGACGGTGCTGCCGACATGCGTTTTCCGGAGCGCGCCGCAGGTGTGCGAACGATAGCGATGGAGCGGAGCTGACGTCATGGTTATTGTACCTTTTGTTGCGCCCGATCAATGCGGTCGGACACTGCGCAGCCGGAAATGTGCAGCGATTGCGGCTTTGCAACCGGCCGATTTGAATTAAGGGCGGAAAGGGGCACCAGAGCCCCGATTTGTCAAGGTGCCCAGCAGAAGTGCATGTGACCGGTGCAGAGGCGAGCCTTGTGCACGCGACTGCCGCACGAGTTGTGCCTTGCTGCATTCCGGTTGCCCCGTTTACGGTAGTGCCTTGACCGAGGGGAGTTTCGACGTGCCGCAAACGCTAGATAAACCAAATGCCATGCCGAGTTTCTCGTCGTTGGTGAAGGCCTATGAAAACACGGAGCAGCACAACGATCAGGTTTGGAAAGACCTGAATGCGGTGACGTGGACTACTCCCGAACTGGCGGGCCACCGGAAACACGTCGAGGCGAACAAGCTCGGCTATGGCGACCCCGCGTTCCATGGCCTTTGGGCGGCGCTGCTGCCGGCCGCCGCCGAACGCTTTGGCAAAGTGCGGGCCCTCGAGATCGGCGTCTACAAGGGCCAGGTTATTTCGTTGTGGTCGCTGCTGGCGCGTGCGCAGGCCTTGAACGTGGAAGTGTCCGCGATATCGCCCTTGGCCGGCCAGCCGGCGCCGCGGGGCAAGCTCGTCCGGATCGCGCGCTATCTGCTGGACCGGAAATTCCGCGAGCAGGTTGTCAGTGGCAACATCTACGCCGATGAGGATTACGAAAAGATCGTCCGCGACCACTACGCCTACCACGGGCTCGACTTCAACGATGTGCGCCTGCATCGCGGCTATTCCACGGATGCCGGCATCCTGAGTGCCGTCACCAACGAAAAATATCATATCGTCTATGTCGACGGCGACCACACGTACGATGGCGCGCTACACGACTTCAAAACGTTCGGCCCCAAGGTCGTCAAGGGGGGCTGGCTGGTGGCCGACGATGCCAGTTGCGACCTGCCCAGCACGGCATTCTGGAAGGGGCATCAGGCTGTTTCGCGCGCGGTTCGCGAGGTGCCGGCCATGGGTTTCAAGAACGTCCTCAATGTCGGCCATAACAGGGTCTACGAGCGGGTCGCCGACTGAGGTGGTGCCGCTTGTTGCATCTGGTCGCCTGCTGTTCCATCATGCCTCGTCCTGCCATCGACGAGGAACGCCCATGCGCAATGCGAAAATCGAGGTCCGGCCGATCGCGGGAACCATTGGCGCTGAGATCCACGGCGTCGACATCTCAAAGACTCTGGACGATGCAACCGTCGGCGACATCCGCAAGGTGCTGCTCGATCATTGCGTCATCTTCTTCCGCGACCAGTCGATCGACATCCCCCAGCACAAGGCCTTCGCGCGTCGCTTCGGCGAGATCTTCATCCACCCGAACTACAAGGGCACGGGGCCGGATCCCGAGATCGTCGGCATCCGGCGCGAACCCGGCGACACGAAAATCGTCGGTGAGGAATGGCATGCCGACACCACCATGTCGGCCCTGCCGCCGATGGGCGCCATCCTTTATGCGCTGGAGGTTCCGCCTTATGGCGGCGATACTTTGTTTGCCAATCAGTATCAGGCCTACGAGGCGTTGTCGGACGGCATGAAGAAGCTGATTTCGGGCCTCAAGGCCTACCACAGCGACCGCAAGGTGGCCGGTCCCCAAGCCAACATGAATGCGCATCGCTCGACCAAGGTACGGGAGGACGCCGACTGGAAAGAAACGGTGTCGCTGCATCCAGTGGTGGTCACGCACCCCGAAACCGGCCGCAAGCTGCTTTACGTCAACCACTCCTACACGACCCATTTCGAGGGCATGACCGAGGCCGAAAGCAAGCCGCTGCTGAATTTCCTGTTGGAGCACGGTCACCGGCCAGAGTTCACGTGCCGCTTCCGCTGGGAGAAGGGCTCCATCGCGTTCTGGGACAACCGCGTCTGCAAGCACCTGGCGATCCACGACGCCGGTCCCTGGCGCCGCGAAATGCGCCGCATCCAGATAGCGGGCGTGCGGCCAGTATAGAGCAGCGCCTATCCCTTTCGGTGCTCCTCCAGCCGCGGCAGGATCTCGACGAAATTGCAAGGGCGGTGGCGGTTGTCGAACTGCCACTTGAGAATGCCGTTCCAGGCATCCCGGCAGGCGCCGGTCGAGCCCGGCAGGCAGAAGATATAGGTGCCGTTGGCGACGCCACCACAGGCGCGGGATTGTATGGTCGAGGTCTCGATGTTCTTGAACGAGAGCATGTGAAAGACGATCGAGAAGCCGTCGATTTCCTTCTCGAAGAGCGGCTTGACCGCCTCCGGGGTCACGTCGCGACCGGTGAAGCCGGTGCCGCCGGTGGTGATGACGACGTCGATGCCGGGCTCGGCGATCCAGCCCTGCACCTTGGCGCGGATCTGAGCGACGTCGTCCCGGACCATCGCCCGGTCCGCGACCTGGTGACCGGCTTCGGCGATCATTTCGGCCAAAGCGGTGCCGGATTTGTCCTCCGCCAGCGAGCGCGTGTCCGACATGGTCAGGATGGCGATGCGGACTGGGATGAATGGGCGGCTCTCGTCGATTTTTGGCATAGTTTCACTCCGCAAGGTCTGAGGGCAACCCCAACACGGGTTTTTCACCGCGTCAACGAGCGCGGTGGGACGCCTGCGCCGGTCTGGTACAAGGTGCGCCAAACGAATGCCAAGCCGTGGCAGGATCTTGCCTCGTCGGCGCGCCCACTCTGGACCTGGAGTTCCCATGGCAGCGATGTTCTCGGCTTTGCGGCAGAACCCGTGGATGGCGCTGATCGTGTTGGGCTGCCTCATCGGAGTGTTCGCACCGCGTATCATGGCAACGCTCTTGCCGGTGGCGATGCTGGCGGCGACCGTGCGGCTGATTGCTGTGCCCTCGGTTGGCCGCACTGGCGGGCCACCGCAAACTTGGTTTGCAAAGCAGGGGCCTGCCGGGCGGCGCGCCCTCGCGTTCGTTGGAGCTTTTGTTATTTGGGCGCTCGCCAGCGCCCTGTGGTCTGGAGCACCAGGACACAGCATCGGCAAAGCGGCCTATCTCGGGATGCTGCTCGCCGGGTTGCTGGCGGTTGCGGTGTGGCGCGAATCGGAGAGCCACGACACCGTCGAGCGGGTGGCGATCGGCCTCCTGCTGGGCGTCTGTTTTATAAGCGTCATCATGGCGATCGACGTCATGACGAACCAGGGGCTGGTGCGTTGGTTCATGACCAAGTTCCCGTTTTTGCGCGGCGAGAGCACCAAGCACATTTTTGCGTCGGATGGTGTCGTCTATGCGCAGTCGGAAGCCGAGATCAACCGGCGGACGACTGTGATGACGTTACTTCTCTGGCCGGCGGGGCTCATCGCGGCCAACCTCTGGCGGTCGCGACTGCAGGCAACGGTCGGCGGCATAGCGCGGACAGCTTTCATTCCGGCCGTAGGTCTGAGCTTTCTCGCCGCGCTGATGGCCATTGCGTTTGGCGGTCACCAATCCTCGCAGACGGCTATTGCGGCCGGGATCGTGACATTCCTGGCCGCATTTTGCATGCCACGCTTGGCCTTGCCGGCGGCGGCGACAGTTTGGGTTGTCCTGACTGTCCTGATCGTTCCGATCGTTTTGACGGCGCAGGCCGCACGCTTGCAGGAGGCGCCGTGGCTGTTCCATTCGGCCAAGCACCGCGTGGTGATCTGGAACCGCACGGTTCAGCGCATCGGGTTGAAACCCTGGATCGGGATCGGCGCCGACGCCACGCCCGCGGCCAAGGAATTTGCCGACGAACCCGACGTCAAGGTCGCCGGCTTTCCGGTTTCGACTGGGCGGCACGCCCACAATGCCTATCTGCAGGTCTGGTATGAACTCGGTGGGGTCGGGGCCCTCTTGCTGCTGGCGGCGGGGCTGGCGGTTCTCGGTTTGATCGCCACTTTGCCGCCGGTGCTTGTGCCCTGGGCGCTGGCCCAGGCGGCCACCACGGCGATCATGGCTGCTTCGAGCTTCAGTATCTGGCAGGTCTGGTTTCTGGCGTCGATCGGCGCCGGCGCGGCAGTGCTTGTGATTGCCAACGGACCTGAGCACCTGCGACCTGCCCCGCTCCCCAGCAGCAAATGAACGCCGGTTACTAAGCGCAAGCTCACTGTTTTCGCCGGTTTGGCGCCCGCTGGCCCCACTCTTTAGCTGACAGGCTGGCTTAACCCTGTTTGCTACAATTCGTCGCTGTGCTAACATCGGTCCAGCGCGATCAGGGATGGCTGCATACCTATGCTCAATAAAGTGGATAAGCCGGCCGTAAAGAACGAGCCGGTGGTCATTAAAAAATACGCCAACCGCCGTCTCTATAATACGGAGTCGAGCACCTACGTCACGCTTGAGGACCTGGCCACCATGGTGCGCTCGGAGCGGGACTTCGTGGTTTACGACGCCAAGAGCGGCGGTGACCTCACTCACGCCGTCCTGACGCAGATCATCGTCGAGCAGGAAAGCCGGGCGGGCACGGAAACGCTGTTGCCGGTGCCGTTTCTGCGCCAGCTCATCCGTTTTTATGGCGATACCATGCAGGGCATGGTGCCAAGCTATCTGCAGGTAAGCCTCGACGCGTTGACACGCGAACAGGAGCGCTTCCGCAAGCAGGTTACGACCGCCTTCACGCCGCACGGTGCACTGGAGGCCTACCAGGAGCACGCACGCAAGAATTTTGCGCTGTACGAAAAGGCGATGTCGATGTTCACGCCCTTCGCCGGCGCCAAAGGCGGAGCGGGGGCCGCCGCCGACGAGTCCGGCAAGTCTGGCAGCAGCAAGCCGGACGCCAAAGCTAATGAACCGGCAGCCAGCCATGCGCCCGGCGGCAAAGAACTCGCTGAATTGAAGGCGCAACTCGCGGCCATGCAGCAGAAAATCGAAAAGCTGGCCGACGACAAGAAGTAGGGAGCGGGCGGGGCGTTCGAGCGTGGCCGACGGTTGGAACCGTCCGTCGTTATGGCTGGTTGGCTAAAATCAAGGGGAAACGCGTTTGATGGGGAATGGACGTGTTGATCACCTGCGCATGCAAGTTGGGGGAAATAATGGCATCTGCTACCGATGGACCCACACAGCCGCAAGGGTGCGGTGAACTGCGGAAGGGGGGACCATTTGCGCCCGCCATCCATCGGCGAACTAAAGGTTTGCCGAGCAGCAGGTCGTAGGTGCTATAGCAGATAATTGGCGCACGGCGCAGCGCCAGCGGATACGGAAATGATGACTGTGGCACTTCATGCCTAGAGAGTGGAATAGTGCACCAGTGGAGTTTTTGCTGACTTGATAATTGTTACGCATTTTGAAGATGGCGTTCGGTCGTTTTGGCTGGAGCCATAATAGGTTGCTGCGTTTACGCAGTCTGCATTCCTGAAGCAAATATCTTAGGCGGTCGCAGAAACGCCACATAAGAGGCGTCGTAGCCGTTTCGGCCGTGTCGCAACAATCATTGGCGAAGCCACCATCCGCCGCATCCACCACCCGCTCACCGCAATTGATGTTGCCCTCAGGGCTCCGCTCTCGTAGCGTGCGCGCGATCACGTGAACCTGCCGCTCATCTCCACGGTATCGTCCAGTCCGGTCCCATCCGGGTGGGCGCCGTTGGGGTTATGCTGCGGCCCAATCCGAGCCATTTCTCCATGCGCCCCTCCAAACGCCTGCCCGACGAATTGCGCCGCGTATCGATCGATCGCGCCGTCTCCATGCATGCCGAGGGCTCGTGCCTCATCAAGTTCGGCAACACGCACGTGTTGTGCACCGCGACGCTCGAAGAGCGCGTGCCGCCGTGGCTCAAGGGCCAAGCGCGCGGCTGGGTAACGGCCGAATATTCGATGCTGCCGCGCGCCACGACCGAGCGGACCCGGCGTGAAGTCACCGTCGGCCACGCCTCGGGCCGCACGCAGGAAATCCAGCGGCTGATTGGCCGGGCCTTGCGCGCCGTCGTCGACCTGCCGAAGCTCGGCGAACGGCAGATCACCGTCGACTGCGATGTCATTCAAGCGGACGGCGGCACGCGCACGGCGTCAATCACGGGCGCATGGGTGGCGCTGCACGACTGCATGGCCTGGATGCGCCAGCGCGACATGATCAAGGACGGCGTGTTGCGCGATCAGGTGGCGGCCGTTTCGTGCGGGCTCTACAAGGGTGCGCCGGTTCTGGATCTCGACTATGCCGAGGACTCCAATGCCGATGCCGACGCCAATTTTGTCATGACGGGTTCCGGTGGTATCGTCGAGGTCCAGGGGACGGCCGAAACGGTGCCGTTCAGCCAGGAAAACTTCGACCAGCTCATGGGCCTCTCCCGCAAAGGCATCGGCGAGTTGCTGGCGCTGCAGAAGTTGACCGTTTCCTGAGCATGCGGGACCTGTGAAGGCCGCAGCCGTTCGAGGAGGCCGCCGATGCAGCCAAGTGGCATTCTGGAAACCGTGATTTACGCGCAGGATCTGGATGCGATCGAGCGCTTCTACGCGGATGTGCTGGGTATGCAGCCGTTCTCGAAACTGGCAGGCCGCCAGCTCTTCTATCGTTGCGGCGATCAGGTGCTGCTGATCTTCAATCCGGGCGCAACGACCCAACCGTTGCCGGCGGCAGCGTTACCAGTGCCGCCGCACGGCGCCCTGGGGCATGGCCACGTCTGCTTCAAAGCCAGCGCCCGAGAAATAAACGCCTGGCGCGAGCAGCTCCAGGCCAAGGGTGTTGCCATCGAAGCCGATTTCATCTGGCCGGCCTCAGGTGGGCGGTCCATCTATTTCCGTGATCCCGGCGGCAATTGCCTGGAGTTCGCGGAGCCGAAAATCTGGGGGCTGACATGAGCGTGGCACCGAGGTTGGTCCGAGGCCAGAAGCTGGTGGTGGCAAGCCACAACCCCGGCAAGATCCGCGAGATCAACGATCTCATACGGCCGTTTGGTGTCGAGGCGGTGTCGGCGGGAACGCTCGGCGTGTCCGAGCCGGAGGAGACGGAAACGACCTTCGCCGGCAATGCCCGGCTGAAAGCGTGGCACAGCGCCAATGCCACGGGTCTCCCCGCGCTCTCGGACGACTCTGGCCTCGAAGTCGAGATGCTCGGTGGCGATCCCGGCGTCTATTCGGCGCGCTGGGCCGGCCCGTCGAAGGATTTTGCGGTTGCCATGCAGAAGGTCGCCGATGCGGTGACGGCGCAGGGCGGTTGGAACGCGCCCGGCCCGCGCGCCAATTTCACGGCAGCTCTCTGTATCGCCTGGCCTGACGGGACAACGCGCGTGTTCGAAGGCCGGGTATTCGGCACCCTCGTCTGGCCACTGCGGGGGCCACATGGCTTCGGCTACGATCCGATGTTTCTGGCCGAAAGTGAAACGGAAACCTTCGGCGAAATGTCACCGGAAAAGAAGCACGCGATCTCGCATCGCGCCCGCGCCTTCAAGCTGTTTGTCGATGCGTGTTTCACATGAGCGCACTGGGGCCAAGGGATGCTGACCCCGGCTTTGCCGTCTACGTCCATTGGCCGTTCTGCGCGCAGAAATGTCCTTATTGCGATTTCAACAGTCACGTTCGCCATAACGGCTGGGACGAGGCGCGGTTCCTCGCCGCATACCTGCGCGAATTGCAGCATTTCGCGAGTCTGGCGCCGCCGCGTCCCGTGCACAGCGTATTCTTCGGCGGTGGCACGCCGTCGCTGATGCAACCGGCAACTGTCGCCGTAATCCTGGATGAGATCGCGCGTCTGTGGCCCATGGAGGCGCAATCGGAAATCACGCTCGAAGCCAATCCTTCGAGCGTGGAGGCCGAGCGCTTTCGTGGCTACCGGATGGCCGGCGTCAACCGCGTTTCGCTCGGCGTGCAAGCGCTGAACGATCCCGACTTGAAGGCCCTCGGCCGCCTGCACAATGTGGCCGAGGCGATGACGGCGATCGACATCGCGCGCCGCACGTTCGATCGCTTCTCGTTCGATCTCATCTACGCGCGGCCACGGCAAACTGCTGCGGACTGGGAAGCGGAACTGTCCCGCGCGCTCGATATCGCGGGGCACCATCTCTCGCTCTATCAACTGACGATCGAGGATGGCACGCCCTACGCCGCACTGCACAAAGCCGGCAAGCTCGTCATTCCTGATCCTGACTTGGCGGATGCGCTTTACGAGATCACCCAGGGCTTGACTGAAGCTAAGGGGCTACCCGCGTACGAAATCTCGAACCACGCGCGCCCCGGCGAGGAAAGCCGGCACAACCTCGTCTATTGGCGCTATGGCGAATATGCCGGCGTCGGGCCTGGCGCGCATGGGCGGCTGATCGTCGAGGGCCAACGCCGGGCGTTCGCGACCGAACGCAACCCGGAAGCCTGGGCGGCAGCGGTGGAATTCCAGGGCCATGGTCTGGTCGAGGACGACGCGTTGACCCGCGCCGACGCTGGCGACGAACTGCTGCTGATGGGGCTCAGGCTTGGGGAGGGGATCGATCTCGACCGCCTTGCACGCATCGGCGGCGTTCGTCCGTCGTCGCAGGCCATCGCGCGGTTGGAGGACCTTGGCATGATCGAGCGCGTGGGGAATGCCCGGATTCGCGCCACCCGCCGCGGCCGGTTCGTTCTGAACGAGATCGTGCGTCAGATCTCGGCGTCGTTCGAGGTTTTGCCGGATTTGCCAGTGGGTCGCTATTGAGCGCGAGAAACCGCCCTACTCGATCTTGCACTTCTTCAATTCACGGACGAGCCAAGCGAGCTTGTCGGCGACGTCCAGCCCCGTCTCCACCGAGAGTTTCAGCGTGGCGCGGTTCTGGATCAGCTTGTTCAAGCGGTCCTGTTGTTCGCCGAAGCCGAAGAACAGTTGCTCCGGCACGGTGATCTCGCCGTCCTCGATGGCGCACATCACGTCGAACGCATTCTGCGACGCCAGCACCAGCATAGAAGCGATATCGTTCATCAACTGATGATAGGTGCGCGCCGTCGCCTGATCGATGCGCGGCCCGTGCACGCCGAACTTCAGCGGCGACGTCACGGCCGCCCCCTCGCCGCCGAAAAGTTTCGGGTTGCGATGCAGGCGCTTGAAGATTTCCTGCAGCCCCATGCAGCAGGATTCGAGATCGCGCAGCGCGACACCCGCTTTGCGCCGGGCGCGTGCGCGTTCAGCCGATTTATCCTGGCCGACCCAGTGGATTGTGGCGATCGAGGCGATGGCGCCCAACGCCGACAGTGCCGGCAACACCGCCGACAACGGGTCGGGCGCGATGCGGCTATCGGTGACGTCAGAGTCAGCGTCTGGTGGAGCTGCAGTTTGCGATGCGGTCGGCGGAGCCTTGGCCACGGGAGCGGTTCTCCTTCAAGCAGCCGAACTTAGCAGAAAGCCGAGTGGGACAATACGGGTGATGTTGGTCGCAAGCCACCAGTGTCAGCGCTATCGTCACGACGAGCGTTACTCGCCGCAACGGCGAGGTCAGAACCCGCCAACCAGCTTCTTTAGCTTGGCGCAGCTATTCTTCTCGTAGACCTTGTTGCTCGGCGTGTCGCGGCAGAGTGTTTTCAGTTCATTGCACTGCATGCGGGCCCAAGAGCCCCGGCAATGCGACATTTGCGGGCAGGCGCATAGACCCTGTTGCCTCAGGCCATGCGACGCCAGGCATTTGATCTCGGCATTCCGCGCCTCGTTCCTCGCGTTTTCTTCCTTGGCGCCCGCGACGATGGCCATGCCAACGACGCCGGCAACGACGCCTGCGACGACGATGTCGGAGACTTGCACGCCGTTATCATTGAGGATTTTGCGGCCGACCAGCGCGCAGTCATAGCGGGCCCGTGTCGTGCTCTTTGCGCCCGTCTCGCTTGCAATTTTCTCGCGTGCCGCTGTCTCGCGTGCCGCTGTCTCGCCTTCGGTGGGCCGGGTTCTGGCTTTAGCCGCCGGAAGCGGACGCTGCAGCATATTTTTCGATGCAGCCGCTTCGGCATCTGAAGCGGATATTTGTTCATCGCCACCAATCGCCGGGGCCAAAGCCGGCAGCGCTAGTCCGAACGCCAGCATGTACGCAGCAACAAGACCGCTCACAAAACGCGCCATCATCCCCTCCCGGCCCGACGATAGCAGACTATCAGGCCAGGGATCAGGTGTCGACTTTCAGCGTCTTGCTGCGCGCGACATCCAGTTCAGCCGATCGGCCACGCGCGCGTTACTGTAGTCCCAGCAACTCGACGTCGAACATCAGTGTGGCGTTGGGCGGGATGACGCCGCCGGCGCCGCGGGCGCCGTAGCCGAGCTCTGCCGGGATGATGAGCGTCCGCTTGCCTCCGACCTTCATCGAAGCGACGCCCTCGTCCCAGCCCTTGATGACCTGGCCGACGCCGATGACGAAATCGAACGGCTGGCCACGGTCGACGGAGCTGTCGAATTTGGCGCCCTTGACGCCGTCCTTATAGAGCCAGCCGGTGTAGTGCATCGTGCAGCGCTGGCCCGTCTTCGGGGAAGCCCCGGTGCCAACGGTGCCGTCGGTGATTTGTAGGCCTGAAGCGGTGGTGGTCATGGACGTTCCCTTGGATTGGGTTTGTGCCGTTGCCGGCGTTGTCGAGATGCAGGCGAATGCCATAGCCGTTGCGATTGCGGTCGCGCAAACCAGGCGTGTCAATGAAGTCGGGATTATTGTCATTCATGGTCTCCAGATCGAAGGCGTTTCGTCGGCTGGTCAAGATCGCTACCGGCTGGGGCGTCGAGATTTCAACGTCAATAGTGCCCGCTGCATTGGGCAATCACCAGCGTCTGATCGGGAGATATTCCTTCCACACGATAGACGAGCCGATGCTCCTGGTCGATGCGGCGTGGCCACCAGCCGGCGAGATCGTGCTTTAATGGCTCCGGTTGCCCGATACCTTCGAATGGTGTCCGGCGCCAACTTTCGATAAGCGTATTGATCCGCTTCAGCGTTCGGCGGTCTTGTGTCTGCCAGTTGGTGTACTGCTTCCAGGCGATTGGCGTGAAAGCGAGCTTCATTCGGCGGCCTTTGGCGCCTTTGTCTCGGCCAACCGTTGCAACACTTTAAGGTCTTTTTCGACCAGTTCCCCCCGGTCAGCTTGTGCAATGGACTCCTTTAGCCGCTGGTAGGCGGTCGGATTGCGCATCAGATGCATCGTCTCTTGCCAACCGTTCCAATCGGCAAGCGACATGATCACCACAGCCGGCTTGCCCTCTCGGGTGACAATGACAGGCTCATGGTTCTCGACGGCCGCGTCCATCACAGCGTCGAGATCCGCTTCTGCGTCCTTGAAGGTTTTAGCGTCCATGAGGCGATCCTCGAGGTCGTGGGCAGGGTCCGGATGGAGAACCGCGCCCACGGCCGCCTTTTCTCAATACACGCGCGCTTTCGGCTCGATGTACTTCATCTCGTTGGTCATGGTGTAGGTGTGCACGGGGCGATAGTCGATCTTGATCGCGCATTTGGCATCGTCCGCCCAGGCGAGGGTGTGCTTCATCCAGGTCTTGTCGTCGCGATTGGGGAAGTCCTCGTGCGCGTGCGCACCGCGGCTTTCCTTGCGGTTTTCCGCCGAGAGCATGGTGACGGCGGCCTGTGAGATCAGATTGTCGTATTCCAGGGTCTCGATCAGGTCGGAGTTCCAGATCAGCGAGCGGTCGGAGACGCGGATATCAGACGTGCCCTTCCAGATGTCGATGATCTTGGTGGCACCTTCTTCCAGGACCTGACTGGTGCGGAACACGGCGCAGTTCGACTGCATCAGGCGCTGCATGTTCATGCGCAGATCGGCCGTGGGCGTGGCGCCGCTGGCATTGCGGAACCGGTCGAGCCGCGACAGCGCGAGGTCCGTCGCGTCGGGCGGCAGGTCGGCGTGCGATGAGCCCTTCTCGGTTGTCTCGGCGGCGCGAAGTCCAGCGGCGCGGCCGAACACCACGAGATCGATCAGCGAGTTCGAGCCCAGCCGGTTCGCTCCGTGCACGGAGACGCAGGCCGCCTCGCCCAAAGCCATCAGGCCGGGCACGATGGTATCGGGCTCGCCGTTCTTCAAAGTCACCACCTCGCCGTGATAATTGGTGGGAATGCCGCCCATATTGTAATGCACCGTCGGCGCGATCGGGATCGGCTCGCGGGTGACGTCGACATTGGCGAAGATCTTTGCCGATTCGGAAATGCCCGGCAGCCGTTCGTGCAGCACCTTGGGATCGAGATGATCGAGGTGCAGGAAGATGTGGTCCTTTTTCTTGCCGACGCCGCGGCCTTCGCGGATTTCGATGGTCATCGCGCGCGAGACCACGTCACGCGACGCCAGATCCTTGGCGGATGGCGCATAGCGCTCCATGAACCGCTCGCCGTCCGAATTGACGAGATAGCCGCCTTCGCCGCGCGCACCCTCGGTAACCAGGCAACCGGCGCCGTAGATGCCGGTCGGGTGGAACTGGACGAATTCCATGTCTTGCAGCGGCAGGCCGGCGCGCAGCGCCATGGCGCTGCCATCACCGGTCTGGGTGTGGGC
>JANXRM010000435.1 GCA_025353015.1 Hyphomicrobiales bacterium
GGAGAAGGCCGTGACCGAGGGCGTCAAGCTCTGCTTCCGGAACTCCGGGCAGTCGTGCAACGCGCCAACGCGCATGCTGGTCCCCAAGGCACGCATGGCCGACGCGGCACGCATCGCCAAGGCCGTCGCTGAGGCCATCAAGGTCGGCGATCCCGCGAAACCGGAGACCGAGATGGGGCCTGTCGTGTCGGCGCTGCAGTGGGGCAAGATCCAGGCGCTGGTCGAGGCCGGCATCAAGGACGGCGCGGCACTGGTCACGGGCGGCCTCGGTCGCCCTGATGGTTTCGCCAAGGGGTACTTCGTCAAGCCCACCGTGTTCGCGAATGTGACGCCTGACATGACCATCGCGCGCGAGGAAATCTTCGGGCCCGTGCTCGCCATCATGAGCTACGAGGACGACGCCGACGCCATCCGCATCGCCAACGACCACCCGTTCGGGCTCGCCGGCTATGTCTCCGGTGGCGACATCGCCCGCGCCAAGCGCGTGGCCGCCCGCATTCGCGCCGGCATGGTGACCATCAACATGGCGCCCGCCGACGCGAAGGCCCCGTTCGGCGGCTACCGCCAATCTGGCAACGGGCGCGAGTGGGGCCACTTCGGCATCGAAGAATATCTCGAGGTCAAGGCTGTGATGGGTGCGGGCTGATGATCCCGGCAGAAGGGAGCTTTTGTCCGTGCAATCCATGTGCAATCAATGGACCGATCAAGTCCTCGGGGAGATGTCTTGGCAGGATCGCAACCGATGGCCCTTGATTGTTCCTGGCCCAACGGTACGACGCCAGCTTTGCCGTTGAGCCCGGCCGGTCACAAGTACGCGCTTGGAGCCCCTCACCTCACCCTTGGCCTTTCCCCGCGCGAGTGCGGGGACAAGTGACAGGGGAATTCAAAGGAGATCTCGAACAATGGCACTCAACTATGAAAAGCTGATGGGGCTGAAGCGCTCGGGCGACCGCTTCACCTACACCGACTTGCACACGATGCTTTATGCGGTGGGCGTCGGCATGAGCCGCGACCCTTATGACGAGAACGAGCTTGCCTACACCTACGAGCGGACCAAACTCAAAACCGTGCCGAGCATGGCCTCGGTGCTGACGCGCGTGCCGCTGCTCAAGGACTGTGGTTACGACTACACCAAGGTCGTGCACGGGGAACAACGGCTGACACTCTTCCGGCCGCTCGAACCCGAAGGCGAATTGATCGCCGACAGCCGCGTCGTTGAAGCCTATGACAAAGGCCCCGGCAAAGGCGCCGTCATCTATACGGAAATCGCGGCGCGCTCGGCCAAGGACGGCAAGCCCGTCTTCACCAACGTCTCGACCACGTTTGCGCGCGGCGACGGTGGTTTCGGTGGTCCCAACGGCTCGGGGCCGGAACCGCACAAGCTGCCGGACAGAAAGCCCGACCTGTCGGTGCCGCTCGAAACGCGGAAAGATCAGGCGTTGCTTTATCGCTTGTCCGGCGACCGCAATCCGCTGCACGCCGATCCCGAGCTTGCCAAGCGCGTCGGCTTTCCCGTGCCGATCCTGCATGGGCTCTGCACCTACGGCACCACATGCCGGGCCGTCCTGCAATCGGTCTGCAAGTACGACCACACCAAGATCACCGGCTTCGATGTGCGTTTTTCCTCGCCCGTCTATCCCGGCGAGACCATCATCACGGACATCTGGCAGGACGGCAAAATCGTCTCGTTCCGCGCCCGCCTCAAAGAACGCGACGTGACCGTCATCAACAACGGCAAATGCACGTTATCTTGAACGCGCCTTCGGTTGCCGGTCGTGTCGAAGACACGCCTTCGGCATGACGCAACCGGCGCGTGGATACGAGAGCGCACTTGTAGATTGGGTCAAGCACTGCACTTGCGCGACCCAACATCACTCGTTCCCCCCGAAGTTGTTGGGTCGCGCAAGAGCTTGACCCAACCTACGAAGTGACCCACCAACCAACATAGGAGCACACAAATGACGGCATTCTATGAACTGCGGCAATACACGATCCGCCCGGGCAAAATGGCGGCCTGGCTGAAATGCATGGAGGAGGAGATCATTCCCTTCCAGATCTCCAAGGGCGCCGTCATCACCGGCAGTTTCCGCGGCGAGACCGACGAAAGCGTTTATGTCTGGATGCGCCGCTTCACAAGCGAGGAAGAAAAGGTGCGGCTCTACAAGGCCGTCTACGAGAGCGACCATTGGAAAAACGTGATCTCGCCCAAGGTCGGTGAGCTGATCGATCGCGAGAAGATCAAAGTCCAGCGCATCGTACCGACCAAGCTGTCAACGGCGCAGTAATCGGACGCCTCGGCCGGCCGGCCTTGGAGCATCGAGACCGGCCGGCATCTGCACCACAGTATGAACCAGCGCGCCGCCGACCGCTGCAGAGAACGCCGCCGGCTCTCTTTCAGGTGGAACGCTCATTTCAGGTGGAACGCTCTATTTCAAGTAGAACGCTCTATTTCAAGTAGAACGACAGGGCGAAAAGCACCGCGCCGGCGAGCATGCCGGCCAACCCGGCGAGACTTGCCACCTTCGCCATGGCATGGCGCGCCGCGAAGCCGGCCGCCTTCTTCGCCTTGCCGACGTTCGAACCTTCGGCTTGCAGGTCCTTTACTCGGTTGGCCGCATCCGATTGTGCCAGCGCCGAGAGCTTCCCCTTATTCTTGGCGACCTGCCAAGCAGCATCGACGGCGAGACCTTTCAGGCCAAGGTCGTGGCGCGAAGCCCACCGCCAAAGCCAGAAACCGATCAGCAGCAGCATGGCGCCGCCACCGAACAGGAAGGGGTGCGAAAGTGCGTGCATTCTCATCTCCGAAAGCGGTTTGCGCGGTGTGCATGGCATCGGGAAACCGACTGATCGTATCGGCAGTCGCGCCAAAAACCGCAAGCGGTCGCTGACAGCAACGTTATACGGATCGTGCTGTCGCCACGCCGTCCTCCCGTCACATTTTCCGCAGGAAATTGAAATCGCAGCCGTCGGGCGCCTGCATCACCGTCTCGCGGAACAGCTTGTCGTAACCGCGCTCGGGCATGATGGCTTTGGTCTTCGCCCATTCGGTGCGGCGGTTTGCAAGCTCGGCGGCGTCGACCAGGAGATCGAGCGTCTTGTTCTTCACCGATAGCTTGATCTTGTCGCCATTCCGTACGAGCCCCAGGGGGCCGCCGACGGCGGCTTCCGGCGCCACATGCAGGACGATGGTGCCATAGGCCGTGCCCGACATGCGCGCATCCGAGAGCCGCAGCATGTCCTTGACGCCCTTGGCGAGCAGCTTCTTCGGGATCGGCAGGAAGCCTGCTTCGGGCATGCCTGCGGGTGACGCCGGCCCGACGTTCTGCAGGATCAGGATATCGTCCTCGGTGACGTCGAGATCGGGCGCATCGACGCGGGCCGCCATGTCCTGCAGCGACGAGAACACCACGGCGCGCGCCGTCCGCTCGAATAGTTTCGGGTCTGCCGCCGAGCGCTTGATGATGGCGCCATCGGGTGCGAGTGAGCCAAAGAGCGCGACGAGGCCACCCTGCGGCTCGATCGGGTCGGAGGCTGGCTTGATGACGCGGCGGTCGACATAGGCGCCCTCCTCCGCCGCGAGCCGTTGCCCAAGCGTTTCGCCTGTTACCGTCATGCAATCGAGATGCAGCAAGGGTTTCAATTCCCTGAGAATGGCGCCGATGCCGCCCGCCGCGTAGAAATCCTCCATGTAGAACTCGTTGCCGACAGGCTTGACCGCCGCCAGCACCGGCGTCGTGTCGGAGAGCTCGTTGAAGCGATGCAGATCGAGCTTGACGCCGCAGCGGCCCGCGATCGCCGCCAGATGGATGACGCCGTTGGTCGAGCCGCCGAGTGCCAGCAGCACGCGCGTCGCGTTATCGACCGACTTTTGCGTGATGATCTTGTCCGGCGTGATGTCGAGCTTGATCAGGCGCACGGCGGCGGCCCCCGATGCCTCGGCGGCGCGGATACGGTCAGCGTGGACAGCCGGAATGGCGGCGGTTCCCGGCAATGTCATGCCGAGTGATTCAGCGATAGCTGCCATCGTCGAGGCGGTGCCCATGACAGCGCAACTGCCCGACGTCGTAACGAGGCGCCCCTCCGCTTCCTCGATTTCTGCGGGCTGCATGCGGCCGGCGCGGAATTCGACCCAGAACTTGCGGCAATCGGTGCACGCCCCCACCCGGTGCTCGCGGTAACGGCCGGTCATCTGCGGGCCGCCGATGAGTTGTATGGCGGGCTTGCCGGCGCTGGCCGCGCCCATCAACTGTGCGGGCACGGTTTTATCGCAGGCACCCAGCATCACAACTGCATCCATGGGCTGGCCGCGGATCATCTCCTCGGTATCCATGGCCATCAGGTTGCGGAACTTCATGGAGTTTGGCGCCAGCGTCGATTCATGCAGCGAGATGGTCGGGAATTCCAGCGCCAGCCCGCCCGCCGAATTGATGCCGCGCTTCACGGCTTCCACCAGTTCGGGAAAGTGCCGGTGGCACGGGTTGAACTGGCTGTAGGTGTTGGCGATGCCGACGACCGGCCGTTTCAGTTCATCGGCGGAAAAACCCATCGACTTGGCGAAGGCGCGGCGCATGTAGACCGAGAAATCGGCATCGCCGTAGTTCTGCAAGCCGCGCAGGAAACCGCGCTCGGCGCGCTGGGCATTGTCCTTCGGAGAACCCGCCCCTTTGCCAGCGCCCTCGCCAGCGGTGCCCTTCTTTGAGGCGTCGCCGCTCTTTCCCGTCGTCTTCTTTGCCATGCCCGAACCCTCGAAAGTCGCTCCGCGAGCGGGACCAGTCCCGCACCCTGTCGGGAGACGTGTCTCCCGAACCCTCTCCTTTTTAGGATGTAAGGACAGCGAGTGCACTAGCGCATTCGGCACGCCGCTGAAATTAACCATTCGTCAACCAATTGATGGAAAGATTCGGTTAACCATTCTGCGCCGCAAGAGGACGACCGACGGATGTCGCTGCACTCGGACCTGG
>JANXRM010000442.1 GCA_025353015.1 Hyphomicrobiales bacterium
ATCACCATCACCGGCACGGACGCAACCGATCTCGAGCAGCTCTCACGGATCAGTGCGGCCAATCTGATCAACTACATCGAGCGTGTCGACGTCCTGGTCGAGAACGTCTCGCGGAGCCAGCTCCGCCATTTGACGCTACCACTCTCCAACGACCTGCTCGATACCCGCTTCGACCTCGAAGCTCACTTCAAGGCCAAGGTGCTCGACGCGCTCCGCGATGCAGGCGGCGCGCCGAAGTTCACATCTTTCAAGCAAATGATCGAGCTGCTGGAGGCGGTTCCCGGCGCCGATCCGGCCAAGATCCTCGGCAGCTACCAGAAATCCACCGACGAACTACAGATCTCGCTTGGCTTCACGGCTCAGAATGACCCGGCAAGCGATCTTCAGTTCCAGTCTGATACGAATTTCACAACGCTTGAGCTCGTTCGGCTATACGGCCTCCTCAACCTCTCGGGCTCGACCGCGCTGGATCTCGGGTTCGGCGTCCGGATCGGGCCGGACACTGGCGCAGTCCTGATCGCCTTGCGTCAGGCACCGGCCGATGGGCGCACTGTCAGCAGTGCCAAGTTCGATCTGATCGTCAACGGCACGACACCCGTCGAGGTGGTTTTACCGCGTGTCGCGACCGCAACCAACTCCAGCCGGACCGATCTCGTCGCCGATATAAACAATGCATTGGCGCAGGGTTTGCGGGCGGCCGGCCTCGACCCGACGGCGATTCGCGCCGAACTGCGCAACGTCGATGGCCAGCAGCGTTTGGCACTCGTGGGCAATGGTCCTGCTGCCAGTTCGATCGCCTTCGCCGCCGACCGCCTCGACAGCGCCGTCATCGATCTCGGTTTCGGAGATGACGGCGTCGTTGCGCCTGTCGTGACGGCGACCGGCCTGTTGGTCCCGGACTTCTATAACTCCGGGTCGGATGACACGGTCCCATTCGTCATCACCGTCGACGACATCATCACCGAGCGCGTCACGGTCAAACGCGACAAGCTGGTGACGAGTGCCCGCGACATCGTCGACGACGTCAATATCGCCTTGCGTGGCCTCAACGACCGCCTGGAAGCGCTCGGTGGCGACAGGGGCGTCTACGCGTCATTGTCGAGCAACGGCAAACTTTCCTTCACCGGAATCGGCGGCGTTGCCTCGATCCGCATCACGACCCCTGCCAGGCTACCCGAAATCAATGGCCTCGAAGCCGGCCTCACCCTCGGCATCTATGCGTCGGTCGATGCGCTCGAAAGCACGCCGCAGCGCGCAATCCAGATGGGCGCCTCGACCCTCGACGAGCGTCTTTACGTCAATCAGCTGGTCGTCGAGGACAAATTCACCGTCACCGGCAAAGTGAAGGGCACGGCCAACCTTGGCCTCCTCGCGATCAATATTCCGGACGCCAACGTCAACATCAGTGGCCGCGTCCGCGAGCAGATGATTGGCACCAACCTGCGGCTTTCGGACATTCCGCCGCTCGAGCAGACGGACGCCAACGGCAATCCGACCAACGCCTTCGTCAACCAATTCACGAAAGTCAAGGAAGGCACCGCGACGATCACGTTCAAGGTCGCGCTACCGGAAGAACTGACCGGGCTACTCTCGCTGCCGCCAAACGCTTCGTTCGGGTTCAGATCGGCCGACATCTTCGACACCGCGGTCGGTCATGCTGGCACCTGGGGCGTGGATTTCACGGGCGTCGATCAGCTCGCCGATTTCCTGCAGATGAAGATCGACAAGTGGATCGACGTACTGCGAGACGTGCAGCAGGCGCTCCAGAAGATCGCTGATTTCTCGATCCTCGGCCGCGGCCTCCCCATCGTCGACCAGCCGATCTCCAAGATCAACACGGCGATCGACAAGTTGGTGCAGGCAGTCGAGAAGGTGGAGAAGGAAGTCTTTACGAACCTTGCCGAGCTCAAGCGCAAGATCAACCAGTTCGTCATCGAGGCGCTCAATCAGGCTGGCAACTACGTCCAGCTCGCCTACAACGCCGTCAACAAAGAGCTGGTGTGGACGATCAGCTACGCACCGCCCCAGCTGACGCTGAACAAGACGCTCGCACTCAACCTGCCGGCAATCGGCGTGCCGAGCATCGCTGGCATTCCTGGCATCTCGACACTGCTCGACATCGACGGCAGTGCACCGATCTCGATCAGTGCGCAGTTCAGCGCCCGCCTCGTTTTCGGCATCCGGCTTTCTTCCAACCCGGCGGCTGTCGATGCCTTCCTTGAAGCCGGACCGAACGGCACCCGCGTCGATGCCCGTGTGCGCATCGCCGCCGAAAATATCAATGCGACGCTCTCAGGCGTCGTGCTGCCGATCGAGGTCGTCAATGGCTACGCGCGCCTGACGTCTGCGGCAAACGCGGCCGATCCAGCCCTTCTCGCGGTGACGTTGCCGACTCGCATCACGGTGCGCACGCTTGCTCAGGCCACCGGCGCCGTATTGAGCGGTAACGCCGGCTCTGTCGTCTCTGTCGTCT